>JAHEFX010000030.1:15504-19815 GCA_024639975.1 bacterium
CCATCAGCTCCGCATGCAGGAGATGGAGCTCCAGGAGCGCTTGATGCGGGCCGAGCGGGACCAACTCGACGTCGCCGACCGGCTACTGGCGGCCGACGAGGAAGTCACCCGCCGCAAGCTCTTGGAGGGCGAGTAGCCCGGGAGGTCCCCCCGGGGGGTGCTGTTCGGCAGATGCCCGCCTTCCCCCTCCTACTCCGCTTCCCCATCCGCCCTTGTGGGGGGATCTCTCTCGCCCGACGAGTAATCCCTATGGGATCGTCCCGACCATGTGCTTGATGCCTTCGCTCCCGAGGTCGTCTCCGAGATAGAGGTGGTACTCCCCGTCGATCCAGGCGACGGTCACACCTGGCCAACCCTTCTCCCCGGTGTCGAGGATGGGGAGACCGTCGTTGTCGGGTACCCAGGTCTCCCCGCCGTCGGCGGAGACGAGGACCCCCATGGGAATGGTGTCGGCCTGGTAGCCGACCTTCGGCGGCGAGCTGAAGCCGAGGTAGAAGAGCTCGAGGCCACGGGGCGTCTCGACGATGTTGGCCGGCACCACGCCCTTCTCGTCCCAGCCGCCCGGTGTCGCCGTGTGGATCGGCTCGTCTCGGGGCACCCAGGTCTCACCCCCGTCGGTCGAGGTCATGAGCGCCACGGAGGGGATCCGGTCGGTCTGGTCGTAGGCGGCATACGCCATCCAGAGGGTGCCGTCGATATCCGTGACACCGGTCGGCACGAAGAAGACGTCCCACTCACGATCGGGCGCCTTCATGATCTCGCCATCGTCGCTCCAGGGGCCGGCGGGGGAGGGCGCCCGGGCCTGCAGGAGGTCTCGGTAGGGAGGCGAGAACCCCTCGACGTACCAGAGAACCCAGTCGGTCTCTCGTTCGACGGCCATGAGCCAGCCGACTCCGAGTCCGGTGCCCTCGAGGAGCGGGTTGTCGGGGTGCTTGGTGAACTCGATGCCGTCGGGGGAGGTTGCGAGCCCGAGCTCGGGGCCCCGTCCTGGGGCGCCGGAGTAGAAGAGCAGGAACTCCTCGTCGGTCCGGGTGATGAAGGGGACCGCCGTGTAGCCGCTGTCCCAGTCGCCCGTGGTGATGGCCGGTGATGCCGGGTGGACGGCGAAGTCGTAGGGGTAGGACGGGGCCGTCGTGGTGGTCGTGGTCGCTGCCGGAGTCGTGGTCGTCGGCTCGACTGTGGTCGGGGGAGGCGGGCTGGTCGTGGTGGTGGTCGTGGTCGGCGCCGCTGCAGGGCCCGAGCACGAAGCGAGCGCCACGGCAAGGGCGGCGACGGCGGTGCGGATCGGCGGGACCCATCCGCCTGACGGGGGAATCCCTCGGTAGACCCCGACGGCCCACACGGTCGGCTCCTAGCCGTGCTCCATGGCGGCCTTCACGAACGCCACGCGATCGGCCTTGCTGGGGACCTCGGGGCCGTCGTAGCGGACACCGACCACGGGTCCTTCCTCGGTGTCCCAGTGCTCCAGCTCGAACTCCGGATCGAACTTCGGCAGATCGCCACCGTCGACCTCGATCTCGGTCTGGTCCTCTGGCTCCACGGGGACGTCCTCGTGTGCGGGCTCGTCGAATTCGATGCTGTCGTCGGCCATGGGACGAAACGCTACGCGTCAGAACGTCGTTGCGCGGCGATTCCCACGGGGCCGGCGGTCAGGCTCCGAGCCGTCCCTTGACCTGGAAGGCCTGGACGATCCGCGCGATCCCGATGATGAGCATGACCACACCGGTCAGAACGGCGAGGGTCGCGGCAGACTCGACCGGGTAGAAGAGCAGCACGAGGCCGGCGAGTGCCGAGATGATGCCCAGCACGATCACCCAGCCTCGGGCCGGCGTGTCGCCATCGGCCACGGCGTCGAAGATCTCGACCGCCCCACCGATGAACCAACCGGCGCCGATGATGAACGTGAGGATGGCGACGACACCGGTGGGGTTGCGGAAGGCGATCACGCCCACCCAGATACCGATCGCTCCCAGGATGATGCCGAGGATCACGGATCCGGCTCCCTCCCCGGTGATGGTGCGACCGACCATGAAGACGAGACCGAGCACTACGAACTGGATGGCGACCAACCAACCGATCAGTGAGATGGCGATGTCGGGCCAGAAGGTGAGGACGGCTCCGATCGCGGTGGTGATGATGCCGCCGACCAGTAGTGCTCGCCACAGCATCGAGTCGAAGTCGGACGTTGTGGTCATGGCAGCTGGCCTCCTCGCGAATGCCTCGCAAGTCTACCAATTCGAGGCTTGGCAACCGTCCATCATGCGCTGGTTCGGACGCCCTGTGAAGCCCTTCACGCCGTGGCCTCGCCTCCCTACGTTCGGGGTATGCCGGTCCTCCCACTCCGCATCCACCATGACGGATTGCTCTCGGTCGTTGCCCCGCTCGGCGCGGCCGCTGCGGTGGGTACGGCCGTCGTGGTCGACCTGGCCGCCGACGCCCCACCCCTGCGCGGGCAGCGGACCGTCGCCGACCTCATCGCCGAGGGGCCGAGCGCCGACGACCTGACGCCCCGACAGGGCCGGGTGGCGGTCCTTCCGCTCGGTGATGCCGACCCCGGTGATGCCGATCCGGTCGTTCGGGCACTGGCACGCACATGGCCCTTCGTGGTGGTGCGGGCCGGGACCGGGACGGCCATCGAGGTTGCGCCGTTGTTCGGGCCGGTCACCCCCGCCTGGGTCCACCAACCGACCGGCTTCGTGCCGACTCCCAAGGGATTGTCGGGCATCGTCCTGCCCCCGCTCCCGGTCCGAACGGCTCGAGCGCTCCTCGCCGGCCGCACTGCCGGCGGGCGGTGGGTCTCTGCGTGGCGCCGGGTCTGGAGCGCCATATGACGTTGGTCGATCGGGTCGTCGCTCGCATCGTCGACGCCGACACCCCCCTGGATCGCCGTTCCGTCGAGGCGGCCGCCCGGGCCGGCCTCGCCGAGGAGTCGCCGCTGGCTTCGCCCGATGACGTCCAGTACGTGGTCGATGCCGTGCTCGGCCTGGGCCCCATCGAGTCCTTCCTCCGCGATCCCGACGTGTCCGACGTGCTCGTGGATGGCGACGGCTTGGTGACCATCGAGCGACAGGGTGTGTTGGAGGCGACGTCGGTCCGGATGGACGGAGCCGAGCTCGACGCCGCCTTGGCGAGGACCCTCGCCCCACTCGGGTTGCGCCTCGACCAGGCAGCGCCGACCGTCGACGCTCGCTTGCCCGACGGTTCGCGGCTGCATGCCGTCATCCCGCCCGTTGCCGTGGACGGCCCGATCGTCGCCGTGCGTCGGTTCACGGCAGCCGTCGCCGATCTCGAGGGACTGGTCGCCGTCGGCGGCATCGACGTCGACGGCGCCGAAGTCCTGCGATGCGCTGTGCGAGAACGCGAGACGATCCTCGTGACCGGGGGGACCGGGTCCGGCAAGACCACGCTCCTGAATGTGCTCTCCGGCGAGCTCCCGGAGAACGAGCGGGTCGTCTGCATCGAGGACGCACCCGAGCTCCAACTGGGCGGCCGGGTGGTTCGGCTCCAGACCCGCAGCCCCAACACGGAGGGACGCGGGGAGGTGACGATCCGGGACCTGGTCCGCTCCGCCCTCCGCCTTCGTCCCGATCGCCTGATAGTGGGCGAGGTCCGCGGTGCCGAGGCATTGGATCTGGTCGGCGCCCTCAACACCGGTCACGACGGATCCATGTCCACCATCCACGCCAACGGACCCGAGGAGGCACTGCTTCGGCTGGAGGTCCTCGCCATGAGCGGTGATCGTCAGTTCCGGGCGGAGGCGGTCCGACGCCAGATCCGTTCTGCCGTGGACCTGGTGGTCCAGGTATCCCGATCCAGTGAGGGCCGTCACGTCGCAGCGATCGTTCGCGTCGGCGCCGACGCCTCCCACGATGAGTGGATCCACGGATGACGGCGGTGGTGCTGCTGAGCCTGGCGGCCGTGAACGGCGCTCCGCTCCCGCGCCTGATCGCCGCGGGACTCGTTTGGTTCGTGCCGTGGTGGGCAGCCGTCGGAGCAGTCGGGCTCGTACTCGTCTCTCGCCGTCGAGCCCCGATGGTGGTCGACCGTCGACTCGAGGTCCTGGCGTCGATCACCGCCGAACTGCGGAGTGGCATGTCGCTGCGTTCGGCGCTTCACACCGCTTGTCGAACCGATGAGCTGTTCGGCAAGGTCGCCCGACGGGCACGGCTCGGACTTCCGATGGGCGATGTAGTGGCCGACCTCGCCGGTGGTTTCGACGACCACGGTCCGCTCGTCGCCGCCTCGCTCGACCTGGCCGATCACAGCGGTGGCTCCGCCGTCGACGCGCTCGAGACCGTCGCCCGACTGATC
>JAHEFX010000031.1 GCA_024639975.1 bacterium
CCTCCGTGTACCCGTCGCCGAGGGAGAGCAGGTGGTGGATGAGCCGGGTACCGATCCCTCGGCCGCGAACGTTCTCCGCAACCCCGAGGTGCCCGAGATACCACTCCCCCTCCTTGGGTGGCCGGATGACGGACTCGGCACGCAGACCGCGCACCATGGTCCCCCACCCCGACGCCCAGCCGTGGTGGGACAAGATCTGGCGCGCCGCAGCAATCGTCCACGCCAACCCGTGGCCCGTATGACCGGCGCCTGTCGCCACGACCTTCCCGTCGGACTCCCCGACCGTGTGGTTCGGCCACCCGAACTCACCGGCGTCGGCCAGGAACGCCGCTCGCAGGAATGCCGTCGCGTCGGACCCCGGTCGGGCGAACACGTACTCGAACGCAGCCGGGCCCGAGCTGAGGATGAGTGGGACGACCGCCTCGGCGTCGTCAGGGCGTGCCGGCCGGAAGGTGACGTCCATCAAACGGCGCGGGCGCCGAAGAGCTCCCGGAGCTCGGCGAACAGGTCGGAGCGGGGCTCGACCCGATGCGTGTTGAGTCGGAGGAGTTTGTGCCCTTCGCCGGAGTTGATGTGCAGGTGCACCTCGGCGCTCCCCGGGTGGTTGCCGAGCACCATCTGGAGCCGGCTGACCTTGTCCTTGCTCAGGTCGGCCGCCGTGACCTCGATGCGGATCGGGGCGTTCGCATCGAGCTTTGGCTCCGTGAGGGTCGCGGCGACCACCTTGACCTCGTCGCCTCGGTGGTCGATCCGGCCCTTCACGAGCAGGATCGAGTCCTCCTCGACCAACAGACCGTACGTCTCGGCCGTCTTGGGGAAACAGAGCACCTCGACCGTGCCTTCGAGGCCCTCGAGGTCGAAGAACACCATGGGCTTGCCGTCCTTCGTGTATCGACGGGTCACCGAGGAGACCACCCCGCCGACGACGACCTCCTCGCGATCCCGACGGTCCTCGAGTGCCGGGATCGTCGACGTCGTCTGTCCACGAAGCACGTGCTCGACGCCGAAGAGCGGGTGGTCGGAGATGTAGAGGCCCAGCATCTCCTTCTCGAAGCCGAGCTTGATCTTCTTCGGCCACTCGGCATCGCCGACCACCAGCGGCGCCCGCTCCGCCCGGTCGTCGGAGCCGCCGAACAGGGCGAACTGACCATTGTCCTCGTTGCGACGTCGCTCGATGATCGACGGCATGGTCTCGTCCAGCACCTCGAGGAGGCTCTTGCGGGCCAGTCCCATCGCATCGAACGCACCGGCCTTGACCAGGGACTCGATCGTGCGGCGATTGAGGACTGCCAGGTCGACCCGGTCGAGGAAGTCGCGCAGGTCGGCGAAGGAGCCGCCCTCGCGCCGAGCCTCGATCAGCTTCTCGACCACGCCTTCGCCCACATTGCGAACCGCCGAGAGCCCGAAGACGATCTCACCGTCGACCACGGTGAAGTCCATGTCGGATCGGTTCACGTCGGGTGGGACCACCTTCAGGTCCATGCTTCGGCACTCCGCCAGGTACAACGAGGTGCGGTCCTTGTTCTGCTTCGTGGAGGTGAGCAGGGCCGCCATGTACTCGGCTGGGTGGTTGGCCTTCAACCAGGCGGTCTGATAGGCGACATAGGCGTAGCAGGCAGAGTGCGACTTGTTGAAGCCGTAGCCGGCGAAGTACTCGATCAGCTCGAAGAGCCGGTTGCCCAGCGCCTCGGGATGGCCCTGGGAGACCGCCCCGCCGACGAACTTCTCGCGCTGCTCGGCCATCACCGACGCGATCTTCTTGCCCATCGCCTTGCGCAGTCCATCGGCTTCGGCCATGGAGAACCCGGCGATCTGCTGGGCCACCTGCATGACCTGCTCCTGGTACACCATGATCCCGTAGGTGTCGCCGAGGATCGACTCCAGCTCGGGATGGTCGTACTCGACCTCCTGACGGCCGTGCTTTCTCTCCACATACATGGTGTGCATGTCGGCGCCGAGCGGGCCGGGGCGGTACAGGGCGTTGACGGCGATGATGTCGTTGAAACGGTCGGGCTCGAGCTTCTTGATGAGCGCCTGCAGGCCGCTCGATTCCAGCTGGAACACCCCGATGGTGTCGCCCCTCCGGAGGAGTTCGAAGGTCTTGTCGTCGTCGAGGTCGACGCCGTCGATGTCGGGGCGGGACCCCGTGGACCGCTCCACGAGATCGAGCGCCCGATCGATGATCGTCAGGGTTCGCAGACCGAGGAAGTCCATCTTCAGCAGGCCGAGGTCCTCCACCCCGTGCATCTCGTACTGTGTGACGACTTCCGCCTGGTCACCCTTCTGCTGGATGGGGACCACGTCGGTCACCGGGACGGGGGTGATGACGACGGCGGCGGCATGGATCGAGTCCTGGCGTCGGAGCCCTTCGAGTCCGCGGGCCGTGTCGAGCGTCTCTCGCACCTCGGCCTGCTGCTCGTAGGCCTGGCGCATCCCGCCGCCCTCGGCGTAGAAGTCCTTTCGGTGCTGCTCGGCATCGGCGGGGGGTGCCACCAGGCAGTCGTCGATGGTGGCTTCCTTGCCGAGGATCGGCTGGGGCCACATCTTCGAGATGGAGTCGCCCACCGCATAGGGGTGGCCGAGGACCCGGGCGGCGTCACGGACGGCCTGCTTCCCCTTGAGCGTCGAGAACGTGATGATCTGGGCGACGTGGTCCGATCCGTAACGCTCGGCGGCGTACCTGATCATCTCGGCGCGGTAGCGCTCGTCGAAGTCCATGTCGATGTCGGGCATCTGGCGTCGACCCGGGTTCAGGAACCGCTCGAAGATCAGTCCGTACTCGAGCGGGTCCAGGTCGGTGATCCCGAGGCAGTAGGACACGATGGCGCCGGCGGCCGAACCACGGCCCGGTCCGGTCCGTATGCCCTTGTCCCTGGCGTAGCGGATGAGGTCCCAGACGATGAGGAAGTAGGCCGGGAAGCCCATGTCCTCGATGATCTTGAGCTCGTGGTTGATCCGGTCGACGACTTCGGTCCCCAGCGGGTCGCCGTAGCGCTCCTTGGCGCCCTCCATCACGAGGTCGCGGAGGTACTGCTCCTCGGACTTGCCCGGTGGCGTTGGGAACTCCGGCAGGAAGATGTTGCCGAACTCGAGGTTCACGTCTGCTCGCTCGGCGATCCAGAGCGTGTTGTCGCACGCGCCCGGGAAGTCCTCGGTCGGGAAGAGGGACCGCATCTGCCTGGCGGTCTTCATGTAGTACTCGGGGCCGCCGTTGAACCGGAAGCGGTTCGGCTCGTCCTTGGTAGAACCGGTTTGGATGCAGAGCAGTGCGTCGTGGGCGTCGGCTTCGTCGGGGGTGACGTAGTGGGCGTCGTTCGCAGCCAGGAGCGGCGCTCCCACCTGCTTGGCGATCTCACGGAGATCCGGCAGCACCCCGCGCTGGGCCTCGAACCCGTGGTCCATGATCTCGATGAAGTAGTTGTCCTTGCCGAAGATGTCCTGCCATTTGGCGGCTGCGGCCACGGCGGCATCGAAGTCCCGCTGTTGGTTCTTGTGGCTCCCCTCCTCCGAATTGGCGTCCGGGGCGAGCATCTGGGGCACCTCGCCGCCGAGACAACCCGAGGTGCCGATCAGCCCTTCCGAGTACTGGGAGATGAGCTCGATGTCCATCCGGGGCTTGTAGTAGTAGCCCTCGAGGTAGGCCTTCGACGCCAGGGTGAGCAGGTTCCGGTAGCCGATCTCGTTCTCGGCGAGCAGCGTCATGTGGTGGCGGGTCCCACCGCCCCGAGGCCGGTCCAGACGGGAGCCAGGTGTGACGTAGGCCTCCATACCGATGATCGGCTTCACGCCCGCCTTCGTCGCCGCCTTGTAGAAGTCGACGACGCCGTAGAGGACGCCATGGTCGGTGACGGCCACCGCCGGCTGGTCGTCGGCGACGGCGGCCTGGACCACCTTCTCGACGCGGGCAGCACCGTCGAGCATGGAGAACTCGGTATGAAGGTGGAGGTGGGCGAATCGATCGGACACAGCGGCAGTCTGGGCGAATTACAAAGGTGGGATTCGCACCGTAGCAGGGGCCCCCGAACTGGTCCCCCTGCTCGCGAAAACGCGCCGCCGGTGAACGCTCAGAGCGTTGGGATGAACTGCGTGAGCGCGATCAGGGCGACGGTCAGCGTGGCCAGGAGCCAGGTCGAGACCCGGCCCTCGCGGTCGTTGCGGACCACGAGGAAGGTGACGACGCCGGCGAGGAAGCCGCCGAGGTGCCCCTGCCAGGAGATCCCGGGCATCAGGGAGATGGCCGCGTTGATCAACAACAGCGACAGGATCGACCGGAACTGCCGACTGCCCTGCGGTGTATGCCGGTTCTGGAGGGCAGAACCGAACCAGAGGCCGAACAAGCCGAAGATCGCCCCGGAGGCACCGACCGCCCAGGACCTGGGGTCCGCGAGGTACTGCACGGCGACGCCCCCGGCGACGGCGGCGAAGACATAGGCCGTCACGAACCGGGGCGTGCCCAACTGGCGCTCGAGGCTCGGGCCGAGGATGTAGAGCGCGTACATGTTGAACCCGATGTGCCAGAGGCCGCCATGGAGCAACGCGTGGGTGACCAGTCGCCACCACTCACCCTCCTGGACGAAGATCGGCTGCATCGCGAACTGCTCCGTCGTCACGAGCCCGATGAAGTTGAGGACGTAGACGACGACCGTGGCGGCGATGATCGCGTAGGTCGCCGGGGCGATGTCCCGCAGGGCCAGGCGTCCACCACGTACTCGGACGACCTTCTGCGTGCCCTGCTCCGCGACGCAGTGCGGGCACTGCTGGCCGACCTGGGCGTCGATCGAGCACTCGCCACAGATGGGACGCCCACATCGGGAGCAGGCAAGCCAGGTCTCCCGGTCCGGGTGGCGATAACAGCTCGGCGCGGTGACGCTCTGTCCGTCCATGGAGGCGAGGCTAGGGAGCGGCCGGTCGTACCCCAACGGGGCTACCGTTCGGCCCATGGGAGCTATCGGCATCCTCACCGCAGGCGGCGACTGCCCCGGCCTCAATGCCGTCATCCGGGCCGTCACCCGCACCTGTGAGGTCGAGGGACGTCCGGTCCTGGGTATCGAAGAGGGCTGGGACGGCCTGATGACCGGAAAGGTCCGGCCGATGGGGCGGGACGAGGTCGGTGGGATCATCGGGGCCGGCGGCACCATCCTCGGCACTTCTCGCCTCGACCCCTACGTCCACGGCGACGGCTACGCGTCGGTGCGGGCGACCGTCGAACGATTCGACCTCGATGCCGTGGTGGTCGTCGGCGGCGACGGAACCCTCCGATCGGCCGCCAAGCTGGCCGAGGAAGGCCTTCCCTGCATCGGCGTCCCGAAGACGATCGACAACGACATCGCCCACACCGACGTCACGTTCGGCTTCCACACGGCGGTCCAGATCGCCACGGATGCCATCGACCGGCTCCGGACCACGGCCGAGTCCCACCATCGCGTCATGCTCGTCGAGGTCATGGGGCGCTCGGTCGGATGGATCGCCGCCTATGCCGGCATCGCCGGCGGCGCCGACGCGATCCTCGTACCCGAGGAGCACTGGAACCTCGACGACCTCACCGAGACCCTGATCGAGCGGCGAGATCGCGGCCGGCCGTACTCGATCGTCGTCGTGGCCGAGGGCATCACCCCGCCGCCGGAGATCGGCGACCACGACGCCGGCGTCGACGTCTTCGGGTTCGCCCGACTGGGCGGCGTGTCCTACCTCCTTGCGCCACTGGTCGAGGCACGCACCGGGATCGAGACCCGGGTGGTCGTCCTCGGTCACACCCAACGAGGTGGGTCCCCCACGGCCTACGACCGCATCCTCGCCACCCGCCTCGGCGCGAAGGCGGCCAGGGCGGCCATGGCCGGTGAGAGCGGGAAGATGGTCTCCCTCCGAGGGGATGACATCGAGCTGGTCGGACTGGCCGAGGCCTGCGCCGATCCACGGCCCCTCCCGAGGGACCGCTTCGACGTCGCCAGCCTCTTCTTCGGCTAGTCGTCGGAGCGGAGCCGGGCCAGCGTGGCGGCCAGGACGTCCGGCAGCGGACTGTCGACCACCACCTCCTCGCCACCGACCGGGTGGACGAAGGCGAGGCGTCTGGCATGCAGCCACGTGCGATCCAAGCCCAGGCCCGGCGTGGACGACCGCCCATAGAGCCGGTCGGCGACCACGGGGTGGTCGATGGCTGCCATGTGGACGCGGATCTGGTGCGTGCGGCCTGTCTCCAACGTGACGTCGAGCAACGAGACCGGCGGGTTCTCGAAGGACTCCTCCACCCGGTAGTGGGTTCGGCTCGGTCGGCCGAACGGCGTCGTGGCCCGGCGGGTCGGTTGGTCGGGATCACGATCGATGGGGGCGTCGATCGTTCCGGTCGGCGCCTCGAATGCGCCCTCGACCATCGTCGCGTAGGTCCGGGAGACCTCCCGACGGCGGAGCTGGTCCTGCAGGTCCCAGAGGACCTCGTCGGACTTAGCGACCAGCAGGGCACCGGATGTGTCCCGATCCAATCGGTGCACGAGACCCCATCGGCCCGGTTCGCCCACCTCACGCATGCCCGGCCAGCGGGCGAGCAGGCCGGCGGCCAGGGTGGGGACGGCCCGTCCGGCGCCGGCGTGGACCACGAGCCCGGCCGGTTTGTCGATGACGGCCAGGTGCTCGTCCTCGTGGAGGACGCCGAACTCGACATCGGGGTCCGGTTCGTATCGGACCTCCTCGGGCTCGGGGAACTCCAGCAGCTGGCCCGGGGCGACCTTCGTCTTGGGTGCCGGCGTCTCACCGTCGACCGTGGCCAGACCCTCTTCGATCAGTCGCCTTGCCTCGGATCGGGGTACGCCCGCCACCAGGGCGAGGACGCGGTCGAACCGCTCCCCGCCGAACGGCTCGGGGACGACTTCACTCGGCACGACGACTCGACACCCAGGTGACGATGAGCAGCAGGGTCACTCCCACGGTCAGCGAGGCGTCGGCCACGTTGAAGTTCGGGATGAGCGGAACCTTGATGAAGTCGACCACCGCTCCATCGACGAGGCCCTCGCCACGCGTGAAACGATCGACGAGGTTGCCGATCGCTCCGCCGCCGACGAGACCGAGGCCGACCACCTCCCACGTCCTCCCCGCCTCACGGAGCATCCACAGCAGGAGGAGGACGGCGAAGACACCGATGACGGCGATGATTGCGCCAGCGCCCGGGAACAGGCCGAACGCCGAACCGGTGTTCTCGGCGTAGACGAACTCCAACCAGCCCTCCCACACGACGATGGGGTTGCCGGGCAGCATCTGCTGGGCCCAGCGCTTGGTCAGCTGGTCGAGGACCACGATCCCGCCGGCGACGAGGCCGGCGAGGGCCCAGCGGTTCAACGCTTCTTCCGAGCGCACTCCACACAGAGCGTGACGTGGGGCATGAACTTCAACCGCTCGATGGGGATGTCCGTCCCACATTCTTCGCACGTGCCGTAGGTGCCGGCGCCCATGCGTTCGATCGCGTGGTCGATCTGTCGGATCCGATCGGCGGCGGCCTGGTCGAGCTCGCGGGCCATCTCGTACTCGAACGAGAGCGTCCCACCCTCGGCGGTCGACGGATCGGGGATCCGCTCGCTCGGCGACTCGTTCTGGAGCGCCTCTTCGATCTCCTTGGCATGCTCGGAGATCTGCTCCATCAGCTTCACGCGCTCCTCGTCGAGGGCGCTGCGAAGCTTGGAGATGGTCGAATCTGCGAGTTTGCGGCTCATGGCCGATCCTCCTCGTGCGGCGGGATCGGAGCGGTCCCCGTCCCGGTGAGTGCGGCTACGTCTTGTGGATCCAGACCCGGTGCGAGGACCGTCTTGCGGCGGCTCGATCCCCCCGATACGAGGCGGCAGTCGACACCGAGCCTGTCTGAAAGCAGCGAGATCATAGCCCTGTTCGCCTTCCCAGCCTCGGCAGGGGCCGCGACACGCACCTTCAGGGCGTCGCCATGGGGCCCAACGACCTCGGTACGTCGGGCCCCCGGAACCACCCAGACGGTGACCATCGTGCCCTCGGCGTGCCTGGTGAACATGGGTGGGACCGTATCGCCAAAGGGGCCCGCGGTCCGGGCAATGGCATCGGCCCACCGACGCAGTACCGGTACCATTCCGCCTCCATGCCCCCATTCAAACGTGTCACGCCCCCGTCCGACCTGGACGCCTCCGAGTTGGAGGTGCTCGACCTGTGGCGGCGGACCAACGCCTTCGAGCGCTCCGTGGACGAGCGCCCCGAGGACCAGGCCTACACGTTCTACGACGGCCCGCCGTTCGCCTCCGGGAGCCCCCACTACGGCCACATCCTCGCCGGGATAGTCAAGGACATCGTGCCCCGGTATTGGACGATGCGCGGCCACCGTATCGAGCGACGCTTCGGCTGGGACACGCACGGCTTGCCCGTGGAGATGGCGGTCGAGAAGGAGCTCGGGATCTCCGGCCCCCGACAGATCAACGAGTTCGGCATCGACAAGTACAACGAGGCCTGCCGCGCCATGGTCAACGAGACGACCGAGGACTGGGAGGTCGTCACCGAACGCATGGGCCGCTGGGTCGACTTCGAGCACGACTACAAGACCATGGACCTCGACTTCATGGAGTCGGTCTGGTGGGTCTTCAAGGCGCTCTGGGACAAGGGCTTCGTCTACCAGGACTTCAAGGTGCTCCCCTACTCGTGGGGGGCCACCACGCCGCTCTCGAATTTCGAGGCCAACCTCGACTATCGCGACGTGGACGACCCCTCGATCGTCGTCCGGCTCCCGGCAGTGGCCGACCACGGTCCCGTCTCCGAGGGCGATGAGCTCCTCATCTGGACCACGACGCCGTGGACACTCCCCTCGAACCTCGCCGTCGCCGTCGGCGAGGACCTCACCTATGCGCGCGTTGCCGTCGACGACGGGCACGCCTGGGTGGCGGAAGCCCTCGTGGGCGACGTACTCGGCGACGAGGCGACCATCACCGCCACCGCGACCGGCTCCGACCTCCTCGGGGCGAGCTACGACCCACCGTTCCAGTACTTCGCCGAGGAACGCGATCGCGGCGCCTTCACCGTGATCGCTTCGGCGGACGTCACCACCGAGGAGGGCACGGGGTTGGTCCACATGGCTCCTGCGTACGGCGAGGCGGACTTCGCCGCCCTGCAGGCGGCGGGCCTCGATGTCCTCGTCGATCCGGTGGATGCCGAGGGCCGCTTCACCGAGGCCGTCCCGGACGTCGCCGGACAGAACATCAAGGAGGCCGACAAGGAGCTCCTGCGCCTACTCCGTGGCTCCGGTCGGCTGTTGACCGAAGGCACGATCCACCACTCCTACCCCTTCTGTTGGCGCACCGGCACGCCGCTCATCTACAAGGCGATCCCCACCTGGTTCGTGAAGGTGGAGGAGCATCGTGACCGGCTCGTCGAACTGAACGAGCGCATCCACTGGGTGCCGGGAGCCATCGGCGAGAACCGCTTCGGCAAGTGGCTCGAAGGTGCCCGTGACTGGGCGATCTCCCGGAACCGCTACTGGGGCTCGTGCATCCCGGTCTGGGAGTGCCCCGACGGGCACTTCACCGCAGTCGGGTCCGTCGAGGAACTGTTCGAGCTCTCCGGTACCCGGGTCGGCGACCTGCACCGCCACTTCGTGGACCCGGTCACGTTCGACTGCCCCCAATGCTCGAAGACCGCGACCCGGGTCCCTGAGGTCCTCGACTGCTGGTTCGAGTCGGGTGCCATGCCCTACGCGCAGCTCCACTACCCCTTCGAGAACGCCGATGTGTTCGCCGACCGTTTCCCGGCCAACTTCATCTCCGAGGGCCTCGACCAGACCCGCGGGTGGTTCTACACCCTCGTGGTGCTGGCCGGCCTGCTGTTCGACAAGGAGGCCTTCCGCAACTGCGTCGTCTTCGGCCTGATCCTCGCCGAGGACGGCCGCAAGATGAGCAAGAGCCTCAAGAACTACCCGGACCCCCAGCTGGTGCTCGGCAACTTCGGTGCCGACGCCCTGCGCGCCTACCTCATCGATTCGCCGGTCGTGCGCGCCGAGCCGCTCCGCTTCTCCGAGGATGGTGTCCGCGATGTCGTCCGCACCGTGCTGCTCCCCCTCTGGAACGCCTACAGCTTCTTCACGACCTACGCCGAGGCAGATGGCATCGGGCTCGAGCAGCTCGCCGAGGCCCCGCCGGTGGCCGAGCGACCCGAGCTCGACCGCTGGCTGCTCAGCGTGCTCCAGAGCCTCATCTCACGCGTCAACACCGAGATGGAGGGCTACTACCTCTACAACGTCATCCCGCCGACGCTGGCGTTCATCGACGACCTCACCAACTGGTACATCCGACGGAGCCGCCGACGCTTCTGGCGGAGCCGGGGCGACGACGCTCCCTCAGCCGACGAGCTGTCGGCCTTCGCCACCCTCTACGAGGCGCTCGTGACCTTCTCGAAGGTCCTGGCACCGGTGCTGCCGTTCATCACCGAGCAGCTGCACCAGGGTCTCGTCGTCGCCCACGACGACACCGCCGAGGTCTCGGTCCACCTCGAGAAGTGGCCGTCGTTCGACGAATCGGTCATCGACACCGAGCTCGAAGAGGCCATGGCCGTGGTGCGCGAGGTCGTCCGGCTCGGCCACGGCCTCCGCAAGCAGGACAACCTGCGGGTACGCCAACCCCTGGCCGAGGTGACGGTGCTCACGGCCGACCCGTCGGTTCGGGCGGCGGTCGAAGGGCACACGGCCCTGATCGCCGACGAGCTGAACGTGAAGCAGGTCACCGTGTCCGCCGACGAGGCAGCCCTCGTCGACCTGAGCGCCAAGCCGAACTTCAAGGTGCTGGGACCCAGGCTCGGACCGGCCGTCAAAGACGTCGCGGCATCCCTCGCCCGGCTCGACGGCGACGACATCACCGCCATCCTCAACGGTGAGTCCCGCGAGTTGGCCGGTCACCTGATCGGCGCCGACGACCTCGTGGTCAACCGATCGGCCAGGGAAGGCGTGCTGGTCGGTACGGGGCGAACCGTTTCGGTGGCCCTCGATGCCTCCCTGGACGCAGCGCTGGAAGCCGAGGGCCTCGCCCGCGAGATCGTTGCCTCCCTCCAACGCCTGCGGCGCGATGCCGACCTGGAGGTCACGGACCGGGTGACCGTGTCCTGGTCGTCGGATGATGAGACCGTTCGGGCTGCCTTCGACGACCACGCCGACCTCATCGCCGGCGAGTGCCTGGCGGTCGAGATCAACGAAATGGACGGCGGGGACCCCGTCGACCTGGTCGGCCACCAGGCCAGCTTGGGCCTCGCGAAGGCCTGATCCGAAGTTCGTCGGTACTCCGCTACCCGGGAACCGGCCCGGTCAGGTGGTTAGCCCCGCTCCCAGGGTCGGCGCTCGGGCCCTTCCGGAGCCTCCTCGGGGACCTCTGGCTCCGAGACCTCGGCCTCGGCGATCGCTTCGGCCTCCTCGCCCAACTCGCCGATCTCACTCGGGTTCTCGACCCGATCGAACTGCTGGTCACGGGACAAGAACTCGTCGACCTCGGACTCGAGTGACTTGAACGTGGTCTCCGTGGTGGCGAACGAATCAGTCATACGCCCCCGCAGTTGGGCGAGCTCGCTGCGCAGGCGTCGGTAGCCGTCCATGAGGGCTCGCCGGTGCGCCGACTCGGCCTCGATGATCTCCGCCGAACGATGCTTGGCCGATTCGATGATCTCGTCGGCCTCCGAGTTGGCGTCCTCGACCAGTTGGTCGGCGGTTCGCTGGGCCACGATCAAGGCCCGGGAGACGGCCGTCTCGTCGGCAAGGCGCGGGGTCTCGGTGACGGGTTCGGGCACCTGGGGCGTCGGCTCCTTCTTGGCAGGGGCGACCGGGGCCATGACCAGACCGGCTTCGAGCTCGGCGATCTGGGCATCACGCTCGCGCACCATCTGCTGGTACTCCTCGACCGAGGCGATGACCTGCTCGAGGAAACTGTCGACCTCGTCCTCGGCGTAGCCGCGGAACGAAGCGTTGAAGGTCTTCTGCTCTACGTCTTTCGGACTCAGGGGCATGGCAGCTCCTCGGGGGTCAGCAGGGAATCAGGCCCGCCAGGATGCGGACGGCGATGAGCAGGATGAGGGGTGAGAGGTCGAGGGCGGCGTTGCCCAGGCGCACCGCCGGGATGACCCGGCGGATCGGCGCGAGCACCGGCTCGGTGACCGCTGCCACGCCACGTTTCACCGCGCCGATCGGGTGATCGGTCGGGACCTGGAACCACGACAACAGAATGGCCGAGAGGATGACCCACCCGTAGATGTCCAGTGCCGTGGAGGCCAGGCAGCCGAGGTTCACCGGCCGTCGATCTCGAGTTCGTAGAGCCCAAGGCCGGCGAGACGTCGCTTCTCCTCACGGCCGAGGGTCACCCGGGGCGGGAGGACGAGGATGACCGCCGTGCCGATCTTGCGCATCGACCCGTCGAGGGCGTAGGTGAGGCCGGTCGAGAAGTCGATGATCCGCCGCACAAGGTCCGGGTCGACATCGCGGAGGTTGAGGACGACCGGTGTCCGTTCGCGTATGTGGTCGGCGAGCTGCTTGGCGTCTTCGAACGTGAACGGCTCGATGACCTCGGCCTGGCGGTCGAGCGACTGCACGGGTCGCACCGTCCCCGGCTCCGATACACCCCGTCGGCTGTCGTCGCCGCCGATGGTGCCCGCACGCCGCGATCCGACGGGAGGCTCGACGCGGCGACCCTCCACATGACCGAGGCCACTCGAGACCACCCGGGTCTGGGGCTCCTCCGACTGGGCGCCGAAGCCCGAATCGGGCTCGCTCGGGACAGCCGTCAGCGGAGGCTCCTGTGGGGCCGTCTGCTGGGGCGGTGCCACTTGGGGCGCCGAAGCTTCGTAGGGAGCCTCGTCGACGAGCCCCAGGTACACCATTGTCTTGCGCCACATACTGGACATTTCGTAATCCCCGCTAGACCTGCGGTCGTGGGCCAAAGATAGTGGTGCCCAGCCGTATTGCCGTTGATCCTTCCTCGATGGCCGATTCGAAGTCGGCCGACATCCCCATGCTGAGCCCCGGCAACGGGCCGACGGACCCCTCGAGTCGGTCGCGCAGCTCGCGGAGGTCCGAGAACCAGCGACGAGGATCATCGTCGCGGGGCGGGAGCGTCATGAGCCCGAGCACCTCGATGCCGTAGCCTCGGGCCATCTCCACCAATGGACCGGCGCCCTCGGGATCCACACCGCCCTTCTGTGGCTCGGCCGCGAGGTCCACCTGTACGTAGGCCGCCGGCGGCGTCCCCGGGCCCTTCAGCCAGGCCTCCACCAGTGACGGGCGGTCCAGGGAGTGGAGCACCGATACCCGGGGGCGGACGTTGCGTACCTTGTTCGTCTGTAGGTGACCCACGAAGTGCCACTCCACATCCGGAAGCAGGGCGTGGTGGGCGGCCAGGCCACCGGCGCGGTTCTCACCGAACACCGTCACCCCAGCTGCTGCGGCGGCGAGGACCCGGTCATCTGGTTGGGCCTTCGAGATCGCCACCAACTGGATCCCATCGGCGGCACGACCGGCACGCGCCGCAGCGGCGGCGATGCGCTCGTGCACGACGGCCAATCGTTCGGCGACGGTCATGGCAGCCATCCGACGGCCGCCAGTCGGTGACTGGTCCCGGTCGCCCGATGTGAGTGCAGGCCGTCGCCGCATCGCGTGCAGCGATCGTCGACGGAGATCTCGACACCTGGAGCGACGGCGCGGAGCCGGGAGGCAGCGGCGGCCCGCAGGTCGACCGAAGTCGTCCCCCATGTGGTGCGGTCGGGGTGGCCGACCGCTTCCACCACCTCTTGCCCGACCTCGTAGCAGCAGGGGCCGATCGAGGGGCCGACGTCGGCTCGCTCGGGCATCGAAGGCATGGCGGCGATCACGGCCTCGAGCACGCCGGCGGCCAAGCCGCGCCATCCGGCGTGCCCAACCGCGACCGCATCGTCGGTGTGCAGCACCACGCCGAGGCAGTCGGCGGTGAACACGGCGATCGGTAGGCCGGGTCGGGTCGTGACGAGGCCGTCGGCATCACCGACCGGCCCGGGACCGACGGCTTGGACGACATCGGCGCCGTGCACCTGGTTGGCGGTCGCCCAATCGGCGGGGATGCCGACGGACGCCGCGAAGCGATCCCGGTCGGTGGGGTTCCGCAGGTCGCCGTCGGCGGCCGCCGAGAAGGCGACGCCGGCGGGGGTCATCCCTGGACGAAGCTGGGGATGCCGAGGTCGTCGTCGGAGCTGCCCGACGTGGAGATCGACGAGGACGACGAGCGACGACGCCGGTTGCCTTCGAGGCCCGCGGCGATCACGGTCACCCGGAGGTCCTCACCGAGGGAGTCGTCGATGACCGCCCCGAAGATGATCTGGGCCTCGGGATCACAGTGCTCGTTGACCACCGATGCGGCCTCGTTCACCTCGTGCAGCGACATCGTCGAGGGGCCGGCGATCGAGAGCAGGACGCCGGATGCGCCCTCCATGGAGGTCTCGAGCAGCGGGCTGGCGGTGGCCCGGGCAGCCGCCTGGGCCGCGCGGTCGTCGCCACTCGCCTTGCCGATGCCGAGGACGGCGGCGCCGGCCTCGCCCATCACCGTCTTCACGTCGGCGAAGTCGACATTGATGAGGCCGGGGGTGGTGATGATCTCGGTGATGCCGCCCACCCCGGAGGTGAGCACCTCGTCGGCCATGCGGAAGGCGTCGACGATCGGCATCCGGGCGTCTGCCAGTTCCAGCAGGCGGTTGTTCGGGATGACGATGAGGGTGTCCACGGCGTCGCGGAGGTTCTGGATGCCCTGCTCCGCCTGGAGGGAGCGGCGACGACCCTCGAAACCGAACGGGCGAGTGACCACACCGACGGTGAGGGCACCGAGGCCCTTGGAGATCTCGGCGACCACCGGGGCTCCCCCGGTGCCGGTGCCGCCGCCTTCGCCGGCGGTCACGAAGACCATGTCGGCACCACGGAGGACTTCTTCGAGCTCCTCCTTGTGCGCCTCGGCCGCAGCCTGGCCCACCTCGGGATTCGCACCCGCACCGAGACCGCGCGTGATTTCGCGGCCGAGGTCGAGTTTGATGTCGGCATCGGACATCAGCAGGGCTTGGGCATCGGTGTTCACGGCGATGAATTCGACACCGCGGATCCCGGATTCGATCATCCGGTTCACGGCGTTGACGCCGCCGCCACCGACGCCGACCACCTTGATGACGGCGAGATAGTTCTGTGGGGCCGTCTGGCGCGTCATGTCATGGCCTCTCGCGGTAGACGTTCGAAAGTCGCGAAAGCATAACCCGAATGGCCCCCATCTCCCGGTATCACGGGTCCTGCGTCTCCCCGTCGCCCGCCGAGTCCTCACCCGCGGCGCCGTCGGCGGCGGCGTCGGCAGGGGTCGGGGACTCGACTGCGGGGCGACTCGCGCTCACCAGCTGGATCGTCGAGCCCGATTCGATGCCCTCACTGATCAAAGCCTCCAAGGCGTATGCCTTGGCTTCCATGTCGACCCCTCGACCGAGCCGCACCTCGATGCCGGGCAGGTGGTACCAGAGCTCGTCGGACTCCTCGGTGATCTGGCCGGCGTCGACCATCGGGGCCGACAGTGCCCCGAGGAATGCCGCAACCCCCGCCGCCCGGGTATCGCCCACCGGTTCACCGGGTGTGTTGGGTACCACCCCGACGAGGTCCACGGTCGGGACTGACTGGTCGGAGCTGGTCGAGACGACGATGCCGTCGTCGGCGACGAGGAGCACCCGTCCTGCCGATCGGATGTTCACGACGGGCCGGCGCTCGGTGACCTCCACGGTGATCGTGTCGGGGAAGTGATGGCGGACACTGGCCGACGAGACCCAGGGGTCCAGGCCGAGGGCGGCCTCGACCTCGCCCGGTCGGACGAGGACCAGCGGGGTGCCGTCCTCGACGCCGGACGCCGCGAGTGCGGCGGCGACGTCGGCGCGTGCAGAACCATCGACATCCACGTGCTTGACGGAGAAGGCCGGGAGCTGGGCGACCCAGGCCACCATGGCGATCAGGGCGAAGGCGGCGAACCACCGGAGCAGCCGCTTGGCGTCCCCACGGGCCGACCCTTCCCGGACCTCGGTCCGGCGTTCGGCGATTCGTGGGTCCATGGTCATGCGTCCTCCTCGGCGAACCCGACGAATCGGATCTCGGGGATGAGGTCGATGCCGGTTGCATCCGCAACCCGACGCCGGACCTCACCGACGAGGGTGTGGATGTCGCCGGCGGTGGCAGTGTCGTCGGCGACGATGAAGTTGGCGTGTCTTTCGCTCACCGACGCGCCCCCGCTGGTCAGACCCTTGAGACCCAGCGAATCGATGATCCGGCCGGCGGCATCACCGGCGGGGTTCTTGAAGACCGAGCCGGCGTTGTGGGTCCCGCCGGGTTGGCGCTCCTTGCGCCAGCGGGTGATCTCACGCATCTCGGCCTCTTCCTTGGACCGTGATGACGACGTCGTGCGGTATCGAGCCGACAACACGAAGTCGTCATCGGTCAGGTTGGAGTGGCGGTAGGAGAGGTCCAGTTCGGCAGGCGTCGCCGTACGGGTCTCCCCGGTCCGCAGGTCACGGATGTCGGCGTCCACGAGATTGTCGACGGTCTCGGAGCCGTGGCAGCCGGCATTCATGCGCACGGCTCCGCCCACCGAGCCGGGGATGCCGACGTACCACGAGAGCCCCCCGCGATCGGCCTGTGCGGCGGCCCGGGCGAGCAGCGGGAGGGCTGCGGCCCCTCCGGCGACGACCTCGTCGCCCTCGATGACGATGCGACCCATGCCCGACCCGGGCCGGAGGACGAGGCCGGGGAAGCCTGCATCGGCGACGACGAGGTTCGAGCCGCGTCCGAGCACGAGGACTGGCATGTCGGCCGGTATCACGAGACCTTCCAGGTCGTCGGGATCGTCCAGGTCGAGGAACCAAGCCGCTGCGCCGCCCCGCTTGTAGGTGGTCAGCGGCGCGAGGGGGACGTCCCGACGGACACGGGGGTGGTCGATGGCGGTCACCGCTCGGCCAGCGCCCGGGTCAGCTCGTCGGGGAGCACGGTGATGTCACCGGCGCCGAGTGTGACCACCAGGTCGCCCGGCTCCAGTTCATCGACGATCTCGCCGGGGACGGCCGCCATGTGGGGGATGTAGCGGACGTGGGCCCCCGTCCGGGCCCGCGCTGCATCCGCCACCAGCTTGCCGGTGACGCCGGGGACCGGCGTCTCGCGGGAGCCGTAGATGTCGGTGACGACGAGCTCGTCGGCGTCGACGAACGCCTGGCCGAACTCGTTGGCGAGGGACTGGGTCCGGCTGTAGAGGTGCGGCTGGAAGATCGCCCAGACCCGATTCCAGGTACCCAGTCGGACGGTCCGCATGGTGGCCAGGATCTCGGTCGGGTGGTGGGCGTAGTCATCGATGAAGGTGACCCCGGCCACCCGACCACGCAGTTGGTTGCGACGGGCCACGCCGGCGAAGTCGACCATGCCCGAAGCGGCAGCCTCGAGATCGACACCGAGCTCTCCGAGCAGGGCGAGGGCGCCGGCGGCATCCCTGGCGACGTGGAGGCCCGGCCGGCCGACCCGGACGGGGAGCTCGCCGCCGGGGTGACGGAGCAGGAACCGGACGTCGAGTGGGCCTTCCTCCAGATCGGTGATACGCCAGGTGGCGTCAGGACTCGTGCCATAGGCGATGCCGCCGGCTCGCTCCATGGCCCGCTCGGAACCGGGATCGTCGACGCAGGCGAGGAGTGGCCCATCGACGCGGCGCATCACGTCGACGAAGGCTTCTTCCATGGCCGCTTCGTCTCCGTAGTGGTCGAGGTGCTCGGGCTCCACGTTGGTCACGACCAGGCCGGCGAGGTGGAGGTCGAGGAACGTCCCGAAGGCCTCGTCTGCTTCGAGGACCAGCAGGTCGGGATCATTGAAGGAGGCGTTGGTGCCGTGGTCGACGAGTTGGCCGCCGACGACGAATGACGGGCGGGCGCCGGCGGCGTCGAGTGCAGCGACCATCAAGGCAGTCGTCGTGGTCTTGCCATGGGTGCCCGTGGCCCCGATGGTGCGCATGCCCGAGGTGATGGCGCCCAAAAGCTCGGGCCTGACCCAGGTCTCGACGCCGGCCTGCACGGCGGCGACCAGCTCGGGATCCCGATCGGGGACGGCCGAGGAGCGGACGACCAGGTCGGCCGCGGCCACGGCGTCGGGTCGGTGCCCTTCCCAGACCTCGACGCCGACCTCCTCGAGGTCGAGGAGTGGCCTGCCGGCGACGAGGTCCGACCCGCTGACCCGGTGACCGGACTGGGCGAGTATGCGGGCCAGGCCCGACATGCCGGCGCCGCCGGCACCGATCACGTGGATTCGCGGATGGTCAGGCAGCAGCACGGATCAACTCCTCGGCGATCTCGGTGGCAGCGCCGGGTCGACCGATCGACCTGGCAGCGTCGGACATCGTGGCCCGGCGATCGGCGTCGGCGCACAGGGTTCGGAGGGCGGTCCCGAGTTCGTGCCCGATCGTCTCCTCGGCGACCACGAACACCGCACCCGCCCGTTCGAACGCCCGGGCGGAGGCCGCCTGGTGGCCCTTGGACCCGAAGTCCCCGGGGATGACGATGGCCGGCGTGCCGGTGACGGCGAGCTCAGCCACCATTCCCGAGGCCCGGGATACGGCGAGGTCGATGGCGGCGAAGAAGTCCTCCATCCGGTCCTCGAAGCCGACGACGCGGTAGGTGAGATCGAGGTCGGCCACCGCTCGGGCGACCTCGCCTTCGAAGCGGCGGCCGGCGAGGTGGACGACCTGGACCGGCGGGCCGTCCCACGCCGCAAGGGCTCGGGCCACCGCTTCGTTGACCGGCCGGGAGCCGAGCGAGCCACCGACGACGCCGACCGTGACCCGATCGGGATCCAGCCCATAGCGTTCGCGGGCGATCGGCCGGTGGGACGCCACGTCGAGATCGGCGATGGCGGCCCGGACCGGGTTGCCGACGAACCGGGGCTTGACGGCATCGTGGGTATCGGGGAAGGACGTGAAGGTGGCTTCGGCCCGGCGCCCCATGAGCCGGTTCGCCAGACCTGCATGGGCGTTCTGCTCCTGCAGGAAGTAGGGGATGTCCAGCCGGCGGGCGGCCATCGCGGCCGGAACGGTGACGTAGCCACCCGTGGCCAGGAGGACCCGGACGTCCCTGGCCTCGAAGAGCTCGGCCAGATCCGCGGCCGCCCTGCGCACGACGAGCGGGATCGACAGGTTCTCGAGTGTCAGGCGTCGTTGGAGCCCGCGCAGCTCGACCTGGACCAGCTCGTACCCGGCTGCGGGGACGGCATCGGCCTCGAACCGGTCGCCGCCCACGAACACGAGGTCCTGGTCGGCGAGACGCTCGGCGACGGCGAGGGCTGGCATGACGTGGCCGCCGGTACCGGCGGCTGCGAGGGCGATGGTCATGCCCCTCCCGTTCGCCCCTTCGCCGCGATGCTCAGCAGGACGCCGACGGCGCCCATGACCACCAGCAGGGATGAACCGCCATAGGAGACGAAGGGGAGCGTCATACCCGTGATCGGGAGCAGCCCGGTCACCCCGCCGATGTTCACGAACGCCTGGAGTGAGATCCACGCCGTGATGCCGGCAGCGACCATGGCCCCGAACCGGTCGGGGGCGCGCATCGTGACGGCGACGCCGAGGGCGGCGAAGGCGCAGAAGAGGGCGACGACGAAGATCGCCCCGGCGAAGCCCAGCTCCTCGCCGATGATGCTGAAGATGAAGTCGGTGTGGGCGTTCGGCAGGTAGCTCCAGCGGAAGCGGCTCTCCCCT
>JAHEFX010000123.1 GCA_024639975.1 bacterium
TCAGACTCCGGACTGGGCTCAGACTCCTCAGACTCCGGACTGGGCTCAGACTCCTCAGACTCCGGACTGGGCTCAGACTCCTCGGACTCCGGACTGGGCTCAGACGGCTCGGACTCCGGACTGGGCTCAGACGGCTCGGACAGGTCGCTGAGCGGGGATTCGGCCGTCAGTTCGATCCTCAGCACGCCGCCATCATCGGGCACGAAGGTCGTCGTCGTGGTGCCGTCGAGACTCGACTCCGCCACGTCTTGGAGGGTGGGCAGGGACTTTCCCGGCTGGGCGATCGCGGCACCGGCGCCAAGCGCAACGGCCACAGTGACCCCACCGGACACGACCTTCCACTTCCTTGGGATGACCATCAATTCACCTTTCGGGTCTTCGGGCCTCCCTTATCCCGCCACACCAACCTACCGGATCGCGCGAAGAGTGGGGAAAGCATTTCACTCTCAGTCGCTGCGCTGACGGCACCTACCCGGTGGCTCCAGGCCCGAGCGGAGCCGACCGGGGTGATCGATCCTCCTGCCGGGCCCACTCGTTCCTTGCAGAGGACGACTGCGGATGCGTTGGAGCGGCGGAACGCCGCCACACCAAGACCTACCGAGACACAATCAGACTGGCTGGGATGTCGGCCTCGACCTCTTCGCCCAACCGGCCACCCTGGGACTCGTGGCCCTGTACCCCGAAGCGGCAGGGATCCCCCCGGGTCGGCCGCACTGGCCGAACTCATCGCGCCGACCCGGAGGAAGCGGTTGTGCTCGCGACGACGAACCTGCTCGACCACTGACGACGACCTCCGTCGATCGTGGCGTCGCCGGGACTACCGATCGCGCAATCCCTTGCCTTCCAGGATCCTCGGAACACACTTCTCAACCCGGCCGGTCCGGGTCTCCGTCCGCTTCGCATCCCCGAAGTAGAGGTTGTATTGGCGCTGCCTCCCAGGCGTGAGGGACTCGAACGCGGCCTCGAGAGCCGGGTCAGAGGCAAGTCGTTCAGCGAGCTCTATGACCAGTTCCAGGTCCGGGGAATCGGGCAACCCCCGGCCCTCGTCCTCCACCGCAATGGCTGCGCTGAGGTAGGCGGCCACCATGTTTGAGAGCCGCTCCACGTCATCGACCGACTTGAACTCGATCCTTCGCGCCGCCCTGGAGTTCGGGCCCTGCTCAACCAGGACGCCGGCGGGATCCTCCAGAAGGGCCCCCTTGAAGAACAGCAGGGCCAAGTGGTCATTGAACTCCTGGACGATCACGACGTTCTTGCCGCCGTGTGTGTAGCAGGGCTTGCCCCACTTGATTCCTTCCGTCAGTCCGGCGCCCAGGAGCACCGGTCGCAACACCCGGATCTCATCCGGCCAGCGGTTGGATCGGGCGAGGTAGGCGTCGACGTCGGGGAACTGCTCCACGGTTCGGAGCGTACCGGCACGCCCCGTCCCGCCGGTCCCGGACAGCCGGGTCCGGGGCCGCCCAAGCGAGAAACGCGAAAGAGGTGTCCCCCGGGACGGTCCGCCGAGGGCCGCGTCCAACGGTCACCTGCCTGACCACCAAAGCGGCCAGGCAGGCTGCCTCGATCAGATGTCGAAGCGGTCGGCGTTCATCACCTTGTCCCAGCCATCGACGAAGGCGGCCAGGAACCGCTCCTCACCACCCGCCTCGGCGAAGGACTCGGCCAGAGCCCGCAGCTCGGAGTTGGACCCGAACACGAGGTCGGCACGGGTACCCGTCCAGCGGACCTCACCAGAGGCCCGATCGCGGCCCTCGAACTGGTCCTGGGCGTCCGACGTCGAGGCCCATTCGGTCGAAACGTCCAGCAGGTTCACGAAGAAGTCGTTCGACAGCGTGCCGACCCGGTCGGTGAACACACCGTGTCCGGACCCGTCGGCAGTGGCTCCGAGGACCCGCATGCCGCCGACCAATGCCGCCATCTCGGGTGCCGAGAGCGTCAGCATGAAGGCCTTGTCGATCAGCAGGTGCTCGGCTGCGATGCCGCGGTCCTTCTGGACGTAGTTGCGGAACCCGTCCGCCATGGGCTCGAGCACGGCGAACGCATCGACGTCCGTCTGGTCCTGGGTCGCATCGGTGCGGCCGGGCGTGAACGGGACCTCGATGTCGTGGCCGCCGGCTTTCGCCGCCGCCTCGATCGCCGCAACGCCGCCGAGGACGATCATGTCGGCCAGGGAAATGGCCTTCCCGTCGGAGCGGCCGTCGTTGAACCCGGACCGGATCCCCTCGAGGACGCCGATCACGTCACCGACCCCGGCCGAGACGTTCACGTCCCACCCGGACTGCGGGGCAAGCGCGATGCGGGCACCATTGGCGCCGCCCCGCTTGTCCGTGTCCCGGTAGGTGGACGCCGACAGCCAGGCCGTGTTGACGAGCTGGGCCGTCGTCAGGCCCGAACCGAGGATCGCCGCCTTGAGGTCGGCCACGTCGCCATCGCCGACCAAGGCATGGTCGAGGGCAGGCACCGGGTCCATCCAGATGAGCTCTTCGTCGGGCACCCACGGACCGATGAAGCGTGCGGCCGGACCCATGTCGCGGTGCAGCAGCTTGAACCAGGCCCGGGCGAAGGCGTCGGCGAGTTCGTCGGGGTTCTCGTAGAACCGGCGGGAGATCTCCCGGTAGGTCGGATCCATGATCATCGCCATGTCCGCCGTCGACATCGCCGGGTTGACCTTCTTCGACGGGTCGTCGGCGGCCGGTGGCTTGTCCTCGTCCGCGATCTCCTTCGGCTCCCACTGCCAGGCACCGGCCGGGCTCTTCACGAGCTCCCACTCGTGCTCGAAGAGCATCTCGAAGTAGCCGTTGTCCCAACGGATCGGGTTGGATGTCCACGCTCCCTCGAGCCCGGCCGTGATCGTGTCACCACCGGCGCCGGAACCATAGGAGTTCTTCCAGCCGAGGCCCTGGGCATCCATCGGGGCGCCCTCGGGCTCGGCCCCGACGTACTGGTCGGGATCGGCGGCACCGTGCATCTTGCCGAAGGTGTGGCCGCCGGCGACGAGGGCGACGGTCTCCTCATCGTTCATGGCCATGCGCCCGAACGTCTCCCGGATGTCCCGACCGGACGCCACCGGGTCGGGTTGTCCGTTCGGCCCTTCGGGGTTGACGTAGATCAGGCCCATCTGGACGGCGCCGAGCGGGTCGGCGAGCTCCCTATCGCCCGAGTAGCGCTCGTCACCGAGCCACTCGCGTTCGGGGCCCCAGTAGATGTCCTCCTCGGGTGCCCAGATGTCCTGGCGCCCGAAGGCGAAGCCGAAGGTCTTCAGCCCCATGGTCTCGAGGGCCCGGTTTCCGGCGAGGACCAGGAGGTCGGCCCACGACAGCTTCGCCCCATACTTCTGCTTGATCGGCCAGAGCAGCTGGCGCGCCTTGTCGAGGTTGGCGTTGTCCGGCCAGCTGTTCAGTGGGGCGAACCGTTGGGCGCCGGTGCCGCCGCCACCCCGACCGTCGTGGATGCGATAGGTGCCGGCCGCGTGCCAGGACATTCGGATGAAGAGGCCGCCGTAGTGACCGAAGTCGGCCGGCCACCAGTCCTGTGAGTCGGTCATGAGCGCGTCCACGTCGGCAGCCACGGCGTCGTAGTCGAGCGTCCCGACCGCCTCTGCGTAGTCGAAGTCCTCGCCCAGCGGGTCGGCCGCCGGGTGGTTCTGGCGGAGGATGCCCAGATTGGGGCTGTCCGGCCACCAATGCTGGTTGGCGGTGCTCCCGGTGGCGTGCTGTTCGCTGTGCATCACCGGGCACTTGCCCGCGTTCGATTCATCGGTCACTTGCCGACCTCCTCGGTCTTGTCCTCTGATTGGCATTCGGGGCAGGTGCCCCAATAGATCACTTCGGCTTCGTCGATGCGGAAGCCATGGCCGTCGTCGACATCCAGGCACGGGGCGGCTCCCGGGGCGCAGTCCACGTCGACCACGCGCCGGCAGGTACGGCAGACCAGATGGTGGTGGTTGTCACCGACCCTGCCCTCGTATCGGGTCGGCGAGCCCGCCGGCTGGATTCGACGGAGGAGCCCCGCGTCGACCAGCGCCCCCAGAACGTCATAGACCCCTTGGCGGGAGATGGATCCGATCTCGCTGCGCACGGCGTCGGCGATCTCGTCGGCGGTTCCATGGGCCACACCCTCGACCGCTCCCAGGACGGCGACACGTTGCGCCGTCACTTGCAGACCCCGATCGCGCAACAGCGTCTCGGGGCCAATCGGGTCCGTGGTCGTCACCTCGCCATCTTCCACCGAAACACTTGACCGTGTCAAATATCCAGCTCGATCTGGTTTCACGACCCAGCTGCCAGGCCGAGGCGAATCGAGTCAGCGGCGCGGTCAAGTTCTGAACCCGACGCCGATCCGGACGCGTCCGTCGAGACCGGAGTGCGCCCGTCGTTCAGTCGGCCAACCTCACCATGAGGAACTCATCGATGTGCATGAGCCGGAACGTCTTCAGGTCCGAGTCACTGAACCACCCAAGAGCCGTGTCGGCATCGACGACCGTTGGTTCATCCACCCGGTGGGTCTCCCCCTCGACGGTCAGCTCCGCCTCGCCGGCGGCCAGTACGTTCTTCATCCAGTCGGTACCCGACCCGTAGACCAAGGCAGCCACGTAGCCCTCGTCGGTTCGCTCGAAGGTCACCGGCGTCTCGTAGGCCTTGCCCGACGACCGACCGACGTGTCGGATGATCCCCGCATAGGCGCCGGGTGTGCCGGCGGTCTTCATCTGCCTCGGGTTGGAGAACCGCTTGTTGATCTTCCGGATCGGCGTCTGCACGATCGCCCACTTGCCGCGCATCCCAAGGACGAACAGTCCACCGACCCCTGCCACGAGCCCGACCACCCAGGCGACGACGGTGAGGGAGCCGCCCATCAGGAACCCACCTCGATCACGACCTTGCCCCTGGCGTGGCCCTCTCGCAGGTAGTCGATCTCCTTGCCGAGGTCGGCTAGCGGCGCCGTGCGCTCGACCGCGACGGCCAACCCCCCGCGGGCGAGCAAGCCGGCGAGCTCTTCCAGGTCGGTCTTGGACTCGCGTGCGGTGAATTGCGCAACGCTCTGGGAGGTGAACCACGATCGCATCACCTGGCCGAGCAAGAATCGGGCGGGTCCGAGCAGCTTGCCGCCTTCGTCCGACCCGATGAGGACAAGGACGCCGTCATCGGCCATGACCTTCCGAATCCGCTTCAGGGGGTACTGGCCGCCCACGTGGATGACCACGTCGAACGAGTCGTCGAGGCCGTACACGTCGGTCGTCGAGTAGTCGACGACGGTGTCGGCGCCGATCCTGCGGACCGTTTCGACGTTGTGGGAGCCGCAGACCCCGGTCACGTGGGCGCCGATCGACTTCGCGATCTGGACCACGAACTGGCCGACTCCACCGGAGGCCCCCAGGACGAGCACCCGGTCTCCGGCCCCGACCTTCCCATGGTCACGGACCCCTTGGAGGGCCGTGAACCCGGCCATCGCCATCGACGCCGCCGTCGGCGTGTCCACACCGTCGGGGACCTTGACGATCTGGCGGTCCCGGACGGCGACGAGCTGTGCCGCCGTGCCGCCGTTCCAGCCGAAGACCCGGTCGCCCACCGAGAACTCGGACGCCTCTGGTCCCACGGCCTCGACGACACCGGCCAGGTCGTAGCCGGGG
>JAHEFX010000124.1 GCA_024639975.1 bacterium
TCATCCTCCGGGAGCGGCGCGTCTCAGGCGACACCCTCTTTGGAGGATTCGCCGTCTACCTGGCGGTAGGAGTCCTCTTTGGCATGGCCTTCACGGCAATCGCGAGGGCTGCACCGCACTCCTTTGAGCCTCCACAGCCCGTCATCGACGGCGAGACGTCGATGTACTACTACATTTTCGTGACACTCACCACGCTCGGATACGGCGACATCGCCCCGGTGTCTGATGCGGCGAAAGTGCTCTCCACCCGCGAGGCAGTGGTCGGCGTCGTCCTACTCGCGGCCTTGGTGGGACGCATCGTCGGATTGCTCGTTGCCGGCGAGACGGCGTCGCCGGGCAACGCCGACCCGGACTCGTAATCGGGAGGGTTCCTGGCTACCCCGGTTGGCCGGTGTGGCTCTCCAGCACATCGACCAACTCGTCGAGATCGGCCAGGTCGCCGGCGATCTGCTCGGTGTGTTGCCAGATGACCTCGCCTGACGCGTCGATGACGACGACGCCGCCGATCTGGGTCACGTCTCCTCGGGTTCGGGTCTGGCGGAAGCCCTTGGCGCTCGCCCGAGCACCGTTGCGCGTCACCTTCGTGCCGCTTACCGCCCTGATCCCACGCTTGAGGCCGAACTCTTTGTAGGTCATGCGACCCGGGTCGCAGTAGACCGGGAAGTCGACGCCCTCGGACTCGACGAAGGCCTTGCCCCATTCGGGCTTGCCGTTGCCGATGGCGACGAGCTGGGCGCCGGTCGCCTCGATCTCGTCCCTGCGTTCTGCGAGGCGAGCAGACTGCTCGCGACAAAAGATTCAGCCGAAGTGGCGGAGGAAAGCGATGACGGTCAACTGGCCGTCCACCACCTCGTCCAGCGCCACGACTTCGTCTTCGAGGGTCTTGACAGTGAGCATGATCGAAGAGGTTACGAGGCATGCCGGGCTTTGGATCAGCGGTGGAGGCCGCCGCACCCGATCTTGGAGATGGCCAGCACCTCCTCGATCCGATGGCGGATGCCGGGTTCGTCGAGCCCGTGGAACGCTGCGTGCTCGGCAGGCGATCCGTAGTGGGACATCTCCGGGTCGGTGACGCCATGGGCGTGGTACCGCATCGGGCGGTCGGCAAGGACATCCGCGACCCGGCTCGTCGAGGTCCCGGCGAGCCAGGGCTCGACGAGGAGCAGGTCGTGGCCCGAGAGCCCAGCACGCAAGCCGGCGGCATCGATCGGATTCGGGGTGATCGTCCCGAGCACGGTCACATCCAGCCCCTCGGCGGCGCGGAGGGTGGGTTCGATGGCCGGTCCTAGGGCCAGGACGGTCGGGGAACCGTTGCCTCCGCGCTGCAGCTCGGTCACCGTCCCTGGCGCTTCGACGAGCGATTGGGTCGCTTCGGGTCCGGAGAGGCGGATGTAGGCGCTCCCGGTGCCGGGAACGACCGAGCGGAGCACATCGACGACCTCGGCCCCCGTCGTGGGGGCATGCACCTCCCAACCGGGCAGCGTGGAGACCAGCGAGACGTCCTCGGGGGACAGGTGGGTTCGTCCCTCCTTCGAGGCGTCGTACGAGCCACCAACGGACACGAGCACGGCGCCCAAGCCTTGGTGGGTCAGTGAGAGCTTGATCTGTTCGAACGGTCGCTCGATGAGGAACGGCGCATAGCCGTGCACGATCGGGCGGAGGCCTTCGAGGGCCAGTCCGCCCGCCACCCCGATTTGGGTCTGTTCCCGGATGCCGACGTCGACGACTCGGCCGGGGTGGCGTTCGAGGCTCCCCGCCTCGGCGAGCCGGGAGTGGCCGATCACCGCCAGCACGGCGACCACTCGCGGGTCCTCGTCCATCAGCTCGAGAAGGGTCTGGTTGAAGGCATCTCGTTGGGTCAGGGGGCGGGTGCCAAGGAGGGTCATCGGCGCACCTCCGCCACCACGACCTTGGGCCGGTCGGGATGTGGCTTCGAGAGGGCGGCTGCCAAGGCGTCGTGGTCGCGGCCGTCCACGACCGCGGCCTCCCAGCCTTCGACCGTGAAGCGGGACGCGATTCCTCCATCCCATCCGAGGAGGGAGGAGCGGTTGTCGACGACCACGGCTGTCAGGCGTCCGAGCTCGAGTCGCCCGGCCAGGGCGATCGCTTCGTGTACCGAGCCTTCGTCGAGCTCGCCGTCACCCATGAGGACGAACGACCGACCGTCGTTGCCGCGCAGTACTCGTCCGACCGTGGCGCCTATGGCGAGGGCCAGACCATGGCCGAGCGACCCCGAGGAGATCTCGACGGCGTCGATCAATCGGCGGTCGGGGTGGTGGCCGAGCGGGGAGTCGAACGAGGCGAATCCGTCGAGCGCCTCCAGGTCGAGGAGGCCTTTGGCAGCGAGCGTTGCGTAGTAGGCGGTCGGGCCGTGTCCCTTCGAGAGGTAGAAGCGGTCCCGGTCGGGATGGTCGTGGGTGGGGATGTCCAACACCCGGTCGTAGAGGGTCCAGATGACGTCGAGCGTCGACGTCGATGCCGAGTCGTGCTTCTCGTCTCCGGTCATGCGGGCCATGAGGTCCCAGAGGGAGTCGTAGCCGAGGGTCTGTGTGGTGGTCATGGCGCCAACGTACGACTTCAAGTTAACTTGAAGTCAAGGAGGAGTTCATGGCGAAGCGTTTCACCATTGGGGAAGTGGCCAGACGGACCGGCGTGGCGACGTCGGCGCTCCGGTTCTACGAGGAGCGAGGACTGATCTCGTCCGAACGAACCGACGGCAACCAGCGCCGCTACCCACCCGCAGTGCTGCGCACGGTGTCGGTCATCCGGGCTGCCCAGGAAGTGGGTATCACGCTCCGCGAGGTGGGGGACGCCTTGGCCGAGCTACCCCACGACCACGCCCCGACGGGCGACGAGTGGACGGCGATGGCGGCGGCCTGGCAGGCGAAGCTCGATGACCGCATCCGGCTCCTCGCGGCCCTCCGCCAGGAACTGGATGGCTGCATCGGCTGTGGCTGTCTCTCGCTCGAGACCTGCGGGATCTTCAATCCCGACGACGGGGCACAGCGAGGTGGTTCCGGCGCTCGCTACCTGTACGGCGACGAGCGAGTGGCAGGTGTGTGAGCGCACCAGGCGGTAGCGTCGCGCCCGTACTTTGGGAGGAGGTGATGGGATGCGACGTTCAAAAGGCCGACTGACGACACCTCTGGTCCGCAAGGACGGCCAGCTGATCGAGGCAAGCTGGGACGAGGCGCTTTCGACTGCGGCCGAGGGGCTCAGCCGGTTCAGCGGTGATTCCTTCGGGATGTTCAGCTGTTCGAAGGCCACCAACGAGGTCAACTACGTCGCCCAGAAGTGGGCACGGACCGTGATGGCCTCGAACAACATCGACAGCTGCAACCGCACCTGACACGCTCCTTCCGTCGCCGGTCTGGCGACTGTGTTCGGAGCCGGAGGCGGCACCAGTTCCTATGCGGAGATCGAGGAGACCGACGTCATCCTCATGTGGGGCTCCAATGCCCGTGAGGCCCACCCGATCTTCTTCCACCACGTCCTCAAGGGCGTGCACAACGGTGCGCGCTTGTTCGCCATCGACCCCCGGAGGACTTCGACTGCTTCATGGGCGGACCTCTGGCTCGGGATCGACGTCGGGTCGGACATCGCACTGGCCAACGCCGTGGGCCGCCAGATCATCGAAGACGGCCTCCACCGGACCGACTTCATCGACGCGGCGACGAGCGGCTTCGACGCCTACGCCGAGACCGTCGAGCGCTACACCCTCGAGCGCGCCGAGCGGATCACCGGCGTCCCAGCCTCGGCGATTGCGGAGCTCGCCACGGCCTACGCCACCGCCGAGACCGCACAACTCTGCTGGACACTCGGCATCACCGAGCACCACAACGGCACCGAGAACGTGCACGCTCTCATCAACCTCGCCCTCCTGACCGGCCATGTCGGGCGCTGGGGGTCGGGGCTCGTGCCGATCCGGGGGCAGAACAACGTGCAGGGCGGCGGCGACATGGGTGCCTTGCCGAACAAGCTCCCCGGCTTCCAGGAGGTCGAGGACGACGCGATCCGTGCCCGCTTCGAGTCCGTCTGGGAAGCCACCATCCCGGCCCGCTCCGGTAAGCACATCAGCCTCATGAACGAGGCGATGGACGAGGGGGAGCTCCGCTGCCTGTACGTCCTCGGCGAGAACCCGATGCAGTCGGAGGCGGACGGTTCGGCGATGGCCCGGCGCCTCGAAGGGCTCGACTTCATGGTGGCCCAGGACATCTTCCTCACCCGGACCGCCGAGCTCGCCGACGTCGTCTTCCCCGCGGCCGGATGGGGGGAGACCGAAGGCACGGTCACCTCGTCGGAGCGGCGGGTCCAGCGGTCCCGCAAAGCCGTCGATCCCCCCGGCTCGGCCCGCGACGACATCGACATCCTCGCCGGTCTCGCCCGCGCCCTCGGCCACGACTGGGACGACCGACCCGCCGAGGACCACTGGGACGAGCTGCGATCGCTCTCCCCGATGCACGCCGGGATGTCCTACGACCGCCTCGAAGCCGAGGGTGGTCTCCAATGGCCGTGCCCCGACGAGGACCACCCCGGCACACCCTTCCTGCACGGCCGGCTGTGGGACCGTCCGCTGACCTCGACACCAGCGGCATTCGTGGCGACCGAGTTCGTGCCGCCGGTCGACGAGTTGGACGACGACTACCCGATTCGGCTCACGACCGGCCGCCGCCTCGACTCCTACAACACGGGCGTCCAGTCCGGGAAGTACCGATCCCCGCGACGGATCGGCGGCTCGATCGACCTGTCGGCAACCGATGCCGCCAACCTCGGCGTCGAGGAGGGCGACACCGTCCAGGTGATTTCCCGGCGGGGCGAGATCTCGGCCCCGGTCCGCATCGACCCGACCCTGCGAGCCGGGCTCGCCTTCATGTCGATCCACTTCCCGGACGACACCGACGTGAACCAGCTCACCATCGACGCCTGGGATCCCAAGGCCGGCACCGCCGAGTTCAAGGCGACAGCCGTCCGGGTGGAGGCCTGATGGACCTCCGGCTCCTCAGCGAACGGCCATCGGCCGAGGAGCGATCGGCGGTGGACGCCCTGCTCGGGTTGCCCGAACCAGACGACGGCCGGGTCGTCGTCGGCGGGCACGCCGTGCGAGCCCGACGGCACCTCTTGCTCCCGGCGCTCCACGCGCTCCAGGACGCTGCCGGGGCGATCACCCGGGGAGGGGTTGCCTACATCTCGGAGCGGTTGTCGATCCCACCGACCGACGTCTTCGGCGTCGCCACCTTCTACGAGCTGTTCGATGTCGAGGGTTCCGGGGGTGTCACGGAACGCCGGTGCGATGACATCGCCTGCATGAACCGAGGGGCGGCCCCGGTCGACACCGGTACCCACGTCGAGCCGAGCGCCTGCCTCGGGCAATGCGATCGCGGTCCCGCCGTCCTCCACCACGAACCCGGTCGCGGCTACGAGGTTCGGACCGGC
>JAHEFX010000032.1 GCA_024639975.1 bacterium
CCCGATCGGCGCCGTCGCCAAGTCGTTCCTCGTGGCCTTCCCCGAGCCGACGTCGCCACCGCCCGAACTCGACGCCGAGCAGGTCGCGTTCGAGGTGCTGGCCGCGGCGGGTGCCGACAACATCGGCATCGCCGAGCCGTCCGACACCGACGTGGCGGCCGTGATGTTCACGAGTCCGCTCGGTGACGTCATCGTCGCCACGGTCGGGCCGGTCCCCGGATTCGATCCGGTGGCTGGCTACCTGACGGGCGAGCAGGCCACGGAGATGGTGGGTGGGGTCGAGGTGACGATCACGCTGCCCGGGCCCGACCAGTACACGGTGGCGGAGGTGGCGTTCACCTGTGGCGACTGGGGCTGGCGCCTGGAAGGTGGCTATGGCACCCCGGGGGAGATCGTCGACATGGCCGAGGCCATCATCGAGGCCGCAGGCTGCTGAGGCGACATGCCAATTGCCCCGGCGGAGCCCGGGGTGGCCTTCGGGGCGGGGTGGTCAGTGTTCGGGTGGGATCAACCGCCGGCGTTGCTCCGGCGAGTCGGGGTCGACTTCGAATCCTCGGGTGTGGATGACGATGTGGTGGTGGAACCAGCACAGGAGGGTGAGGTTGTCTGCGTCGGTCGGGCCGGATGAGGCGGCATGCAAGATGTGGTGTGGTTCGGTCCGGTACGAGGATGTACACCCGTCGATGGAACAGGTGAACCCGTCGCGGTGGTGGATGAAGGTGCGGAGCCGAACCGGGATGTGGCGGGTGGTGGTGCCGTAGGCCATGGGGGTGCCTTGTTCGATCCGGTCGACCGTGACTTCGCCGAGGCAGAGGGCGGCCGAGAGTTCGCCGAGTTGGGCCGATACCGAGTCGACTTCGGGGTGGGCGTCGGCATCGAGGTGGATGGCGACGGTCGGCGTGATGTCGGCCTCGCCGAGGGCAAGAGTGACCAGGGCATCGGCCATTCGTTCCTGACGGGGCGTTCGATGTTCGTTGGGCACGCCGTCGTCGACGAGGTCGGCCTGGGCGACCAGGGCGTCGTGGACGATCGCTCCGTCGGTCGCTCCGAGACGGCCCCACACGGACCATGCGGTCCCGTCGAGAGTCGGCTGCATGGCGAGGAAGCGTTCGTCCGGGTTGGGGGAGAGTGGCTCGGCCTTCTTGACCAGACGACGGATACCGGCGATGTCGAAGCCATCCAGCTCCGAGGTGTCGATCGACCGGAGCTCGGCTTCGGCGTAGGCCTCGGCTCGGGCAACCGAGATCTCGCCGGCATCGAGCCGGTGCGCTACCTCTTCGGACATGGAGCGTGCCGCCCGGACCAGCTGCCGGGTTCGGCGGGGGTCTTCATCCAGGTGACGGGCGGCCCATTCGGCCATCGTGCGGGCGCCGTCGGCCAGGTTGGCCTGTGCGATGTCGGCCCGGCGGATCAACCGCAGCTTCTCAGCGGCCAGCACGGACTCCAACCGAGTGACCTCGGCGAGTCGTTGTTCGATGGTATCCAACACCGCTTCCATGCATCGACCATGTCACGAGGATGAGACAAGATTTGGCCCCCATCGGCGACCGATCTCCGACCGTTCCCGCACGGCGGCGTGTACAGGGAAGGGAGGCGCCGGGACCGTGCCGCTCGTCATCTCGATCATCGCCGGTTCGCTCATCGCCTTGAAGGGGACGCTCGGCGAGCCTGACCGGGCCGAGTCCGAGGACTAGCTCGGGTCGACGATGGACCGCAACCGGTCCAGTTCGAGGATGAACGCCTCGTGCGGCGACCGCCCTCCTGCATCGGCCCTGATCCGGTCGACCTCTTCGCGGGACAGTCGCTCCCGGGCTCGGCTGCGGACCACGTTGTAGATGCCGTAGCCCCCGGGCGTGCGGAAGTTGGCTCCACTCTCGGCCAGGAGTCGGGCAGCGTGGCTCGGGTCGTCGGCGCCAAGGGCGATCGCTGCAGCGCCCACCAGCAGTTCGGCTTCGACCAGCGCGTCGTAGCGTTTCCTGAGGGTCTGCTCAGCAGCAACCAGGTGGTGTACCGCCAGAGTCGTGTCGCGCCCGGCGTTGGAGTGTGTCTCGACGAGGCGGCGCCACAGTTCGTTGAACGTGCCCCAGATCGAGGGGGCGTCCTCGAGCCATTCGAGAGCATCGTCGAACCGACCCAGCATCACGTAGGCCTTCGCCAGGTCAACGGTCGCCACGAAGTCGCCGGCTTCGGCTTGTTCCGCGAGCGTCCCGAGGGCGCCAAGCGCATCGCCTCGACCGAACGCCGAGTCGGTGGCTCGCCCGCGGAGGCTCCGTTCGAGGTCCGGTCGGGACCCGGCCAGATCGGTGATGGCGGCTTCGATCATGGTCGGGGCGTCGAATCCGTCGAAGAAGGCGCCGATCAGCACGGCAAGCGCCGTCGCGACCGCCCGGATCTCGGGATCCCGTGACTCGGCAAGGAGTCGGTTGGCGAAGGACATCTGGGCGGACCAGTCGCCGCGTCCATTGGCTGCAAACGCCGAGGCCAGGACGTAGAACTCCTGGAGTCGCCCGTCCAGCGCGGCCACCACGTCGTCTCGCTCGTATAAGCGCAGCCCGGAGTCCCACAGATACGTCTCGTAGGTCAGCAACGCCCCGACTGCCAGATGCCCGAGGGAGACCAGGTCCGCTTGCTCGTCGAACCAAACGAGGGCCGTTCGGACATTCGCCTCGTCGACCTGGGACCCGGGAGCGAGCACGTAGGTCTCCCACACCCGCAGGGAGGGCACCCAGCTCCCAGGTGACCCGGCGCTTTCCCGGTAGTACTCGGCATGTGCTTGGGAGAGCAACGCACTCTTGCCGGCCTTCGCGGAGCGCTCGAGGCCGTAGAGGCGCACGGTCTCGAGGACGGCGTATCGAGTCCCCTCCGGAGAGGTTCGGGGGATGAGGAGCGACTTGGCCGAGAGTGAGGCCAACTCGTCGAGGGCATCGAACTCGTCCCGCCCGGCGACAGCGACGAACGCGTCGAGGTCGAATCCGCCGACGAAGACGCATGCTGCCTGGAGTGCGGATTGCTCGGTCTCGTCCAGGAGTTGGTAGCTCCAGTCCATCACTTCCTCGAGGGAGTGGCTCCGCTCTGAGCCGGTCCGGCGGGACGAGAGGAGCCGGAAACGCTGGTCGAGGCGCTCGAGGATCTGTGTGGGGGAGAGGTGTGCGGCACGGCCGGCCGCAAGCTCGATGGCCAACGGGACACAGTCGAGACGGGAGCAGATCTCGGCGATGGCGGCGTCGTCGGGATCCACGGCGGCGCCGACGGTGGTGGCGCGCTGGACGAAGACATCCATGGCGGAGTCGAGCGAAAGGGGAGGGACCGGGACGACGTGCTCACCCTGCACGCCGATTGCCTCGCGGCTGGTGACCAGGACTCGTATGTCCGGGTTGTTGGCCAGGATCGTCTCGAGAATCCCGCCGACTGCCTCGATCACGTGCTCGCAGTTGTCCACGACGAGCATGCTTCGGCCACGAGATGCGGCTGCGACGGCTGTCGGGTTCGAGCGTTGGTCGGCTGAGATGCCGAGCGCCTCGCCGAACGCGTCCGCCACGGCGTCCGCCTTCTTCGGTGCCAGGTCCACGTAGGCCGCCCCGGTCCGGTTCGACTCGACCACGGCGAGGGCGACCTGTGTTTTCCCGACGCCACCGACACCGGTGAGGCTCACGACCCGCGAGTCCTCCAAGAGACCCGAAACCTCCGAGACGAGGTCCTCCCGGCCGAGGAGGCCGGTTCGGGGGACCGGTGGTGGGGTGGCCGAGGCGAGACGGGTTCGGGGGGGAGTTGGTTCGATGAACTCTGGGCCCTGGACGTGGAAAAGCAGTTCGTCGCGGTCGATGCCCTTGAGGTGAGCTCGACCCAGCTCGAGCGATCGATGGTCGGGTACGGCGTCCCGGGCTGCCAGGTCGGCGGCCTGGGTGAGCAGTAGCTGACCCCCGTTGGCGGCGTCACCGACCCGGGCAGCCCGATTGACGGCGGTGCCGAACCAATTGCCGGCGCGTTCCAGCGCGGGTCCGACGTGTATGCCCATCCGAAGCCTGAGTGGCTCGTCCGTTGGCCAGTGGGTGGCTGCCATGGCAGCCATCAGGCTCCCGGCTGCTCCGATTGCCACCTCGACCGAGTCGAAGACGGCCATGGACCCGTCACCGGTGTGTCTGGTGGTCCTTGCCCCGGCGAAGGCCGCCTCGGCCAGTGCGTCGTGGGTCGCAAGCGCTCCAGCCATGGCGTCGCCATTGCGCGACCACAGGTCCGTCGATCCCACGAGATCGGTGAAGAGGATGGCGACCGTGCGAGCCGAGTTCACGCGGCGAGCGTACTTGTCGGTTCTGTTGCGGGTCCGGTTCGGACCGGTCAGCTCACGACCCGGCCGGCGATCACGTCGCCGATCTGGTCGGTCGACATTCCCATGTCGGGTCCGGCCATGGCACCGAGCTCCGGCAGGACCGATACGGCGGCAGCCTCGACGGCCCGAGCGGCGTCGGCCTCGCCGAGATCGTCGAGGAGCATCGCGACCGACAGCACGGCGGCGACCGGGTTGGCGAGGCCTTGTCCGGCGATGTCGGGGGCCGAGCCGTGCACTGGTTCGAACATCGACGGGGCGCCACCGCCGGGGTTGATGTTGCCCGACGCAGCGAGGCCCATCCCGCCCTGGATGGCGGCACCGAGATCCGTCACGATGTCGCCGAACAGGTTGTCGGTGACCATGACATCGAATCGCTCCGGCGAGTTGACCATGTAGAGGCAGGCGGCATCCACGTGCACGTAGTCCCACTCGACGTCGGGGAACTCGGTGGCGACGGCCTCGGCCGTCCGCATCCACAGGTCGCCGGCGTGGGTCAGCACGTTGGTCTTGTGACAGACGGTGACCTTCTTGTCGCGGCGCTCGGCCCGACTGAAGGCGTCGACCATCACTCGCTCCACCCCGAAACGGGTGTTGATCGAGTTCTGGGTGGCCACTTCGTGCGGCGTCCCGGTGCGGGCCGACCCACCGATGCCCACGTAGGGACCCTCGGTGTTCTCGCGCACGACCACGAAGTCGCAGCGGTCCGGCGTGAGGCCCACGATCGGCGTCGGGACGCCGTCGAACAACTTCACCGGACGCAGGTTCACGTACTGGTCGAACGCGAATCGCAGCTTCAGCAGGAGGCCGCGCTCGAGCACCCCCGGGGGAACGGCCGGCAGCCCGATGGCCCCGAGCATGATCGCATCGTGACCCCTCAGCTCCTCCATCGTGGAGTCGGCGAGGACCTCACCCGTCGACAGGTAGCGGGTACCACCCAGGTCATAGGACGTGACGTCATAGGCGAAGCCGAAGCCTTCGGCTGCCGCCTCGAGCGCCTTCCGGGCCTGCTTGGTGACCTCGACGCCGATCCCGTCACCCGGGATCTCCGCGATGCGGTACTCGGCCACTACGCCTGCTTGTCGTCGATGAACGGCATCAGCGAACGGAGCTGCGCGCCGACCTTCTCGATCGGCAGGCCGGCGTCGGCCTCGCGGCGCTCGTGCAGGTACGGGGCTCCTTCACGGGCTTGGGCGAGCCACTCGTGGGCGAAGGCCCCGGATTGGATCTCGTCGAGGACCTTCTTCATCTCGGCGCGGGTCTCGTCGGTGACGATGCGTGGCCCACGGGTGTAGTCGCCGTACTCGGCCGTCTCCGAGATCGAGTACCGCATCCAGGAGAGACCGCCTTCGAACATCAGGTCCACGATGAGTTTCAGCTCATGGAGCGTCTCGAAGTAGGCGGACTCGGGCTGGTACCCGGCGTCGACCAGTGTGTCGAAGCCGGCCTTCACCAACTCGGCGACGCCACCACAGAGGACGGCCTGCTCGCCGAAGAGATCGGTCTCGGTCTCCTCCTTGAAGGTGGTCTCGAGGATCCCGGCGCGACCTCCGCCCACACCGGCGGCGTATGAGAGGCCCAGGGCATGGGCGTTGCCGGTGGCGTCCTGGTGGACGGCGAGCAGGCAGGGAACGCCCGAGCCCTCCTCGAACTGGCGCCGGACCAGGTGCCCGGGGCCCTTGGGGGCGACCATCGCGACGTCGACACCCTCGGGGGCCTCGATGGCGCCGTAGTGGATGTTGAAACCGTGGGCGAAGAACAGCGCTTGGCCCTCTTCGAGGTGTGGAGCCACATCGGACTCGTAGATGCCCGCCATGTGCTGGTCGGGTACGAGCAGCATGACGACGTCGCCCCAGGCCGCTGCCTCCGACGGGGACATCACGGTCAGGCCGGCCGCCTCGGCCTCGGCGCGGCTCGACGAGCCCTCCCGGAGGCCGACGACCACGTTGGCGCCCGACTCCTTCAGGTTCATCGCGTGGGCGTGGCCCTGGCTGCCGAAGCCGATGATCGCGACCTTGCGGCCGCGGATGATGTCGAGGTCGGTGTCGGCGTCGTAGTACACGGTTGCCATGGTCGATTTCCTTCGTGGGTTGGTCAGACGGCCTTGGCGCGTCGGTTCTTGGCGTCACGGGCGAGGGCGACCCTGCCCGACTTGACGAGCTCGACGATGCCGTGGGGACGGACGAGGTCGAGGAAGTCGTTCACCTTCCGCGGCGGGCCGGTGATCGAGAACATGATGGACGACGGTGAGACGTCGACCGGCGTGGCGTCGAAGATCTGGGCGAGCTCGAGGATCTCGGTCCGCTTGCCACCGCCGGAGGCGACACGGATGAGCATCACCTCCTGCTCGACCGTCTGGACCTGGTCGAGCTCGGTGATCTTCACCACGTTGACGAGCTTGTTGAGCTGCTTCTTCACCTGCTCGAGCTCGGGGGCCTCGACGACGATCGTCATGCGCGACAGGTGGGGTTCCGACGTCGGACCCACCGCAAGCGAATGGATGTTGAAGCCACGACGGGCGAGCAGCGACGAAACGCGGGCGAGGACGCCGGCCTTGTCCTCGACGAGGACCGACAGCGTGGATTCCTTCATCACAGATCCTCCGGCCCGGTCAGGACGATGTCGTTGGAGCCCCCGGCGGGGACCATCGGCCACACCATCTCGTCGGGGTCGACGACGAATTCGATGACGACCGGTCGGTCGTCGACGGCGAGGGCCTTTTCGATGGCGGGCGCCACCTCGTCGGCCGTGGCCGCCCGTAGCCCGGCACAACCCATCGCCTCGGCGAGCTTGACGTAGTCGATGTCGCTCGTCCCGAGCTCGCTCCCCGAGAAGCGCTCGTCGTAGAAGAGCCGCTGCCACTGGCGGACCATGCCGTGGACACCGTTGTTGAACACGGCGATCTTCACCGGGATGTTCTCGACCGATGCGGTGATGAGTTCCTGGAAGGTCATCTGGAAACAGCCGTCACCGTCGACGGCGAACACAAGCTCGTCGGGCATACCGGCCTTGGCCCCGACTGCCGCAGGCACCGCGAAGCCCATGGTCCCGAGACCGCCGGAGTTCAGCCAGCGGCGGGGTTCCTCGAACTTCCAGAACTGCGAGGCCCACATCTGGTGCTGGCCGACACCGGCCACGAGGATGGCGTCGCCCTTCGTGAGGCGATGGATCTCCTCGATCACGTACTGCGGTTTGATCGGCCCGTCCGGGGTCTGGTCGTAGGCGAGCGGCTTGTCGCGCTGCCAGCGACGGATCGTCTCGATCCAGTCGGTGCGGTCCGGGGTACCCCGGTCGTCCCAGGCGGCGAGGAAGCCCTCGAGGACCTTCCTGGCATCGCCGACGATGGGGATCTCGGCGGCGCGCACCTTGCCGATCTCTGCCGGGTCGATGTCGGCGTGGATGACCTCGGCTCCGGGGGCGAAGTACTCCGGGTCGCCGGTCACGCGGTCGTCGAAGCGCACGCCGACCGCGATGAGCAGGTCGGACTTCTGGATGGCGGTCGTGGCCGTATAGGTCCCGTGCATGCCGGACATGCCCAACGTGAGCGGATGGGAGTCGGGGATGGCGCCCCGGCCCATGAGCGTCGTGACCACCGGGACGTTGGAGACCTCGGCGAAGGCCGTGAGCGCCTCGGCGGCCTCGGCCTTGATGATCCCGCCGCCCACGTAGAGGACCGGTCGCTCGGCCGCCTCGATCCGTCGGACCGCTTCCTTGAGGCGCCGCGGGTGGGGGTCGGTGGTCGGCTTGTAGCCCGGCATCTCGAGCGAGACCGGGTCGGCCCACTCGACCTCGGCGTTGAGCACGTCCTTCGGCACGTCGATGAGGACCGGGCCCGGCCGACCCGTCGCCGCGATGTGGAACGCCTCGTGGACCGTGTTGGCGATGTCGGCGACGTCCGTCACGAGGTAGTTGTGCTTCGTCGCCGCCATGGTGATGCCGGTGGTGTAGGCCTCCTGGAAGGCGTCGTTGCCGATTGCCGTCGTGGCCACCTGGCCGGTGATGGCGACCATGGGGACGGAGTCCATGAGGCAGTCGGCCAGCGGGGTCACGAGGTTGGTCGCCCCGGGCCCGGAGGTGGCGATACAGACGCCGACCCGGCCCGTTGCCCAGGCATATCCCTGGGCCATGTGCCCGGCGCCTTGTTCGTGGCGGGCGAGGACGTGGCGGATGGGGGAGTCGTGGATCGGGTCGTACGCCGGGAGGATGGCCCCGCCCGGCACACCGAACACCACATCGACGCCCTCGAACTCGAGGGCCTTGATGAGGACCTGGGCGCCGGTCATTGTCATGGTTGCTCCGGTAGTGAAAAGGCCCCCCGGTCCGGGAGGCCATGGAGGAGCGCACACCCTCGGCGGGTGTGGCTCCCTATGCGATTACGAGGACGAGGTCGTGCATCCGGCGCGCAGTGTAAACAGCTTCCGCCGAGCCTGCGAAGATCGCTGTCGTGGAGTACGACGCCGCAGCCATCGAAGTGCTCGCCCCGGTCATCGAGGCAGCCCGAACCGCCCTGCGCAAGCTGGACAAGGACGACGTGCCTGCCCGGCTGCGCCAGGTCGCGGGGTCGGGCGCCCGTCGTTTGCCACCTCCCATGGCCACCAGCCTCCTCGAGGCGCTCGACGAGGACGAGTGGCTGCGGTCGAAGGCAGCCCGTCAGGCCAAGGACTCGGCCCTCGCCGCCTGGTTCCTCGAGCGCAAGGACGGGTGGGAGTCGGTGATAGGCGAGGAGATCGAAGCGGTCCGTGCCCGCATGACCGAGCGAGCCGCCGAGGCGCGGGAGCGAGAGGTCGCGTCCCGGGAGGCAAAGACCGCTGCGGAGGCGGAGAAGGCAGCGGACCTCCGACGCCAGCTCGCCAAGCTGCGACAGGAGGCAGCGGGGGAAGGTCGCCGCCGCGCCGCGGCGATCGCCGACGCGGTCGCCACCCATAGGGCTGACAACGCCCAGGCCCGCCAGGAAGTGACCAAGGCGCAGGACGCGCTGGCCGATGTCGAGGAGCGGGCCGCCCGCCTGGAGCGGCAGCTCGAACGGACCAAGGCGGACCTCCTCACGGCCCTCCGATCGGCTCCGACCGACGCCGGCGACGCCGGTGGATCGGCATGGGCCGGGGACGGCCGATCCCTCGCCCGGCATGCCGACGAGGTGTTCGCCGCCGCCCGTGCCCGGCTGGAGGCACCTGCCGAGACGATCGAGCCCGCCGAACCACAAGACCCGGGAGCCCCCGGTCCGCCGCTGCCGAAAGGGATCGCCCCGGATGCGCCCGAGGCGGTCGACGCCGTTCTTGCCTGGAGCGGGACGGTGCTCATCGACGGCTACAACCTGGCCGGGACCCTCGGTGCCGACCTCAACGAGCCCGGGGCTGCGAGGGCCGAGGTCTGGACGGTGGTGAATCGGCTGGCCCGCGGGGCCGGCGACGTCGTCGTGGTCTGGGATTCGTCGTTCGGGTCGGACGCACGCACCGGCGAGGTCTTCGTGCCCGACGCCGACGAGGAGCTGCGTCGGAGAGCCCGACTCGACCCGGCGGGGGTGGTGGTGGTCTCCAATGACCGCGAGGTGATCGACGGGGTCACCGCGGCCGGGTCGGTGGCGATCTGGTCCACCGCCGTCGCCGACTGGTGCTCGCGTCGCTGACCCCGGGTGTGCGGCCGGGCCCGGAGGCCCGACCGAAACACCCTCTCAGCCCACCCGACGAGCGGGTCCCGACGAACGCTCGACCGGTACGAGCCGCAAGGGCGGCACGAGACCGGCATCCGCGAGGTTGCCGAGCGCGGTCGCTTCGTCTCCGTCGACCTCGATGTCCTCATCGGCGGTACGGAGGATGAAGGTCACCACACAGTCGTGGCAGGCTTCGGTTCGCCGTAAGGCGCAGTCGTCGCAGTCGATGACCATGGCGGCTCCTCTGTTCGTCGATCCAGAAGGTACGAGTCGGGTGTGACAGAAACCGATGCCCACCTCCAGCAGCGGGTCACGGCTGCGGCCATCGCTGCCGGTGCCGACGCCATCGGCGTCGCCTCGGCGGATCCGTTCGGCGAAGTCGAGAACACGATCCGCGATCGGGTCGCAGATGGCCTGAACGGGCCCCTCCGGTTCACCTACGACGACCCGGCCGCGGCCTCGAACCCGTCGGCGACCTTCCCTTGGGCGACCCGGCTCGTGGCCCTCGGCCGGTCCTACGTGCCCGAGGCAGGGCCCGCCGATCCTCGCGGTGGGCGGGTGGCACGCTTCGCCACCTCGGACCACTACGCCCCGCTCCTCGCCATCGCCGGGACCGTCGCCGACGAGCTCAGGGCAGCGGGGTACCGGGCGGAGCCGATCGCCGATGATCCCCGACTGGTCGACCGGGCCGTCGCCGTCAGGGCAGGCATCGGCTGGTGGGGGAAGAACACGATGGTGCTGGCCCCCAAGGTGGGCCCCTGGATGCTGCTCGCCGCCGTTGCCACCGATGCGCCGCTGGCGCCCGACGAGCAGATGCGTCGCGACTGCGGCACCTGTGACGCCTGCCTCCCGGCCTGCCCGACCGGTGCCCTCGTGGCCCCGGGAGTCCTGGACGCCCGCCGCTGCCTCGCCACCTGGTTGCAGTCGCCGGGTGACCTCCCGCTCGATCTCCGCGAGGCGATGGGGGGCCGGGTCTATGGGTGCGACGACTGCCTGGAGGCCTGCCCGCCCGGGTCGCGCCTCGCCGCCGGCGATCCCGAGGTGACCGGTTCCACGGACCTGATCGCCCTGCTCGAGCTGTCCGATGAGGAGCTGCTCGAGCGCCACGCCCACTGGTACGTGCCACGAAGGGAGGGCCGCTACCTGCGACGCAACCTCGTCGTCGCCCTGGCGAACACCGGGGGTGCCGAGGCATGGGCCCCGATGCTCGAGTTGGCGGGCCACCCATCCGCGCTGATCCGCCGCCACGCCGCTTGGGGCGTAGGACGGCTCGGGGAGCGACACGGGCGTCAGGACACCACATCCGTCCTCGAGGCCCTGCTCGACTCCGAGGGGGTGGCCGACGTCCGCGAAGCCCTGGAAGATGCGTTGGGGAGCGCAGGCTGAGTGCCGTCGGCGCGTACCCTGCGGCCCGATGACCTGTCCCGAGTGCGGAGCAAGCAACCCGAAGGGCGCCGCGTGGTGCAGCCTCTGTGCCCGCCCGCTCGGCGCGGCGCCGCAGGCAGCGCCCGCCGACGACCCCGTTCTGGCGACGACCATCGAGCCCCCGCCGGTCGCCGAGACGCCGAGCAGCGCCGGCCCCGTCATCGACACGGGTGGGGGACCGGCCTGGACCTGCGGGGCCTGTGGAGACCCCAACCCCATCGAGGCGGACGTCTGCTCGACCTGTGGCACGTCCATCTTCGAAGCCCATGGTGCGTCGACCGACAGCGAGACCGACCGGGCCCGCGCCGAGGAACGCGCCTGGGTACCGGGGGTCGGCCAGTCGGCGCTGGGCGATTCCGCGACCGGCGGCATGGTCGTCGCCGTGATCGCCCTTTCCGGGCTCTTCGGCCTGCTGATGCTCCTGGGAGGCGGTTCGGTCGGTGCCGGGGTCGCCTCATTGCTCATCGGTGCCGGCGTCTGGGCCGCCGGCTGGTTCGACACCCAGCAACGCCTGGCTCGGGGGACTGCCATCCTCACCCCGGGACGGCTGCTCGCCGTCGCAGCCCTCGTGATCCTGATCGTGCTGTTCGCCGCATCCGGCGCCGCCAATGCCTGAACCGGCCGTTCGGGTCGTCTCCGACGTCCACGCCGGGTTCGGAGCCCTGGCCGCGATCGCCCGACTGGGCGGCCCGCTGCTGATACTCGGCGACTTCCTGAACTTCATCGACTATCGCACCGGGGAAGGGATGGTCGCCGACATCCTCGGGATCGAGTTCGCTCGGCGGGCTGCGCTCGCACGCGGTCGGGGCGTCGATGCCCGCCCCATGTGGATGGAGGCGATCTCGGTCTACCGGGGTGATTTCGGCGCCGACCTCCTGACCGCCGCCGAGGCCCAGTACCGGGAGGCTGCCGAGGCTCTCGGCGACGCCGAGGTCTACGCCACGTTCGGCAACGTCGACCACCCCGAACTGCTCGAGTCCGTGCTGGGGGACCAGATCACGATCCTGCATGGCAGCAGCGTGGAGATCGCCGGGCTGCGCTACGGCTTCGCCGGCGGGGGTCGCCGAAGTCCCTTCGGCTTCACGGCGTCGCCTTCGCTCGCGGATGCGCTGGCCGAGCTCGGACCCGTCGACGTGCTCTGCACACACGTCCCACCGGAAGTACCGACCCTCTACCGGGACGTGATAACCGGCCTCGACGAGAAGCGTTCACCGGCGATCAATGAATACCTGGGAGCCCACGAACCGCGCCTGCACCTCTTCGGCGACATCCACCAGCCCCGGGCGACCCGCTGGCGGGTGGGGGGGACGCTCTGCGTGAACGCCGGGTACTTCCGCGCCACGGGGCGGGCTGTCATGCTCACAGCCGACGGTGCGGTATGCTAGCTATTGCAAGCACCCCCAAAGAGGTTCGACGATGACCAAGGGAATGTACGAGTCGATCGAGATCGCAGCCGCGGCCGACGAGGTGTACGCCGTTGCCGCCGACGTCGACGCCTATCCCGAGTGGGCCAAGGGAGTGAAATCGGTCGAGGTCCTCGAACGTGCCGATGACGGGACCCCGATGCGGGCCTCCTTCGTCATCGATGGGTTCGTGAAGGAGATCGGCTACACGCTCACCTACACCCATGAGGCCCCGACCCGGCTGGCATGGGAAGCAGAGCCGGGCACGGACGTCAAGCAGCTGACCGGCTCCTACGACTTCGTGGAGAAGGACGGCCGGACGACGGTCACCTACGCACTGCGCGTCGAGCCGAATTTCCCGGTCCCCGGGTTCGCCATGCGACAGGGCGAGAAGCAGATCGTCGGCGCCGCGCTGCGGGGGCTGAAGAAGCGGGTAGAGCGCAAGTGACCGAGCCCCTTCGTCCCGACGCCATCTCCACCCAGAACCCCTCCGGGTGGGACGCCGTCGCGCCGATCGTGCGCGAGGCAGCACTCACGCTCCCCAACGTCGCCAAGTTGATATTCAGGATCCTGCGCGACGAGCGGGTGCCCCGGAGCACCAAGGTCTTCGCCGCCGGTATGGGCGTCTACCTCGTCTCACCCATCGACCTCCTCCCGGAAGCGATCCTCGGACCGCTCGGCAAGGTCGACGACCTCCTGCTCGCCGCCTACACCGTGGACCGGCTCGTCAAGGTCGCCGGTCCCCAGGTGGTGGCCGAGCACTGGGACGGGTCCACGGAAGCCGGGGAGTTCGTCGAGACGCTCCTCGACATCACCAGTCACCTCGTCCCGCGCCCCATCCGCCAGCTCCTCGAGCGCCTCGGCGGGTGAAGGTCTCCGTCGCCGTTCCCCAAGGGATCGGCGCCGACCTGGTCGACTTCGCCCGGCGAGCCGAATCGCTCGGCTTCCACGGCCTCTATTGCTTCGACCACCTGGTCCCCGTCTCCGACCCCAGCCGGCCGGCGATGGAAGCCGCCGCCTCCCTCGGCGCCGTCGCCGGTGCCACCGACCGCATCGTCATCGGGTCGCTCGTGCTCCGGGCGACGCTCAGGCCACCCGGGATCACCGCCGGGATGGCCGCCACCCTCCAGGCGATCGCACCGGGCCGAGTGGTCATCGGGCTGGGGGCAGGTGACCGTACGACCCGGCCCGAGGTGGCCCGGTTCGGCCTGCCGTTCCCGTCCCTGTCCGAGCGAGTCGCCATCCTGGAGGAGTCGGTCGTCGCCGTGCAGGGCGAAGGAGTCGCGGCCTGGGTCGGCGGGAGTCACCGGGACGTCGTCGAAGTGGCCAGACGGTCCGACGGTTGGAACCGGTGGGAGCCCTCACCCGACGACCGGTTCGAATCGATCGGCTGGACCAGCTGGGGTGGCAGGGTCGCCCCGCTCGGCGGCAGGCCCGATCTGGATCTCGACGGGAGCGACGTGGCCACGGGACTCGACGCCCTCGCCCGCGTCGGGTACGACGAGGTGATCGCCAGCGTCGTCCCGGTCCTCGATCCCGAAGCGCTCGAGCGCTTTGCCGCCATCGCCGCGACATCGATCGACTGACGGGACCGAGCCGCCGTCGACGTCGCGGTGCGCCGGGACGACGCCATCGCACTAGCGTGCGCGACGATGGAGTTCCGTCGTATCAACAGCCTCCCCCCGTACGTCTTCGCCGAGGTCAACGCCCTCAAGCTCGAGGCGCGTCGTGCCGGGGAGGACGTCGTCGACCTCGGTTTCGGCAACCCGGACATCGAATCGCCGCCGTTCGTGGTCGAGAAGCTCGCCGAAGCCGCCGCCAACCCGAAGAACCACCGGTACAGCCAGTCGCGGGGACTGCCCAACCTCCGGAAGGCCGTCGCCGACCGATACGAGCGCCGCTTCGGCGTCCACCTGGATCCCGAGACGGAGGTCATCAACACGATCGGGGCGAAGGAAGGGCTGAGCCACCTGCTCTGGACCCTCCTGCAGCCCGGTGACGTCGCCCTGGTCCCAGAACCCTCCTATCCGATCCACATCTATGCCCCGGTGCTCGCCGGCGCCGAGGTGCGCCGCATCCCCCTGCTCGAGGGGTCGGAGGCCTGGTTCGAGCACATGGAACAGGCATTCCTCGACAGTTGGCCCCGGCCCCGGGTGATCCTCACGTCCTTCCCCCACAACCCGACCACCGTCTCCGTCGACCTCGGGTTCTGGGAGCGCATGGTCGCCTTCGCCAAGCAGCACGACACCTTCATCGTCCACGACTTCGCCTACGCCGACGTCTCATTCGACGGCTACCGACCGCCCTCACTACTCGAGGTCGATGGTGCCAAGGACGTGGCGGTGGAGCTGTACACCTTGACCAAGGGCCACTCGATGGCCGGTTGGCGGGTCGGCTTCACGGTCGGGAACGCCGAAGCGGTGGCCGCCCTGGGCAAGCTGAAGTCGTACCTCGACTACGGGACCTTCCAGCCCATTCAGATCGCATCGATCCTCGCCCTCAACGAAGGTGACGGCTACGTCGCCGAGGTCAACGAGATCTACCGGACCCGGCGGGACACCCTCGTCGACGGTCTCAACCGGGCCGGGTGGGAGATCGACAAGCCCAGGGGCACGATGTTCGTGTGGGCCCCGCTGCCCGAGCGCCACCGCCACCTCGGCTCGCTCGAGTTCGCCAAGGTGCTCTTGCGCGAAGCCAAGGTCGCGGTCTCGCCGGGCATCGGATTCGGTGACACGGGCGAAGGATTCGTCCGCTTCGCGTTGGTGGAGAACGAAGAGCGCATCCGTCAGGCGGTGCGTGGCATCCGACGCTTCCTGGAGAGCTGATGGCCTTCGCCGACGGCACGGCCGACTTCCGGTCCGACACGGTCACCCGACCCACCGAGGCCATGCGAAAAGCCATGGCCGACGCCATCGTCGGTGACGACGTCTACGGCGAGGACCCGACGGTCAACCTCCTCGAGGAGGAGTCGGCAGCCGTCGTCGGGACCGAGGCGGCCGTCTTCGTCCCCAGTGGGACGATGGGGAACCAGCTGGCGATCTGGGGTCACACGATCCCCGGCTCCGAGGTGGTCTGCGTGGAGACCGCCCATGTCCGCAACCACGAACGGGCGGCGGCAGCAGCCATCGCCGGCGTGCAGTTCCGCGGAGTCGAATCGCCCGATGGGTCCATCACCCCCGACCAGGTCAAGGACACGGCGGCTCCCGAGCACCACCACCCGCGGCCCTCACTGCTCGCCTGGGAGAACACGCACAACACGAGCGGCGGGACCGTCACTCCACTCGACGTGATGGTCGAGACGTCCGACGCCGCCCGGGCCATCGGGCTGCGCATCCATCTCGACGGTGCACGGCTCTTCAACGCCGTCGCAGCCACCGGCATCACCGCCGACCGGTGGGCGGACCCGGTCGACACGGTCCAGTTCTGCTTCTCGAAGGGTCTCGGCGCACCGGTCGGCTCCATCCTCTGCGGCCCGGCCGACTTCATCGACGAAGCCCGCTACCGGCGCAAGATGCTCGGCGGCGGGATGCGCCAGGTGGGTGTGATCGCGTCGGCGGCGCGCATCGCCCTCGCCGAGCGCGACCGCCTCACCGAGGACCACGAGAACGCCCGGCGCCTCGCCGACGGGCTGGCCGATCGCTACCCGGGTTCGGTCGACCCGGCCGCCGTCCAGACCAACATGGTCATCGCCGACTGCTCGCCGATTCCGGGTGGGGTGGCGGCGGCGATCGATGCCCTGGCCGCAGCCGGGGTGGTGGCCGCCGAGTTCCCCGTCGGCCACATCCGGTTCGTCACCCACCGGGATGTCGATGCCGCGGATGTCGAACGGGTGCTGGCCGGGCTCCCGCGCCCGTGAGGTGTCCCGTCGTAACCTGCTGCCCGTGACCGAGGTCGAACGCCCGTGACCAACATCGGAATCCTGTTCCCCGGACAGGGAGCCCAATTCGTCGGCATGGGCGCCGAGCTCTTCGACCGACACCCCGACCTCCTGGGCACCCCCGCCGATGCGGTTCTGGGCTGGTCCCTGCGTTCCGCCTGCCTGGAAGGGCCCGAGGAGCGGCTCACCTCCACGGAGGTGGCACAACCCGCCCTCTACGCCCTGGCCCTCGCCACCTGGCGCGAGATCACCGACGACGACGTCGAGGTGACCGCCGCCGCCGGGCACTCGCTCGGCGAGTACACGGCCCTGGCCGCTGCGGGCGTCCTCGACCCGATGGACGGGCTGGCGTTGGTGGCCGCCCGTGGTCGGGCAATGGCCGCTGCCGCAGCGATCGAGCCTTCGGGGATGGCGGCGCTCATCGGTGCGGACGAGGCCAAGGCCGAGGACGTCTGCCGACGGCGCCGCGACGAGGCGGGCCGACTCTGGGTCGCCAACGTCAACGCGCCGGGTCAGGTCGTCGTGGCAGGGGGAGCGACCGACATCGAATGGGCCATCGCCAACGGGCGCGACCTCGGCATCCGGCGGGTCATCCCACTGAAGGTCGCCGGCGCCTTCCACACCCCCTTCATGGCGCCGGCGGCCGCGGACCTGGCCTCGGCGCTGTCCGAGACCACCTTCGGCGACCCGGCCTTCCCGGTCTTCGCCAATCTCACGGCGGCTCCCCACACACCCGAGGTCGCCACCGCACTGGCAGACCAGCTGACCGGTCGAGTGCGCTTCGCCGACTCCCTGCGCGCCATGGCGCCGCTGGTCGATGCCTTCGTGCACGTCGGCCCGGGCGACGTGACCGCAGGCATGGCGAAGCGGACGGTGCCCGACACGCCCGTCGTCGTCGTCGATGGCCCTGCCACGGCCGCCACCGCACTAGTCCCCCTGACCGAGGAGTCCTCGTGACGACCGCCCAGATCACCGGATGGGGAATGGCGGCGCCACCGACCGTCCTCTCCAACCACGACCTCGAACAGCTCACCGAGACGAACGACGAGTGGATCACGACCAGGTCGGGGATCAAGGAGCGGCGCATCAGTCATGTGCCGCTCTCGGACATGGCGACGGTCGCCGGGCATCGTGCACTGGCCGCTGCCGGTCTCGAGCCCGAAGACATCGACCTGCTCATACTGGCCACCTGTTCGGGTGACACGATCATCCCGTCGGCCGCCTCGTTCGTGCAGGCCAAGATGGCCCTCACCAACGCCGCCGCCTTCGACATCAACGCCGCGTGCTCGGGTTGGATCTACGGGCTCGAGCACGCCACGGCGATGATCCGTTCCGGTATCAAGCAACGGGTCCTCCTCATCGGGGCCGAGCGACTCAGCCACTACCTCGACTTCACCGATCGCTCGACGGCGGTCCTCTTCGGTGACGGCGCCGGGGCAACGGTCCTCGAGGCTGCGGACGAGGGCGGCGTGCGATCGACCACAACGGGGATCGATGGCGATGCCGCCGAGCTGCTGTGGGTGCCCGGCGTCGGCTCGAACACCCCGCCCGGGTGCGACCTCCCGGCCACCTCCGGGGTACGGATGAACGGGCGCGAGGTCTTCAAACGAGCCGTCACCATGATGGGAGAGGCTTCGACGAAGGTCGTCGCCGACGCCGGGTGGGAGCTCGAAGACGTCGACCTCCTCATCCCGCACCAGGCGAACATGCGGATCATCGATGCCACCGCCCGACGTCTCGGCCTCGATCCCGACAAGGTCGTCACCAACATCCACGCCTATGGGAACACCTCGGCCGCCACGATCCCGATGGCGCTCACCGAGGCCATCGAGGCGGGGCGGGTCCAGCCGGGGAGCAACATCGTCTTCGCCGCCTTCGGCGGCGGGCTGACCTGGGCCGCAGCCGCCCTCACGTGGGGCGACCGCGTCGAGTCGATCGGAACCTCCGATGCCGAGTTCCCCCGGACCGACCAGACCGCCTTCGACCTGCTGGCTCCAAACATCGAGTACTTCGGGAAGGGCGTATGAGCACCGTCGCACTGGTCACCGGCGCGTCCCGTGGCATCGGGCGGGCCATCGCCCTCCAGCTCGCGGCCGACGGCCATGCCGTCGCCGTCAACTACGCCAGGTCCGCCGACGCCGCCGAGGCGGTCGTCTCCGAGATCATCGATGCGGGTGGGACCGCAGCCGCTTTCGGTGCCGATGTGTCCG
>JAHEFX010000005.1 GCA_024639975.1 bacterium
GTCCTTCTGGTGATGGTCTTGCCGCGACCGTCCGATGAACCACCGACGGGATACCCCGCTTCGCGCAGCACTCCCGGAGCAACACCGAGCTTCATGAGTGCTCCCGAGGTGATGTCCTCGGCGTCGGCCCAGGAACGAACGACCCGGATGAAGTCGGCGTGGAGTGACTCGGCGGATGGGTCTTGGAGGCGCTCGACCTCGCTCAACGCCTTCAAACGATCCACTACGTCGGACGCCTCATCGGCCGCTCGCTGTGCAGTCGTAATTGCGTCATCGTCCCGCAATACCGAGGGATCTTCCAAATAGGCAAGGTATTTGCGCACGACCTGTTCATCATCCATGACCACAACCTCTTCGACGGCTTCGAATGACACTATTGATGCCGTGGGGGCTGACACAAATCTCCTAATGCATCATTCTTCCCACACGGGCGGCGACGGGGGCGATGTGCCAGGCGGGTAGCTTCGGGTTCCGGAGGTTCGTGAACATGCGAGATCTGAGTGGACTCGTCGTCGCCGTCACCGGCGCGACATCGGGAATCGGTCGTGAGACGGCCAGGGCCCTCGTGGAGAGCGGAGCGAAGGTCGGTCTCGGCGCCCGCAGGGCCGAGCGCCTCGCCGCTCTCGAAGAGGAGTTGGGTGACGCCGTCGTCGGTGTGCCGATGGACGTGCGAGTACCGGATGATTCGAAGCGACTCATCGAGACGACCGTGGAACGTTTCGGACCTCTGGGCGCCGTCGTCCCGAACGCGGGGATCGGGGCCTACGGCGGGATCATGGATCTCACCGACGACCAGCTCACCGAGATGATGGACACGAACTTCGCCGGCACCGTCTGGCCGATCCGCGCCGCAGTCCCCCATCTTCGGGCCGGCGGCGGTGGGGACATCGTGATCGTGGCTTCGGTCGCCGGACTCCGCGGCAACGGCGATGAAGCCGTGTACGCCGGGTCGAAGTTCGCCCAGGTGGGCCTCGCCGGCGGCCTCGACCGGGAGCTGCACGGCGAGGGCATTCGGACCACCGTGATCGCCCCGGGTGGCGTCTCGACGGAGTTCGCCATGGGCCACGGGCGAACACCCGACATGCCCGGGCTCGCTGACATGTTGGACCCCGCCGACGTCGCAGCAGCGATCATCTTCGCCCTTGGGCAGCCGAGCCACATGCGCAGCCTCGTGTGGTCGATGCGCCACATGCGAGAAGCGGACTGACCACCGACGCGTCGAGCCCCGGCCGTCGCCAACACCACCACCGCGCGGTTCGTGGAACGGCCGAGACGCGTCATCGGCCCATCTCGAAGCCAGGAAACGACTTCGAGGAATGAACAGCCTCCGCCGGCAGTGAAGGGATGCGATGGGCGAATACGCAATCAGGCCGCTCGAAGACAGGACATGGGGGGCATTCGCCCGTCTGGTGGAGAAGCACAACGGCGTGTGGGGAGGTTGCTGGTGCACTTGGTTTCACGCGGAGCGCTACAACGCAGAAGCCGCCGCCGCTGAAGGGGCCAAAGCGATGAAGCAACGGCTCGTCCGGGAAGGTCGAGCGCATGCCGCATTGGTATTCGACGGGGACGAAGCGGTCGGGTGGTGCCAATACGGCACGGTCGAGGAGCTACCACGCATCTATCACCGCAAGGCGTGGGAATCCGGCGTTGTCGATCCCCCCGACTACCGCATCACTTGCTTCTTCGTCGACCGGGACCATCGCCGAAATGGTGTCGCTGCGGTGGCCTTGCGCGGGGCACTCGACCTGATCGGAGCCGCGGGCGGAGGTGTGGTCGAGGGATACCCCGAAGACACTGGCGGCGAAAGGACGAAAGCGTCCCTTCTGTACAGCACAACCCGCTCCATGTTCGAAGACGCCGGGTTCATCTACGACCGGTCGAAGGGTACGAAGCATTGCGTGGTCCGGACGACCGTCCCACCCACGAAATCGGCAGGCAGTGGGTACTCCTGAACCGAGCGACGACTGGAATCCGATCGCCTACAGGTCAGCCTCGGCAGTTCCTCGCCCATTCCCGGCATCGGAGGCCGAGACCGGCAGGCTGCCGACGCCCTCGAAGCCGCCCGGACCCAAACCCTCGCAGGCTCTCCGCGGACCCAGGGCCGATCCGGAGGGCCTCACTGGGCCTGGTGAACGCCGAAGTCCCCTGCAAATCACAGGGGACTTCGAGGTGTGGAGCTGAGGGGATTTGAACCCCTGACCCCCTGCATGCCATGCAGGTGCTCTGCCGAGCTGAGCTACAGCCCCGTGGGACGGCAATGATAGCGGTCGGTCCCGTTATGCAACGTCGGAGACATCCACCCGCGGTGCATCTGCCCACAGCCGCTCGAGGTCATAGAAGGCCCGGGGGTCGGGCTGGAAGAGGTGCACCACGAGCGGCCCGAAGTCGAGCAGCACCCACTCCCCTTCCTCGAGTCCCTCGACGCGCAGGGGCCGGAGCTCGGCGTCGTCGCGCAGCTTCTCGCGGACTTCGTCGGCGAGCGTCTGGACTTGGCGCCTCGACGTACCCGAAGCCACGAGGAAGACCTCGGTGATCTGCAGCAGTTCGGCCACGTCCATGGCCACGGGCTCGAGACCCTTCTTCTCGGCGATCGCCTCCGCGGCCAGGCGCGCCAAGGCGATCGCTTCGTCGGTCGCAGCCGGCTCTGGGGTGGGGCGTGGATCGTCTTCGTTCACGAGAAGTCGTCACCAACGATAACGGTGACGTCGACGACGAGGCTCGGCTGCCGTTGCTCGATACGGACCTCACCGAATCCCAGCAGGGCTTGCACGGCGAGTGCCGACTGCTGATTCTCGAGGGTGTGGCCCACGACGCGGGTGTCGCCGAAGTCGAGGGTGTCGGCGTTGTCGGTCCGGACGACGCGATACCCGTCCTTGACCAGCGCTGCGGCGATCGGCACCGTGATGCCGACCTCACCGGTGCCATTGAGCACCTCGACGCGTATCCGTTCGCCGACCACGATGTCGAGCCAGGAGAGCCGCTCGTCGACCATCGTCGCGGCATCGTCCACCTGGAGCCGGTAGCGCTCGGCCCCCGTACCGAACGTGTCCAGGGACTCGACCTGGGCGGCGGTGATCGTTCCGGCTTCGTCGGCAACGAGGGACTCCAACACGGACCGTCCGACGACCACGTCGCCAGTGGCGGCGTCGACGAGATCGAAGATGATGCTGTCATCGCTCTCGGAGGCGGTTCTGAGGGCCTGCCACACGGCGCCCTGGCGGACCATCCACGAGAGCTGGTCGTCGGTGCCCTGCTCGGTGAGGATCCGCTCGAGCGTCGACGCCGGCCGGGCTGCGATGCCGGCGGCGGCCGCCACCACCTGATCGGTGCCCTCTTCGACGAGGAGTGGTGAGGGCAGCTCCAACTCGGCACCGTCGAGGAGAGCGGCCAGCGCCGCGGCCGGCACCTCGATCGTGCCGTCGACGCGAGCGCCCAGCAGGTTGGTCAAGGTGAGGGCGAGCAGATCCGGGTCGTCGACCTCGGAAGCGAATGCGAGGTCCCACGTGCCGTATCCCGGCACGATCGCGGACAGGGCCCCGGGGAACAGGATCATGGTGTCGGGCCCGTTCGGGTGCGCTGCGGCGAGCGCCGTGCCGACCACCTCCGAGCCGTCCACGACCTTCACGAGCACCGACTCGCCTTCGCCGGCCAAGGGGACCGGATCGGGGACGGCGGCCTCCGGTCCCGGCCGCTCGAGCCACCAGACACTCGCTACGACCGAGATCGAGACGAGTGCCACCGCGCCGACGAGCGCCCAGGCGACGCGGCGTCGCCCCTTGGCGCGCCGGTCGCGCTCGGCCAGGCGCCGCAGGTCCCGCGCCGACGGATCGCGCTCGGCCGCAGGCTTCTTGCGCCCGCGTCGGTGCCGGGGACCGTCGTCGATGGTGTCGGGAGCCGGGTCCGTCTTGCTGTCAGTCATAGAGGCCTCGGGAGCGGGCATAGGCGGAGACCCGCTCAGGGATCAGGAATCGGGTGGAGAGCCCTTCGGTCAGACGACGTCGGAGGTCGGTGGCGGAGAGGTCGAGCGGCGGCGTGTCGATCCAGGAGATCGGCCCGACGACGGCTGCTTCCACCACCTCGCGAGGAGTGCCCGGCCGGGGGGCCACGGCGATCTCCACTTCGCCGAGTTCGGCGGAGCGATGCCACCCGGGGATCCCGGCGGCAGTGTCGGCGCCCATGATGAGCACCGGCTCCACACCCTCGGCGCGCAGCGAGTCCAGGGTCTCGACCGTGTAGGTCGGCCCAGCCCGAACGACTTCTCGATCGTCGACGACCATGTCCCCTACACCATCGACCGCCAAGCGGGTCATCTGGAGCCGATCGTGGGCCGGCGTGACCCGATCCTTCTGCCACGGATCACCGGTCGGGAGCCACGACACCTTCGGTAGGTCGAGTTGCTGCATGGCGGCATCGGCCATCACGAGATGGCCGATGTGGGGAGGATCGAAGGTGCCGCCGAGCACGCCCAGTCGCATGGACAACGAGCATAGGAGTGGACCTGCTGTTCGCCCCGTCAAGGCACGGGGACGAGTGCGAGGGCATCGGCGGGTGGCCGGTCGATGCAGCCGAGCACGAGCGCCGGGTCGACGTACCGGCCGTCGACCCGAACGGAGACGTGGACGGCAGCTCGCCCGTCGTGCTCGCCGGACAGGGCGAGGGGGAGACGGCCCGTCACCGACTCACCGCGTCGCGCGATGTGCTCGGCCACCGAGGAGACGGTCGTCAACAGCCCACCGCCGTGGTCGACGGTGACGGCGTTCGTGCCGGCGACCGAACCGGAGAACGAGATCCTGCCGGGTCCCGGGGCGCGGACCACCGTGCCCGTCGGGGTGCCGATGTCGATGCCCCAATGCCCGGCGTACCGGCCCAGCGGTGCGAATCCGGCCAGGACGGGTCCCTCGACCGGGCGTTGGAGAGCGAGGCATGCCGTGGATGCCTCGGGCACCAGGACCAGCAGGATGATGAGGAGCAGGGGCAGCAGACGCATCGGTGGGCCTCCGTCCCGTCGGCCACCCATCTCGATCGTACGACGGCACCGGGTCCGTCGGAAGGGGTCAGCCCTCGAGCAATCGTTTCACCTCGCGCCGGAAGTCATCCGGCTGGAACGGCTTCGTGACGAAGCCGTCGGCACCCCCCTCGGTCGCCCGGCGCCTGGACTCCTCCTCGGCGTGGGCGGTTAGTACGAGGACCGGGAGCGAGATCGTCGCCTCGTCGTTGCGGAGGTGGCGAAGCACCTCCCAACCATCCATCTGCGGGAGCCCGATGTCGAGCACGAGCAGGTCCGGCATCGAGCTGCGGGCAGCTTCGAGCCCGGAGGGTCCGTCCTCGGCGATGGTCATGTGGACGTCGACCGGCCTGAGACAGACCTCGATGAGGCGCCGGATGCCCGGCGAATCCTCTACGACGAGTACGTGGGGACGAGACACAACCGGCAATGTATCGGCTCGCCGAGCTCTCTCAGGACCGGACGCTGGGAACCGGCAGGGCTACCTGCTCGATGAAGTGCTCGAGCTGGCGGAGGGTCCGAACCTCGAAGACCCCGTCGCAATGGACCGAGTAGCGGCCCATCACCGAATCACCGGTGTCCCAGTACGCCCTTGGCTCCGGGTTGAGCCAGTAGAGGCCGCGCGCCGCTCGCCGGACGCCTGCGAGCACCTCCGCGTGGGGAGACCGGTAGTTGCCGCGGGCGTCGCCGGCGATGATCACGACAGAGCGCGGGGTCAGCTCGTGGCCATGCTGCTCCCAGAACTGGCGCAGCGCCCTCCCGTAGTCGGAGTGCCCATCGAGGTGGACCACCTTCGCTTCGGTCGAGACCCGATGGAGCGCTTCGCCGAAGTCGGATCCGACGGCGAAGTAGTCGGTGACCTCGTCGAGCGAGTCGATGAACGCGAAGGATCGAAGCTTCGAGAAGTGGGCGTTCATGGCGTAGGTGAACTGGAGCGTGAATCGGGAGAAGGTGGCCATCGACCCGGAGACGTCACAGAGCAGGAAGATCTCGGGCCGGGTGATCCGAGGAGCCCTGAAGACCGGGTCGATGGGGACGCCGCCCGACGCCAACGAGCGACGGACGGTCCGCCGGAAGTCGAGCCGGCCATCCCGTCGCCGCTTGCGGCGTTGGGCGAGTCGGGTGGCGAGCTTGCGGGTCAGCGGGCGGATGGCCTGCTCGAGGTCGACGAGGTCCGTCCGGGTCGCGTGCATGAGGTCGACGTCCTCGAGGAGCGGCTTGCGGAGGGTCTTCGCAACGGCCTCGCGCCCCCGGTCGGCGACCAGTCGACGCCTGATCTCTGCTTCGAGCTCGGACCGCAGCTCTGCGATCCGAGCGGCCGCCTCCTCCCGACCGAGCCGCTCGTCCAATCCGCCATCGGCATCTTCGGTCAGGGACGCCTCGAGCCGGGAGCGGAGGCCGTCGACATCGAGCTGGCGCATCGTCCTGTAGAGGTAGTAGGTGCCACCGACCGGCCGCCCGGGCTCGATCCCGGCCAGGTCGTCGACCGCCTCGCCGGCCAGGTCACGCAGGGCCGCCATGTCGGCGTCGCGCATGGCGTCGAACAGGGCCTGGCGGAGGGCGTCCAGGTCGACATCGCCGCCTCCTCCCCCGCCCGAGCCCTGCCCTTGCGGGCCACGGTTGCGCTGCTCGCCACGGTCGGGACGGTCCTCACCCCCGGCGTCCTCGCCGGTCCCGTCCCCGGGACCGGAACGATCGAGGGCGAAGTAGACCTCGAACGCCGTCTCGAAGGCCCGGTAGTGCCGCTCGTTCTTCACGAGGGTCGCCCCCAGGGTGGCCTTGAAGGCATCGCGGTCACCGATGTCGGTGAAGCGGAGGGCGTCGGCTGCGTCGATCGCCTCGACCATGGAGACCGGGATCCCTGCCTCGCGGAGCTCGTCCACGAACGCCGTCAGGACATCGAGGAGCATCAGGCCTCGACGAGCTCCCGACGGGCGGTGTCGATGTCGGCCTGGTACTTGAGGAGGACATGGAGCGTCTCGTCGAGCACGTCCGAGTCCACCCGGTCGATGCCCAGGGCGAGGAGCGTGCGGGCCCAGTCGATCGATTCGGAGACGGACGGCGCCTTCTTCAGGTCCAGGTCACGGATGGACGAGACCACCCGGGCGACCTGCTCGCCCAACATCTCGGTGAGGCCGTCGACGCGGGCAAGGAGAATCTCCTGCTCGCGTTCGACGGTCGGGTAGCCGATGTGGAGGAAGAGGCACCGTCGCTTGAGGGCCTCGGAGAGCTCGCGGGTGTTGTTGGAGGTGAGCAACACCAGCGGCTGGGTGCGTGCGGCCATCGTGCCGAGCTCGGGGATGGACACCTGGAAGTCGGAGAGCACCTCCAACAGGAGAGCCTCCGTCTCCACCTCGACCCGGTCGATCTCGTCGATCAGCAGGACGACCGGCTGCTCGGAGAGGATGCCTTCGAGCAGTGGTCTGGCGAGGAGGAACTCATCACTGAAGATGTCCTCCTCGAGCGAGCCCCAAGCCTCCTCACCGCCGGCCTGGATGCGAAGCAGCTGTTTCTTGTAGTTCCACTCGTAGATGGCCTTGGACTCGTCGAGGCCTTCGTAGCACTGGAGGCGGATCAGGCGTCGGTCGAAGATGGTGGACAGGGCCTTGGCCAACTCGGTCTTGCCGACGCCTGCCGGACCCTCGACGAGGATCGGCTTCCCGAGCTGCTCGGCGAGGTAGACCACCTGCGAGATGCGGTCGTCGGCGAGGTACTCCACGTCGCGGAGGGCTGCACGCACCTCCGCCGGGCCGGTCAGTTCCATGGTGGTCCTTGCTGGGGTCGCACCACGCTAACCCGTCGGGCCGGCTTCCCCGATCGCCCGGGACACCCATCGACTCGCCGCCTTGTCGATGGAGGTCTCCCCGTCGACGACGCGCTCGGCCAGGGTCGTGAGCTCCGCGTCGTCCGCCAGGGCCTCCCGGACCAGGTGCTCTGCGGTGGCTCGCACGGCCGCAACGGTACGTCGGATGATCGCCGCGCGACCGCCCGCCTGCGATGGGATGAAGTCCACCAACCCGGCGACACCCTCGCCGGAGGTCGCCGTGGTGGTCAGTAGCGGTACCTCGGGACCGTCGGACAACGAGAGCATGGCTTCCAGGTCCCGGCGCGCGAGGTCGGCGCCCGGGAGGTCGCCCTTGTTCACGACGAGGACGTCGGCGACCTCCAAGATGCCGGCCTTGAGGGTCTGCACGTCGTCGCCGGCGCCCGGAGCCGTCACGACGACCGTCAGGTCGGCAATCCCGGCGATGTCGACCTCGGATTGGCCGGCGCCCACGGTCTCGACGATCACGCAATCGAACCCGGCCGCGTCGAGCAGGTCGACGATGGAGGCCGTGGTCCAGGCGAGACCACCCACTCGGCCGCGCGAGGCCACCGACCGGACGTAGACGCCGACGTCATCGGTGTGGTCCAGCATGCGGACCCGATCACCGAGCACCGCTCCCCCCGACACGGGGCTGGAGGGATCGACGGCGAGCACGGCGACGGTCCGCTCCCGCTTTCGCAACTCGTCCACGATCGCCGAGACCAGCGTCGACTTGCCGGCTCCCGGAGAGCCGGTGATGCCGAGGATGGGCACACCGCAACGTCGGGATGCGACCGCGGCGAGGACAGCCTCATGGCCGGGCCGTTGGTCCTCGACGGCCGATATCGCCCGTGCCAAGGCGCGGCGGTCACCGGAGAGAAGGGCTGGGGCCAGGTCCATGGCCCGGGAGGTTACGGCAACGATTCTGCCTGGAGCTTCGGGGCGGGCACCGCCGCACCTCGGGTCGTTGGCCGAACCCGTCTGCGGCGAGCTCGCACTCCCCCTCCGCCTGCAACCTCGGAACGCCTCTGGAGGTCGCCCCGGTACGAGAGCGAATCAGACCAGGACGATCAGGTCGTCCCGGTGGATGACGAGGCCATCGTCGGATCTCGTGCCGGCGATGGCCCGAATGGTGTCGGCCGAGAGGCGCGCCCTGCCCTTGGCGACCAGCGACTCGTCTGGGCCGAAGACTTCGACAGCCTTGCCTGCCTCGAACGTCCCATCGACATCGGTCACCCCGACCGCGAGGAGGGAGCGGCCACCGACCGTGAGCGCTTCGGCGGCGCCGGCGTCGATGGTGATCCGACCGGTGGACGGAAGGCCGAACGCTATCCAGAGCTTGCGGGCGGCGAGCCCTGAGTCTCGGGGCGCAACCCAGGTACCGACCGAGTCGCCCGACACGGCGGCGCCGACGACGTCGGCTCGGCCGGCCGGGGCGACGACGGTGGGAATGCCGGACCAGGCGGCCATGCGAGCGGCGGCCACCTTGGTGGCGATGCCCCCGGACCCGAAGGTTCCGGCCGATGCGCCGGCCGCCAGACGATCCAGGACCTCGTCGGTGTGGGTGACGGCATCCACGAGCGCGGCGTCGGAATCGGCGTTCGGGTCACCGTCGAAGATGCCATCGGTGTCGGTGAGGATGACGAGCATCCCTGCCCCGATGAGGTGCGAGACGATCGCAGCGAGGCGATCGTTGTCGCCGAACCTGAGCTCGTCGACGACGACGACGTCGTTCTCGTTCACCACGGGAACGACGCCGCGGGCCAGCATCCGCTCGAGGGCCTCCGACGAGTGCACGTATTGGTCGCGGTCGGCAAGCACGTCGCGGGTGAGGAGGACCTGGCCGACTGCCCGCCCATGGGCGCCGAAGGCCTCCGAATAGGCATGCATGAGGTGGCTCTGTCCCACGGCTGCCGCCACCTGGAGTCCCGGGACGTCGGTCGGGCGACGATCGAGCCCCAGAGCGGGAAGCCCGGCCGCGATCGCACCGCTCGTCACGAGCGCCGTCGGGTGGCCGGCGTCCCAGAGGCGGGCGACCTGGCCGACGACGCCGTCCAATCGATCGCGGTCGATCCCACCCCCCGGTCCGGTCAGGCTGGATGATCCGACCTTCACGACGACCTTCTGGTCGCGCTCGAGGGCATACCTCATGGGCGCTCGTCCTCCCATTCCCACTCGTCGTCCTCGTCCTCCCAAGGATCCACCTCGGGCTCGTAGGTGAAGACGAGCTCGCCGATCCGGACGTCGTCGCCGGGCCGGGCGCCCGCCGCCGCGAGTGCGTCGTCGACCCCGAGCTTCTTGAGCCGGGTCGCGGCGAGGTCTGCCGCCTCCGGCTTGGTCAGGTCGTCGAGGTTCACGGCGCGCAGGGCGTCGCGGCCGGCGATCTTCCATTCGCCATCGGCCTTCTCGACCCGGAACGCCGATGCAACGGGCCGGTGCAGCACGTAGCCCTCCCGCTCGGGCAGGCGCTGGGTCGTGTCGGCGACCAGTTCGGCGACGGCGTACAGCAGCTCGGCGACGCCCTCGCCGGTGACCCCGGAGATGGGGAACACCCGCTCAACGCCGAGGGTCCTCGCCAGCTCGTCAACATCGTGCTCCCCGCCCAGATCGGACTTGGTGAGCGCGACGAGGCGGGGGCGAGAAGCGAGTGCTTCGGAGTGTGAGGCGAGCTCGGCGGTCAACACCCGGTACTGGTGGTCGACCGGCTCGGTCTGCAGCGAGGAAGCGTCGAGGAGGAACACGAGCACCATGGCCCGTTCCACGTGGCGGAGGAACTCGTGTCCGAGGCCCTTGCCTTCGGCCGCACCCTCGATGAGACCGGGGATGTCGGCCAGTACGAACTCCCGATCACCGACCGCCACGACGCCGAGGTTCGGCTGGAGAGTCGTGAAGGGGTAGTCGGCGATCTTGGGCCGAGCCGCCGAGACCCGGGCGATGAGGGTCGACTTGCCGGCGTTCGGGAACCCGACGAGGGCGGCGTCGGCCAGGAGCTTCATCTCGAAGCCGAAAGCCGACTCGGAGCCGTACTCGCCCTGTTCGGAGAAGCCGGGCGCTCGATGCGACTTCGACTGGAGGGCCACGTTGCCGGAGCCACCACGTCCGCCGTGGAGGAGCCGGACGCTCTGGCCGGGGGCAACGAGGTCGGCGACCACGGTGCCGTCCTCGTCACGGACGACGGTGCCCGGCGGGACCCCGAGCACTAGGTCGTCACCGCGCCGTCCATGGCGGACGTCGCCTTCCCCATGGGAGCCGTCGCCGGCACGGTGGTGGGGGTTGCGTCGGTACCGGAGGAGGGTGGCGACGGACTCGTCCGCCTCGACGATCACGTCACCGCCGTCGCCGCCGGATCCGCCCTCGGGCCGACCCCTCGGCTTGCCCTTCTGGCGCCTGAATGCAACGACCCCCGCACCGCCGTTGCCGGCGCGGAGGTGGACGGTGACTGTGTCGACGAACACGCCTACGGCGTGTCAGTCGGTGAGAACGTCGACGAGTCGGCGGCCGTTGCGCGAGCCGTAGCGGACCGTGCCCTCGGCGAGTGCGAAGAGGGTGTCGTCGCTGCCGCGACCGACGTTGTCGCCGGGATGGATGCGGGTGCCGCGCTGGCGCACGAGGATGGCGCCCGAGTTGACGGCCTGACCGTCGAACACCTTCGGACCCAGCCGCTGCGCCTGTGAGTCGCGACCGTTCTTGGTCGACCCGCCTGCCTTGGTCTTTGACATGATCTGCTCCTAGGGAAGGTCGATGCCGGTGACGCGCACGGTGGTGTAGCGCTGCCGGTGCCCCTTGCGGCGCCGGTTCCCGGTCTTGTTCTTGTAGGTGAAGATGTCGATCTTCGGGCCCTTCTCGTCGGCATCGAGCACCTCGGCGGTGACCGATGCCTTCGACAGGACGTCCTGGGCGGTGATCGTGTCGCCCTCGTCGTTGACGACGAGGACGGGGGTGAAGGTGACCGAGTCGCCCGCATCGGGGATGCGGTCGACGCTGATCACGTCACCGGGAGCGACCTTGGCTTGCCGGCCCCCGGCCTTGATGATGGCGTACATAAGAGATCCTGTGCAGCAGTTGACGACCTGGGGCCGTGTGGGAACCGGCAAAGGATACCTCCCGACCGGTCCTATCCAACCCGGATTCAGTCGACTTCGTTGGCAGCCGCTTCGGCGGGTGTCTGGGGCACGGCTCGGAGGGCGGCATCCTCCTTGAGGATGACCCCGCGACCCGCACAATGCGGGCACGACTCGGAGAAGTTCTCGAGCAGCGACCGGGACACGTTCTTGCGGGTCATCTCGACCAGCCCGAGCGAGGACACGTCGTAGACCTGGGTTCGGGTCTTGTCGAGTGCGAGCACCTCTCGGAACTTCTGCATCAGCATCCGGTTGTTCTTCTCGGATTCCATGTCGATGAAGTCGATGACGATGATCCCACCGATGTCGCGCAGGCGTAGCTGGCGGCCGATCTCCTCTGCTGCCTCGAGGTTGTTCTGGAGGACGGTCTCCTCCAGCGACGACGAACCGACGAACTTGCCCGTGTTGACGTCGATGACCGTGAGCGCCTCGGTTCGGTCGACGACCAGATGACCGCCGGACTTGAGGTAGACCCGACGGTCGAGGGCCTTGCGGAGCTGGTCCTCGACGTGGAAACGCTCGAAGAGCCCCATGTCGTCCTCGTAGACCTTGACCTTCTCGACCAGGTCGGGAGCGGTGTCGGCGAGGTAGGCCTTGACCCGCTCTGCGGCTTCGGGGCCATCGATGAGCAGGCGCCGGAACTCGTCGGTGAAGTGCTCGCGGATGACGCGGATCAACAGCTCGGGCTCCTGGTGGATCAGGCGCGGGGCCGGGCCGCTGCCGGCGTCGGCGCTGACCTCGTCCCACTGTGCCACGAGGGCCTCGATGTCGGCGGCGAGCTGTTCCTCGGTCGCATCGGAGGCTGCCGTCCGCACGATCACGCCATAGCCCTCGGGCTTGGCGTCACGGATGGCGTCCCGCAGGCGCCGCCGTTCCTCGTCCGGGAGGCGGCGGGAGATGCCCATGACGTCGGAGTCGGGGACGAGGACGAGGTAGCGGCCGGGCATGGACACTTCGCCGGTGAGCCGGGCTCCCTTCGAGCCCATGGCATCCTTGACGACCTGGACGAGGACCTTGTCGCCGTTCTTCAACACCTCTTCGATCCGAGGCTTGTTGCGACGGCCACCCGGGCCTTTGACGTCGCCGGCGTAGAGCACACCGTTCTTGCTCGACCCAAAGTCGAGGAAGGCAGCCTCCATCCCGGGGAGCACGTTGCGGACGACGGCGAGGTAGATGTTCCCGGCGAGGCTCTCGGTCTCCTCGGAGGCCACGTAGTGCTCTACGAGGGACGGGCCCTCCATGACGACGGCCTGGGTCTGGTGGGCGCGGGACCGAACGAGCATCTGGCGCTTGATGCCCTCGCGGGACGGGGGCGGGAGCTCGGGAAGCGGGCGTCGGTCGGCGCTGCGACCCCTGCCCTGGTTGCGGTCCCGGCGGTCCTGGCCACCCTTCTGGCGGGGGCGCTGGTTGCCGCCCTGGCGCTGGCGGGACTTGGACTGGGAGCCGCCCTTGGAGCCACCCTTCTTGCCCTGCTTCTGCTGCTTCGCCTTCTGCGGCGACTGTTTGGGCGCCTCGGTGACCCGGCGGACCTCGACGGTCGAACGACCGACTCGGCGGGTGCTGCGCTCTTCTCGCGCCTCACCATCGCCCTTGCGCACCACTACGGGTGCCTTGCGGCGGAACAAGCCCATGTTGTAACTCCTTTTCCGACACCCAGCGGGCATCGGACACATCGTGTGGAAGTCGGCGGCCGGGGCGGCGAAGATTCAAGAGCCGGCTCCGGCGACACCGATTGGGACCGGCTTGCGCACGGGTCCCTGATTCCTCGCAGGGTAGCAGTGCGACCGGCTTGCGCCTCAGAGCCCCAGATCGGGCTGCTCGGGCTCCCCGGGGTCCCAGCACCGTCGGCACCTGGCCTCATAGGAGTCGGTGGCGCCCAGGACGACCAGGTCGTCGGTGGCGATCGTCCGCTGGGTGAAGTTGGCGGGCTCCCCACAGCGCACACAGACAGCCAGGGCCTTGGTCACGTACTCGGCCCGCCCGACGAGCGTCGGTACCGGCTCGAACGGGCGACCGAGGTAGTCGAGGTCGAGCCCGGCGACGATCACCTGCCGACCCGAGTCGGCCAGGGCCTCGACGACGTCGACGAGGCCGAGGTCGAAGAACTGCGCCTCGTCGACGCCCACGACCTGGGTGTCGTCCTCGACGGCGGCGAGCAGCTGCGCGGATCCGTCCACCGGGATCGCGTCGATGCTCAGCGCCGAGTGGGAGACGACTTCGTCCTCGGAGTACCGGTCATCGAGGGCCGGCTTGAACACCTGGACGGGCCTGCGGGCGATCCGAACCCGCACGGCGCGACGGATGAGCTCTTCGCTCTTGCCGGAGAACATCGGCCCGCAGATGACCTCGACCCAGCCATGATCACGCGATCGGAACATGGGCCGACAGTACTTGCCGGGCGCAGCTGCGCCGCCTCCGAGGGCGGCCGGCTCCGATCTAGTACTGCCCGGTGAGCTCCATGCCCTTGCCGGAACGGCGTTGGGCCTGGGCGCGGGTCGAGGGGCGTCGCGCCCAGACCGAGTTGGCAACCCCAAGGGCCATGGCCGTGGCGAGCAGCGATGATCCACCGGAGCTCACCAGTGGTAGCGGGAGGCCCGTGACCGGCATGAGCCGGACGGTCATGCCGATGTTCACGAAGACCTGGAACGCGATCACCGCAGCGACGCCTGTCAGCATGACTCTGGCGAAATCGTCGTCGGACGTGCCGGCTATGACGAGGAGCCGCCACAGCAGGACGGCGTAGACGGCGATGAAGATCGCGCCACCGATGAAGCCCAGTTGCTCGCCGATGGCGGTGAAGATGAAGTCGGACTCCTGTTCGGGGACGAAGCTCAGCTGGGTGAGGTTGCCCTGGAACAGGCCCTTTCCGGCGAACTGGCCGCTGCCGATGGCCGTGACGGACTGGAGCTGGTTGTATGCGTTGCCGAGCGGATCGGCTTCCGGGTCGGCGAAGCTGGTCAATCGGGCCAGCTGGTAGGCCTTCAACAGGTCGAGGCGAACGGCCAGCCAGGCGCCGACACCCGCAAGTCCAGCCAGTAGTCCGAGCTGTCGCAACGAAGCACCTGCCGACCAGAGCATCACGGCGACCATGAAGATGAAGACGAGCATCGTGCCGAGGTCCGGTTGCATGACGATCAGGAGGGCGGGGACCGCCAGCAGGACGAGGGCCCGGAACAGGGTCCGCCAGGTGAGCGGGCCGCCGTCGTCATCGCGCCGGCGCGCCAGGGAGGCAGCGAGAACGGCGGCCATCGCCGGTTTCGCGAACTCTGAGGGCTGGATGGAGACGCCGCCGATGAGTATCCAACGACGGGCGCCGTTCAACTCGGGGAAGAAGAACGTGGCCGCAAGGGCGAGGAGCGTGACCACATAGATGGCCCAGGCGAAATGCTGTAGTTCCTTGTAGTCGAGGAACGACAGGAGCAGGAAGGCGATGATCCCGATGCCCGCCCAGATCGCCTGCCTGCGCATGGCGCCGAACGGGTCGAGGCCTTCGGCCTCGAGCGGCCCGGCGGTGGCGGAGTAGATCATCGTGATGCCGACCACGATGAGGAGCAGCATGGCGACGAAGAGAATCGGGTCGGAGCGAAGCGCGACCGCCCGGCGGCTGTCGTCGTGGGCGAAGAGGGTCATGGCGATGCCTCCAGCGTGTCGGGGAGGTCACCGAGGAATGGGTCGCCCGGCTCCGGGATCTCGCTGGAGTCCCACGGCAAGGGGTCGCCGAGTTTGCCCCCTTCGATCACCGGATCGACGTCCTCACCGATCAGGTGCTGCATGACGGCCCGGGCAACCGGAGCGGCGACGGCGCTGCCTGCGCCGCCTTCCTCGACCACGACCGCAACCACGTACTGGGGGGCATCCACCGGGACGACGCCCACGAACCAGGAGTGCGGCAGCTTCGTCAAGGGGTCGACGTCGGCCGTTCCCGTCTTGCCGCCGGTCAGCCACGGTTGGGCCATGACGGAGAAGGCCCCCTCGGCCGTCCCTGCGTTGGTGACGCGTTGCATGTCGGACCGGAAGTCGGCGAGGAAACCCTCCGGCATGTCGATCTCGGTCCCGACCGGCTCCACGTCGTCGACGATGGTCCCGGTGAAGTCGGCGATCGCACTGACGACGCGCGGCTCCCACACCGTCCCGGTGGCGAGGCCCGCGTAGGCAACGGCCATCTGCAGCGGGGTTGCGAGCACGTCGCCCTGGCCGATGGCAACGTTCATGAGGTCGCCTCCCACCCAGAGCGAGCCGGGCTCGAGCCTGCTGGGGTGGATGATGTTGGGCTGGTCCTCGTCCCGCAGGAGCTGCTGCTCGGCGAGCTCCTCGAACAGCTCACGGTCCGGGATGCGCCCATCGGCTTCGAAGGGCAGGTCGACGCCGGTCTCCGAGCCGATCCCGAGCAGGCGCGCGGTGTCCTGGAGGATGCCCTCGTCGTCGGAGTTCTTGTGCTGCTCCCAGATGTTGAGGGCGGTCTGCCAGAAGTAGATGTTGCAGGACTCCTGGAAGCCGACATGGAGGTCCACGGTCACGTCGTAGCAGTGGTCGTAGAAGACCTTCTGGCTGCTCTCCTCGAGCTGGGCCACGTCGAGGCGGCCCTCGGTGTTGATCCGGATGGTGCCCTCGGGCGTCTGCTGGGTGGCGTCGATGGCGTAGATGCCCTCGGCGTAGGCCGTCAGGTAGGTCACGGCCTTGAAGGTGGAACCCGGGGCGAAGAGGCCCTGGATGGCGAGGTTGTTGAAGGCCTTCTTGTCGAGGAGTTCCTGGTACTGGCGTCCGTCGATGCCCTCGACGAAGGCCTGCGGCTCGTAGGCCGGGTACGACACCATGGCCACCACGTCACCGGTGCGGGCATCGAGGACGACCACCGACCCGGTCGATGCCTCGCTCGGGGCGTCGGTGACGTCCTGGGTCTGCGTCGCACGTGACAGGGCGATTCCGTCGACGAGCGCCCGCTCGGCGACGACCTGGGTCTCGAGGTCCAGCGTGAGCGTGATCGTGTGGCCGGGGATGGCGGCTTCTTCACTCGACAGGCCGATGATCTGGCCGGACGGCAGGATGTTGTAGTAGCGGAGACCCTGTTCGCCCTGTAGGGCGGCGTCGTAGTAGCGCTCGACGCCGGCCTTGCCGACCGTCCCGTTTCGATCGAGGTCGGCGTTCTCCTCGAGGTCTTCGGCGGACGGGGCCGCGGCGTAGCCGACCACATGAGCGGCGATGGACCCGAGGGGGTAGGTGCGGACCGGGGTCCATTCGACATCGACGCCCGGGAACCGATCACGGTTGCCGAGCACGAAGAGGGCATCGTCGGCGTCGAGGACGACGTCGTCGAGGAAGAAGAGTTGGTCGACCGGTACCGCGTCGAACATGGCTCGTACGTCCACGGAGGAGATGGCATCGTCGAGTCCGGCGATCTCCTGGATCAGCGCCTCGACCGCCTCTTCGTCGCCGACCCGGGTCGGATCGACGATCAGCGTCGGTTGGCGGACGATGCCGGCGATCTCCCGGCCGGTGCTGTCCACGATCGTGCCGCGTGGCGCGACCGTCGACAGCGGTTTCACCTGCTGGCCGGCCGCCGAGGCCTCGTAGTCCGCCCCTTGGGCGATCTGCACGAACCAGAGCTTGGTCACGAGGATCCCGAGCATGATCGAGAACACGATGCCGAGCGTGCCGACGCGGATCATGCGAGGACGCCCCGTTCGGTCGGGGCGAGGATCCGGGCGAGCAGCGGGTAGAGCATCGCGGCCAACCCGAGGTTGAGCAGGGGAACGACGATCGCTCGGGTGAGGATCTCGGCCTGTAGGAGCGATCCCTGCCCCGAAAGCGTGCCGAGCACGAAGACGAGCACCTCGGCCAGGAGGCTGAGGGCCCATACGCCGGCGAGGGATCGGAGGGGCGCTTCGCCGGTCAGGCGGATCGCGGCGAACGCGACCACGGTGTAGACGAGGGCTCTGAGACCGAGGGGGGATGCCCCCAGGAGGTCGATGACGAGTCCAGACGTGAAACCGACGAGGAGCGCCGCCCGGGGTTCGAGCCAGCGAGCAACCAGGATCGTCATCACGACGACCAGGGATGCGGTGACGCCAAAGATCCGAAACCGGTTGAGGACCACCGTCTGGAGTACGACGGCGATGACCATGAGACCGATGGCTCGCAGGACCATGAGGGGGCGCTGGTTCACGGCGTGGTCCCCTCGGAACCGTCATCGGCCCCTTCGCCCCCGTCGGCCGGCACGCTGTCATCGGTCGTCGCGACCTCCTCGTCGTCGAGGGGCGCCGTGTTGGGCTGGTACTGGACGACGGCCACGAAGCGCGGGAGGCGGCTGAAGTCGGCCACGGGGTCGACCCGGGCGTCGGTGATCTGGTCGCCGATCGGTTCGATCGCGCCGGGCACCATGGCGACCTGGAGGCCCGATGGGTAGCCATTGGTGCCGACGGTCGACAGGAGTGTCTCCGGGGCGATGGGAACCGCCTCTTCGTAGACGTCGTAGCGGAGCTCACCGGCGCTGCCGAGGCCGCTGATGGCCCCTCGCATGCCGAGCGGCGTCGTCACCTCGATGATGTCCGTCGAGTCGATGAGCAGCTGGACGGTGGCGGTGGCATCGGAGACGGCGACCACCCGTCCGATCAACATGCCCGACTCGTCGAGCACCGGGTACCCGACGAGGACGCCGTCATTGCGACCCTTGTCGACGGTCAGCGAGCCGTCGTCGGCCGTTCCCTGCACCTCGGCCGGGAGCGTCGACACCTCGATGCCGGTCGCCTCGGAGAGGTTCAGCATGGACCTGAGTAGGTCGACCTCGGCGGTCAGCCGGTCGGTCTCGGCGAGCTCGGCCCGCAGCTCGTCGACCTCGATGCTGAGGCTCTCATTGGCCTCGCGCAGTGTGGCGAGCGAGACGACGCCGTCGACGAGACCGGCGAGCGGGTCGACGACGGCGTCGGTGGCCGCCTGTACGGGACCGAACAGCGAAGCGGCGCCAGAACGGAACTGCGACAGGATGTCGTCCTCCGACGTCGACTGGACGTCGAAGGTCATGAGGACGAACGACACCAGGACGAGGGTGACGAACACGAGGGTCGGGTTGTCCCGGGTGCGGCTCCGCATGGTGCGGTCCGTCAGCCGCGACCCGACGACGCCAACACCCCTTGGAGGAGGTCGAATTCCTCGAGGCAACGTCCCGAACCGGTCGCCACGGACTGCAGCGGGTATCGGGCGGTGACCATCGGCATGCTCGTCTCGTAGGCGAGCCGCTCGTCGAGGCCTCGGAGGTGGGCGCCACCACCGGTGATGACGATGCCGCGCTCCATGAGATCGGCTGCCAGCTCCGGCGGGGTCTTGTCGAGGGTGTACTTCACGGCGTCGACGATGGCCTGGACCTGCTCTTCGATCGCCTCGCGCACTTCGGCGGCCGTGAGGGTGATGTTCTTGGGAAGCCCGCTCACGAGGTCACGACCGCGTACCTCGGCCGACGGCTCCCGCTGGAACGGGTATGCCGAGCCGATGGCCATCTTCAGCTGCTCGGCGGTGCGCTCGCCGAGTAGGAGGTTGTACTCCTTCTTGATCCAGTCGATGATCGCTTCGTCGAGCTCGTCACCGCCGACCCGGATGGACCGGGAGACGACGATGCCGCCGAGGGAGATGACGGCGACCTCGGTGGTGCCTCCGCCGATGTCGACCACCATCGAACCAGAGGGCTCGTGGATCGGGAGGCCGGCGCCGATCGCGGCGGCCATGGGCTCCTCGATGGTGTAGGCCCGTCGGGCTCCGGCCTGGTAGGCGGCTTCCTCGACGGCGCGCCGCTCGACGGGCGTGATCCCGGAGGGCACGCAGACGACGATCCGGGGGCGGGCCCAGCGGCGGCGATGCACCTTCTGGATGAAGTAGCGGAGCATCATCTCGGTGATCTCGAAATCGGCGATGACGCCGTCACGCAGCGGCCTGATGGCGCGGATGTGCGACGGCGTTCGGCCGATCATTCGCTTGGCCTCCATGCCAACTGCGAGCGCTCTGTTGTTCTTCGTGTTGATCGCGACGACCGAGGGCTCGTTGAGCACGATGCCCGAGCCACGGACGTAGACCAAGGTATTTGCGGTACCGAGGTCGATCGCCATGTCCTGGCCGGCGAAACCGATGAGGGACTCTGCCACTCCGGGCCTTGTCTATCGGGAGCGGACCGAAGTGTACCGGCAGGTCAGTTATGCGACAGGCCCGATCTGAGAATGGGGCGGGTCCTGCGACCCGCCCCATCCGTACTCGAATACCGAAGTAGATCGGTCCCGGTCAGCCGAAGAAGATCCCCAGCTCCCGCTCGGCGCTGGCCGGCGAGTCCGATCCATGGACGATGTTCTCGTCGATGACCAGGCCAAAGTCGCCTCGGATCGTGCCCGGGGCGGCCTCGGCGGGGTTCGTGCCTCCCATGAGGGTGCGGCACACGGCGACGGCGCCCTCGCCGGACCATTCCATGGCCACGACGGGCCCGGAGGTGATGAACTCGACAAGGTTCTCGAAGAACGGCTTGCCGACGTGCTCGCCGTAGTGGCGCTCGGCCATCTCACGGTCGATGGTCAGCATGCGCATGCGCTCGAGCTTCAGACCCTTCGCCTCGAATCGGGAGATGACCTCGCCGACGAGGCCGCGGCGAACCCCGTCGGGCTTCACCATGGTGAACGTGTTTTCGACTGCCATGGCGGAGAGGCTAGATGCACCCCGTTCCTTGCACCGGCTCCGAACCTCAGGAGTACGGGTCGAGCTCGTCCTCGTGGTCATCGGGTTCGACGGCGAAGGGGTCTGGGTCGTCTTCGGGACGGTATGGGGCAGGAACGGTTCCCCGGGGCGAGAGCTCACCAACCAGGTAGAGGCTCCCGGCCACGAGGACGCCGCCGTCGGGACCGACCGACGCCCTGGCGGCGGCAAGGGCTTCGTGTGGGTCTGCGACCGCGGTCACCGGGACGGGTAGGACCTCCCTGGACCTCGTCGCCAACTCCTCTGGCGTCGCGGAACGGTGGGCATCCACGGAGGTCGTGAAGACCTCGTCGGCGAATCCGTCGAGACCGGCGATCATGGTGTCGAGGTCCTTGTCGGCCATGGCGGCAAAGACCACCGCCCAACGGTCGACGGCGAATTCCTCGCGGGCAGCGAGCACGGTGACGTCGATGCCGTCGACGTTGTGGGCGCCATCGACGAGGACCAGCGGGTCGTGCCCGACGACCTCGAGCCGGCCGGGGTTGGTGACGACGGCCACGGCCTCGAGCAGGTCGTCGTGGGCAAGAGCCCGCCCGAAGAACGCCTCGGCGGTCGCCACGGCGACGGCGAGGTTGTCGATCTGGTGGCGGCCGTGCAACGGCAGGAACAGTTCGGGGTAGGTGGCGTGGATGCCCGAGACATCGACGACCCAACCTCCCACGGCCTCTCGGGCGTCGTCGACGTGGAAGTCCCGTCCGGCGGCGAACCAAAGCAGCCCCAGCTCCTCCGCCCGGGAAGCGACGACGGCCTCCGCCTCGGGTGCCAGAGGACCGGAGACGAGGACCGAGCCTTCCTTGGCGATGGCGACCTTCTCCCCGGCGATCGACGCGAGGTCGTCGCCCAGGTACTCGGTGTGGTCGAGCCCGATGGAGGTCACGACCGCGACATCGCCGTGGAGGACGTTGGTGGCGTCGAGTCGTCCTCCGAGACCGACCTCGACGACGGCTGCGTCGACGGCCTCGTTCGTGAAGTGGGTGAAGGCGAGCAACGCCGTCAGCTCGAAGTAGGTCGGCCCCTCCCCCGCCCGATCCTCATAGAGGTCGACGATCGGTTGGACCTCGGACACGAGTGCGACGAACCCGTCCGGCGTGATCGGCTCGAGCCCGACCTGGAAGCGGTCCTCGAGCGTGTGCAGGTGCGGTGACGTGAACGTGCCGGCGTTGACGCCCTGACCGATGAGGATCGCCGTGGTCAGACGGGCAACGGTCGTCTTGCCATTGGTGCCGGCGACGTGGACGACCGGGTAGCCCTCGTGGGGGTCGCCGAGGAGGCCTACCAGGCCCTTCATACGCTCGAGACCGGGTTTGACGCCCCGCCAGGCGTGGGCATCGACCCAGGCGACCGCTGCGTCGTGGTCCATCAACCCAGCTCGGCGAGCTGGGCGCGGAGGACCTCCAGGCGACCGTCGAACTCGGCGAGCTTGGCACGCTCCTTCTCGACGACCTCTGCCGGGGCCCGGTCGACGAAGGACTCGTTGGCGAGCTTCTTCGACGACTTGACATGGTCGCCTTCGGTGGCGGCGATCGCCTTCTCGAGGCGCTCGCGCTCGGCGTCGACATCGATCAGGCCGGCGAGGGCGACGAAGGCATCCCGGCCCGAGACCACGAGGCGGGTGTGCCCGGCGCCCGGGTCACCGTCGACCGTCGTGACGGCCGTCGATGCGAGGGCTTCGATCTGTGCCCCCCACCAGTCGGGGATCCCGCCGACGATCAGCACGGTCATGTCCGAGCGCGGGGCGAGCCCATGCTGGGCCTTGAAGGAGCGGACGGCACCGACGAGCTCGTGCAGGTCTGCGACGCCCTCGGGTGCCTCGACCGGTGGCGGCGTCGGCCAGTTGGCGACGGCGACCCGTCCGTCACCCACGAGCTGCTCCCACAGCTCCTCGGTCAGGTGTGGCATCGCGGGGTGGAGGAGCTTGAGCAGGTCACGGAACACCACACCGAGCGTCTGGCGGGTCACGTCGGCCCGGTCGCCCCGCAGGCCCACCTTGGCCATCTCGAGGTACCAGTCGAAGACCTCCGACCAGATGAACGAGTAGAGCTGGCCGTAGGCATCGGAGAAGCGGTAGTCCTCGGCCAATCGGTCGAACTCGAGCGTCACTTCATGGAGGCGGGAGAGAACCCATGACGCTGCCGGGCCGGGGGTCTCGGGGTAGGCATCGTCGGCGGGGACGGAGCCTGCTTCCACGTGGGTGAGGACGAAGCGAGCGGCGTTCCAGACCTTGTTGCCGAAGCGCTTGGTGCCCGCGACCCACTCCATGTCGAGCGGGACGTCATGGCCCGGGGCTGCTGCCTGCAACAGGGCGAGCCTGAGCGGGTCGGCACCGTACTCGGCGATCACGTCGAGCGGATCGATTGCGTTGCCGTCGGACTTGGACATCTTCCGGCCGTCTGCCGCCCGGACCAGACCATGGATGACGATGTCGGGGTAGGGCACCTCGCCCATGAAGTGGACGCCCATCTGCATCATGCGCGCGACCCAGAAGAAGATGATGTCGAAGCCGGTGACCAACGCCTGGTTGGGATAGAACTTCGCCAGGTCGGGAGTCTCGTCGGGCCAGCCGAACACGGAGAAGGGCCAGAGGGCCGACGAGAACCACGTGTCCAGGACGTCATCGTCCTGGCGCACCGCTCCTCCGCAGTCGGGACATCCGGTCAGGTCGTCACGACTGACGAACACCCGGGGTCCGTCGGCATCGCCACAGGTCTCGCAGTACCAGGCGGGGATGCGGTGACCCCACCAGATCTGGCGGGAGATCGTCCAGTCGCGGAGGTTCTCCATCCAATGGAAGTAGGTGTTCTTCCAGCGGTCGGGCACGAACCGGGATTCGCCGTTGCGGACGGCATCGATGGCCGGCGTCGTGATCGGGGTGACCTTCACGAACCACTGGTCGGACAGGTAGGGCTCGATGACCGTCTTGCAGCGGTAGCAATGGCCGACCGAGTGGTCGTAGTCCTCGACACCCCGGAGGAAGCCCTCGGCTTCGAGGGCCTCCTTCACCGCCTTGCGGGCTTCGAACCGGTCGAGGCCCTCGAACCGCCCGCCGTTGGCGTTGATCCGGGCGTCGGTGTCCATGACGATGATCTGCTCGAGGTCGTGGCGCCCACCGATCTCGAAGTCGTTCGGGTCGTGGGCCGGGGTCACCTTGACGGCACCGGTCCCGAACTCGGGATCGACGTGCTCATCGGCGATGACCGGGATCTCGCGTCCGACCAACGGGAGGGTCAGGGTCCTGCCGACCAGGTCCCGATAGCGCTCGTCGTCGGGGTGGACGGCAACGGCCGTGTCGCCGAGCATCGTCTCGGCACGGGTGGTGGCGACGACGACCTCCATCGAGCCGTCCGTTGCCGGGTAGGCGAGGTGGGCGAGCTCGCCCTGTCGGTCCTCGTACTCGACCTCGATCTCGGCGAGGGCGGTGTGGCAACGGGGGCACCAGTTGATGATCCGGTAGCCCCGGTAGATGAGGTCGTCCTCGTAGAGGCTGACGAAGACCTCGCGGACGGCCCGGCTGAGCCCGTCGTCCATGGTGAACCGCTCACGGGTCCAATCGACCGAATCTCCCAGTCGTCGCATCTGGTCGGTGATCGTCGATCCGTAGAGCTGCTTCCACTCCCAGACCTGCTCGATGAACGCCTCCCGCCCGAGGTCGTGGCGAGAGATGCCTTCCTCGGCGAGCTGGCGCTCGACGACGTTCTGCGTGGCGATGCCGGCGTGGTCGGTGCCCGGGACCCAGAGGGCGGCGTAGCCCTGCATGCGCTTGCGACGGATGATCGCGTCGTAGAGCGTGTGGTTGAGGGCGTGGCCCATGTGGAGCCGCCCGGTGACGTTGGGTGGCGGGATGACCATGCAGAAGGGGTCACCGTCGGGGTTGACCTCGGGTCGGAACACGCCTTCGGATTCCCAGATCGGGTACCAGCGCTCTTCGAAGGCCGCGGGATCGTAGGTCGGTTCCATGGGGGCGGGATGGTAGGCAAGGGACAGGGTTGGGTCGGCCCCGTCGGCGACTTGGGCTGGCAGACTGGCAGGACCAATGTCGATCCTCTTGATCCTCCTGCTCGCCGGCTTCGTGTTCGGGGCCTTCGCGATCCCCTTCGCCGCCGCCATCGGGGTCCCGGGCTGGATCGTCATCATGACGATCGCCGTCGGTCAGGTCGCGAGGACCATGTCCATGCAGATCCTCGGTGTTGCGGCTTCGACCCGGATCGCTGATCGCGCCGCCCGACGGGGGAAGCCCTATCCGCCGCCTTCGGTGGAGAAGGCGCTGGAGATCGCCGAGTCGAGGGGGATCCCCACCGCCGGGTTCCTCGCTCCCTGGATCACCGGAACCATGGCGGGCGTGGTGGTGGCCCTGGCGCCCGAGGAGGAGCGGAGGGCCTACTTCCCCTGGGTGACCCTGGGGATCGCGACAAAGGTGACGATCTACACGACGTTCTGGGTGGTCGCCATCTCATTGGGCGCCGAGTTGGCCCAGGAGTACATCGACTGGCGGCCGAGCGACGGCTTCTTCTCAGGCTGAGCGCTCTGCCAGCTGGATGATCGGGTCGGGCGCCGAGGACTCGACCGTGTCCCGGGTGACCTCGACGCTCACGCCGTCGGTGCGGTTCGGCAGCTCGTACATCGTGTCGAGGAGGATCTCCTCCATGATCGAGCGGAGGCCTCGGGCCCCGATGCCGCGAGCTAGTGCCTTCTCGGCGATCGCCTCCAACGCCCCTTCGGTGAAGGTGAGCTCGGCCTCGTCGAGCTCGAACATCCGCTGGAACTGCTGGACCAGTGCGTGGCGGGGCTCGGTGAGGATCCGCACGAGCGACTCGGTGTCCAGCTCGTCGACTGTCGCCACGACGGGCAGGCGGCCGATGAACTCGGGAATGAGGCCGTACTTGTGCAGGTCGTCGGGAGAGACCTGCGGCAGCAGGTCGGCCGCCTCGAGGTCCTTCTTGGCCCGGACGTCGGCACCGAACCCGACCGAGCGGGTTCCGACGCGGTCGCCTATGACCTTGTCGAGTCCAGCGAACGCACCGCCCACGATGAACAGGACATTCGTCGTGTCGATCTGGAGGAACTCCTGGTGCGGGTGCTTGCGGCCACCCTGGGGCGGGACCGAGGCGACCGTGCCCTCGAGGATCTTGAGCAGCGCCTGCTGGACTCCCTCGCCCGAGACATCGCGGGTGATCGACGGGTTCTCGGCCTTGCGAGCGATCTTGTCGATCTCGTCGATGTAGATGATCCCCTGCTCGGCACGCTCGGTGTCGTAGTCGGCGGCCTGGATCAGTTTCAGGAGGATGTTCTCGACGTCCTCGCCGACGTAGCCGGCTTCGGTGAGGGCGGTGGCGTCGGCAATGGCGAAGGGGACATTCAGCAGGCGGGCGAGCGTCCGGGCGAGCTCCGTCTTGCCGGATCCGGTGGGACCGACGAGGAGGATGTTCGACTTGGAGAGCTCGATCTGCTCGGCCTTGTTGCGACCGGCCTTCACCCGCTTGTAGTGGTTGTAGACCGCCACCGAGAGGATCTTCTTCGCACGGTCCTGGCCGATGACGTACTCGGAGAGGAAGGCGTGGATCTCCGAGGGGGTGGGGAGCTGGATCTGCTCCGGTTGCTCGGAGCCGGAGAACTCTTCCTCGATGATCTCGTTGCAGAGATCGATGCATTCGTCACAGATGTAGACGCCGGGACCGGCGATCAACTTGCGGACCTGTTTCTGCGACTTGCCGCAGAAACTGCACTTGAGGAGGTCCCCGCCCTCTCCGAACTTCGCCAAACCTTGCTCCTACGCGCTCTGTACGGCGGTCAGTTCACGCCGTGTGATGACCGAGTCGATCACACCGTATTCCTCTGCCTCGTCGGCAAGCATCCAATAATCCCGCTCGGTGTCCTGGGCGACCTTCTCGTAGTCCTTGCCGGTGTGCTCGGCGAGGATCCGATTGAGCTGCTCGCGCATCTGGATGATGAGCTTTGCCTGGATCTCGATGTCGGTGGCCTGGCCCTGGGCGCCACCGTGGGGCTGGTGCATCATGACCCGGGCGTGCGGGAGGGCGAAGCGCTTGCCTTTGGCACCGCCGGCGAGGATGACGGCCGCGGCCGATGCGGCCATGCCCATGCAGACGGTGGCCACGTCGGGACCGATGTACTGCATGGTGTCGTAGATCGCGAACAGGGAGGTGATCGACCCGCCGGGCGAGTTGATGTAGAGGTAGATGTCCTTGTCGGGGTCCTCCGACTCGAGGTGCAACAGCTGGGCCATGATCAGGTTGGCCACGGCGTCGTCGATCGGCGTGCCGAGAAAGATGATCCGATCCTTCAGCAGGCGCGAGTAGATGTCGTAGGCCCGCTCACCGCGGGACGTCGACTCGACGACGGTTGGTACGAGGTAGTTCTGGGCGTCCATCGTTCCTCCAGGGGGTCTCAGTCTTCTCACCGAGGGGGTCGGAGTCAACGACCCTCAGTCTTCGTCGTCGTCGGCCCCGGATTCCTCCGGGTCGTCGGCTTCCGGTAGCTCGTCGTCTTCGTCGTCCTCGGGGTCCGCGAGATCTGCGGCAAGGGCGGTGTAGTCGATGTGCTGCCCGTCTCCGTCCACGGGCACTGCCGACTTCAGCAGCGTTTCCATGGCCTTCTGACGGAGCATATCAGTGACGACACGCTCCTCTTGAGGGGTGCCGGCCACGTCGACACCCTGCTCGGTGGCGAGGTTGCGGAAGGCCTCGACGGTGGCAGCGAGCTCGTCTTCCTCGAGCTCCAGGCCGGCGTCGTCGACGACCGAATCGAGCACGAGGTCGATGCCGATCGATCGGCTGGCCTGCTCCTGGAGATCGTTGACGAGGGCTTCCTCGGTCTGGCCGGTGACCTGCAGGTAGTCGGCGATCGAGATGTCTTGCTCGGACAGCCGGTGCGAGAAGTCGTGGAGGAGGCGGTCCATCTCGGTCCGGACGATGGCCTCGGGGATCTCGAGTTCGATCTCGTCGACGAGGAGGTCGATGAGCTTGCGGCGGTAGTCGTCGTAGGAGACGTCGAGCTTGCGCTGGCCGAGTCGGCGACGAAGGGTCTCGGAGAACTCGTCCATGGTGTCGAACTCGGAGACCTCGGAGGCCCATTCGTCGTCCATCTCGGGGAGCTTCTTCTCCTTGACCTCGGTGACGGTCACCTTGTAGGTGACGGATTCGCCGGCGTTCTCGCCGAAGCCATCGGGTAGGACACCGTCGAACTCGACGGTGTCGCCCGGCGAGGCGCCGGTGACGGCGTCGTCGAGTCCTTCGAAGAGCATGCCGGTGCCGATCTCGTAGAAGAGGCCGTCGGCGGAGAGGGCGTCGAAGTCCTCGCCGTCCTTGGTCCCGGCGAGGTCGATGATGACGGTGTCGCCGGCACCGGCAGGACGATCGACGTTCTCGACCTCGGCGAACTGCTCGGCCATGGCCTTCATCTGCTCGTCGATCTCATCGTCGGTGACGGCGGGTGTCTCCACCTCGACCTCGCGCCCGACGTAGTCGGGGGCAGAGGTCAGCTCGGGCCAGAGGGCGACGCGAAGGTCGACCTCCACGCCGGTATCGGTGTCACGGAGGGCCTCCACGGCCGGGCTGGCGGCCGGGGTCAGGTCCTCGTCGGCGAGGATGCCGGTGACCAGCTCGGGAAGAAGGGCGTCGAGGGCCTCGGAGCGGATGCGGTCCGCCCCGACCTGCTGCTCGACGATCGGGCGGGGGGCCCGTCCCGGACGGAACCCGGGGATACGGAGCTCTCGCGAGATGCGACGGGCGGCGGCATTCTCGGCGTTGTTGAGATCGCCTGCTGGGACGGTGAACGTGACGAGGCGCTCGAACGCGCCGGCCTCCGAGACCGTGGCACTCATGGGAAGGGACTCCTGTGACGTGGGTAGGACGAGATCGCGTGGAACCACGCGATCGTTCGGGGTGACCGACGGGATTCGAACCCGCGACCTCCTGGATCACAACCAGGCGCTCTAACCGAGCTGAGCTACGGCCACCATGTCGACGGCGGAGCCGTCGGAGCATGCATGGTAATGCCGGATGAGCGTTGGGCGGATTCCCGTACCCCCGGCAGGACTTGAACCTGCAACAACTGGATTAGAAGTCCAGTGCTCTATCCAATTGAGCTACGGGGGCATGGAGCGGGTGACGGGGATCGAACCCGCATCACCGGCTTGGAAGGCCGGGGCTCTGCCATTGAGCTACACCCGCAAGGATCGCCGGCATTGTATGGATTGCTGGGATCTCCGTCGGGCCGGCCAGATTTGAACTGGCGACTTCTTGCTCCCAAAGCAAGCGCGCTACCAAGCTGCGCCACGGCCCGTTCAGGAGATCGTACAAGGACCATCGGCCAAGGCTTCGCGTCATACCCGTCGGATACGTTCGATCCATGACGAGGGAAGAAGCAAGGATCCTCCGAGCCGAGGGCCACACCCTGGCCGCCATCGCCGAGATGGCCGGCGTCCACGCCACGACGATGGGCCGTTGGTGTGCGGGCATATCGGCACCCCCTGGTCTGGGGTCAAGAGACACACAGCGGCACCACCGCGAGGCGGCAGAAGCCGAGTTCGAGCGAGCTCGGTGGGAGGCGCTGGAGTTGCTGGAAGACCCGCTCTGGGTTGCGGGGACGACGATGTACTGGGGAGAAGGAGCGAAGTCCCAGCACCTGGGTCTGGCCAACTCGGATCCTGCAGCGATTCGCCTCTTCGAGGAGTGGGTCCTCGTCCACCACGATCCCGACGCCGAATTCACGATCAGACTGCACCTGCACGATGGCGACGACGAACCAGCCGCGATCGCGTGGTGGCAGCAGCAGATCGCTTCGACCGCTCCGGCTGGGAAGACATACTGGAAACCGTCGGGTACCGGCCACCGAGGCAGGATCCTCGCCCATGGCATTTGCACACTGCGAGTTCGCCGGTCAACCCTGATGCTTGCGCGGACACTCGGATGGATAGGCGGTCTCTCGATCGCACTGCCGCTACATCGACCCGCTGCCTAATATCGCCGGCGGGTCGCTAGCTCAATTGGCAGAGCAACCGGCTCTTAACCGGTAGGTTCAGGGTTCGATTCCCTGGCGACCCACTTCCCCTCGACCCCGGCCCCGTGCCGGGGTCGTGCGCGTTCAAGATCACCCCACCGGTGAGCCGATACCTTGGACATGCACCAAGTAGTGGCCCACCTCACCGACGGCACGCTTCTCAAGGGGACGACCGGGAACATCCGGCCCAACGTCCCTGATTTCCACCTGCGCCAACCCGACGGAACCACGACGACCATCCAGGTCGGCGACCTGAAGGCCCTCTTCTTCGTCCACGACCTCGACGGTGACGCCGAGGCGAGGGGTCGTGCAGATGCCGATCGCAACGGCCTCGGGCGCAAGATCACCGTCACCTTCGCCGACGGTGAGGTCATGCACGGCTACACCAGTGGCTACGCCCCCGGACGGCCCGCGTTCTGGGTCACCCCAGCCGACCCCGAGTCCAACAACGACCGGGTCTACGTCGTCAGCGCCGCCACCGAATCGGTTGCGTTCGTCTAGCCGTCCAGCGCCTCGGCCAGCGCCCGCAGGGCCCGCCCTCGGTGGCTGATCGCATGCTTCTCGGACGACGGCATCTCCGCCAGTGTCCGGCCGTCCACCTCGAAGACGGGGTCGTACCCGAAACCCCCACTCCCCCGGCGCTCGGTCGAGATCACGCCCTCGAGGACGCCTTCGACCACCACCTCCCCACCATCGGGGGTGACCAGTGCCACGGCCGTCCGAAATGCCGCTGCCCGATCGCCGACTCCGTCCAATGCCTCCAGGAGCGCGTCGACATTCTCCTCGTACGTCGCGTCGGGACCGGCGTACCTGGCGGTCATCACACCCGGCGCGCCGTCGAGCGCTGCGACCTCCAAGCCGGTGTCGTCGGCCACCGCCGCCAACCCTGTCGCACGGGCAGCCGCCCGCGCCTTGAGCAACGCGTTCCCCTCCAGCGTGGTCTCGGTCTCGTCGACATCCGGCCACTCTGGGCCTTCGACCACCTCGCCGGCCGACGGCACGCCGGCCAGCACCTCGACCAGTTCCGCCCGCTTGTCCGGGTTCTTCGTCGCCAGGACGATCCGATCCAGGTTCAAGCCCCGAATCCCGTGATCTCGGCCTGCGTCGCCAACAGCTCGGTGATCCCGGCGTCGGCCAAGTCCAACAGCTGGTCCAGGTCCGCTCGGGTGTAGGGCTGTTCCTCGGCCGTCCCCTGCACCTCCACCAGCAGGCCGCGACCCGTCATCACCACATTCATGTCGACCTCGGCCGCCGCGTCGCTCTCGTACTCGAGGTCGAGCAGCGGCGTCCCGTCGACGATCCCGACAGACGTCGCCGCCACCTGGTCGAACAAGGGGATGCGCGGCGTCATGCCCTGCCCCACCGCCACTTCGAACGCGTCGTGGAGCGCAATCCACGCCCCGGTGATGGCGGCCGTCCGCGTCCCACCGTCTGCCTGGAGCACGTCACAGTCCAGCCGAACGGAGAGCTCGCCCATTCCCCGCATGTCGGTGACCGCTCGCAGGCTGCGGCCGATGAGCCGACTGATCTCCTTCGACCTACCGCCCTGCCAGGCATCCCGCCGGATCCGGTCGCTCCCCGACCCGGGAAGCATGGCGTACTCCGCCGTCACCCATCCCTTCCCCGACCCCTTCATCCAGCGGGGCACCTCATCACTGACGGAGGCGGTACACAGGACCCACGTCCCCCCGACCTTGATCAACACCGACCCCGGTGTGGCGGTGGTGTAGCTGCGGGTGATCTCGACGGGGCGAAGCTCGCCCGGGGCTCGTTCTCTCATGCCCGCCATCATATGGAGCGGGTGAGACCTGCCTCCGCGACGGCAATCGGCCCACCGAACTCTCGTCCGGCGGCGGCGATCGCCTCCTCCCGGTCCTGGTCCGGGCGCAGGTGGGTGAGCAAGAGGGCGCCGACCTCGGCGTCCTTCGCCATCGCCCCAGCGTCTTCCGCCGAGCAGTGGATCCCCGGAACGGTCTCGTCCACCAGCGTCGCCTCGCACACCAACAGGTCCGAACCCCGGGCCAGGTCGACCACGTCCGCCGACGGCGCCGTGTCGCCGGTGTAGACCAGCGACTTCCCGGATGAATCGACCCGAACGGAGACGGCGGGAACCGTGTGCACGACCGCGCCGAACGACAGTGCCACCCCGGCCACCGAGGCTTCGTCGCCCGGGTCCACCTCCCGGTGGTCGAACACCATCGCCAGTTCCTCGGGGCCCTTCTTCAAGAACCCCCGCACCCGCTCGATGACCTCCCCTGGAGCGAACAAGGGAACGGAAGCCCGAGGGGGTATCCCGTGCCGTGAGGCGTGGTACCAAGCCAGCAGGTCGGCCGCATGGTCCGCATGGCCGTGCGTGACCACGATCGCGTCCACGGCATGGATCGGAATCTCGTCCGCCAGCCTCGGGAACGTCCCCGGGCCGAGGTCGAGGACGACCCGGACCCCGTCGGCCTCCACCAGGAAACCCGAGCCCGGCTCGGTCGATGTCGGATAGGACCCGGCAGCGCCGAGCACGGTGAGCCTCATGGCCGCTCCACCACCGTCAGTACCGTGTGATCGGTGGCTGCGTACCCCGCCACACCGTTCGTCCCCACCACCACCTGGACCCAGCCCCGGGGAGGGCCTGTCAGATCGGCTTCCGACAGGTCGGCTGTCGATCTGGGATGCGAGTGCCAGGACCCCAGCACGTCCTCACGACTCGAGAGCACGACGAATAGTTCTTCGGGATCCATCACGAACTCGGAACGACCGTCTGCAACGTTCCGGATCGAGGTCACCTCGGTCACGTCCAAGGCCTCACCGAAGAGCAGCCCACAGGCCTCCCTCGGCGATGCCTCGGCGGCGAGTCGGCGGAGCACCTCCAACGACCCCGGCGGAAGGGTCAGGGGGCCAGTCGTTCGACCGCCCACCGCTCGCCCTCCCTGCGGAACAGGATCCGATCATGCAGTCGGCCTTCCCGACCTTGCCAGAACTCGACCACGTCGGGGACCAGTCGGTACCCGCCCCACACTGCCGGCCGATCTTCCCCGGTCGCTGATCGCGCCCGCTCCTCCAGCCACGCCCTGTCGGGGATGACCCGTGACTGGGGGCTGGCTTGGGCCGACCGGCGAGCGGCCTCGGGGCGGGCAGCGAAGTACTCGTCCGACTCGGCGTCCGAGACCTTGGTGACCGTCCCCTCCACACGGATCTGGCGATGCAGCGGCTGCCACAGGATCGACCCGGCCGCACGGGGCTCGGCAGCGAGGGCTTCGCCCTTGCGGCTCGCATAGTTGGTGAAGAAGACGACGCCTTCGTCGACATCCTTCACGAGCACGGCACGTACGGATGGCCGGCCGTCGGGGTCGACGGTCGCCAGGTGCACGATGTTCGGCTCGGCAATCCCCGACGCCGAGGCCTGGGCGAGCCAATCGCGGATCCCGTCCATCGGGTCGCTTGGGAGGTCCGGCGGCTCCAGGCCGTCGCGCCCGTAATCCACGCGGATCCGGGCGAACGCATCGGTGAGGTCGTCGGACATGCCGAGGAGCCTACGTCCGTATGGCTCATCGTCCCCCGCCACCGTTACCGTCCCCACGATGCACCAGTTTCGTTGGGCACTGACCCGCCGCTGTCCCCGATGCGGGCACAAACCGGTCTTCGAGTCCTGGTACCGGATGACCACGACCTGTGGCGAATGCGACCTGCTCTTCGAACGGGAGCCCGGCTACTGGGTCGGCGCCATGACGATCAACACGGCCGTGATCGCTTTGCTGTTCCTCGGCACGTTCGGGACGGCCGTCTGGCTGACCTGGCCCGACCCGCCGTGGGCGTGGATCGCCGCGGGCGTGGTGGGTATGAACCTGCTGTTCCCGGTCTTCTTCTATCCATTCGCCAAGACCTTGTGGATGGCGATCGACCTGACCTTCCAGAAGGTCACCGACCAGGACGAATTCGGGAGCTAGCGACGGCCTTTTCGGGCCTTGCGCCTGGCGGCCCGCTCGGCATCGAGGTCCCGACGCGGCGGGTCCCACGACCACAGGTCGTCGAGGCGGTCGTCATTCGAGTAGATCTTCGTCATCTCGTGGTCGAGGCCGGCCTCGTTCTGGAGGGTCCGGACCGGGATCTCCTGATCCCACTCGATCAACGTCGCGACCATCCCCGGACGCCCGGCTCGAGCCGTTCGGCCCGACCGATGGAGGAACGTCTTGGCATCGGCCGGTGGGTCGTAGTGCACCACGAGGTCGACGTCGTCGATGTCGAGGCCACGGGCAGCGACGTTCGTGGCGACGAGCACCGGCAGACGTCCATCGGAGAACCGTTCCATGACCCGCTGGCGCTTGACCTGCGGCAGGCCGCCGTGGATGGCGGCAGCTTCGACGCCCTCGGCCCGCAGTTCGTCGGCGACCCGGTCACACCCGTACTTGGTATGCACGAAGACCAACGACTTCTCGGCGGACTTGGTGACCCGTGCAGCCACTTTCGGCTTGTCGCGATAGTGGACGAGCAGGAACCGGTGCTCCATCTGCTCGATGGACACCGACTCGGAGGCGACCTCGGAGAAGACCGGGTCGGTCAGGCGACGGTTCACGAGATGGTCGATCCCGCCGTCGAGGGTCGCGCTGAACAGCAGGGACTGGTGGCCGTCGGGGACCTGGCGCCAGATGTACTCGGTCTGGGGCATGAAACCCATGTCCGACATCTGGTCCGCTTCGTCGAGGATGACGACGCCGACGTGGTCGTAGCGGATCGCGCCACGGTCCTGCAGGTCGATGAGGCGTCCGGGCGTCGCAACGACGATCTCGGCACCCCGATTGAGCTGGTCGATCTGGTTCCCGATCGAGACACCGCCGTACACCTCGGCGACGAAGAGGCCGAGGGCCTTGGCGAAGGGGCGCAGCTCGGCTGCGACCTGGACACAGAGCTCTCGGGTCGGGACGAGCACCAGCGCCTGGGGGGTTCCGCCGCCGGCAACGAGGCGCTGCAGGGTCGGGAGGCCGAACGCGAACGTCTTGCCGGACCCGGTCTTGGCCTTGCCGCAGAGGTCGCGGCCTTCGAGTACCGGTGGGATCGCGTCGGCCTGGATCGGGAAGGGATGCTCGATGCCTTGCTCGGCGAGCGCCGACACGATCCGTTCGTCGAGGCCCAGCGACGCGAACGTCACATCGGTGAGGGGTTGTTGGGAAGTGGCTACCACGGCAAGCGAGAGTAGGCCACCCGGACGCCTACGCCCGTCGTCGCTGCCCTACCTGAGTGCCGCGAGGAACGCCTCGGCCTCCTCCCGGTGGGTCGTCACCGGCATCGGTGGGAGCGCGGCGATGAGCTCTCTGCCGTAGCCCGCCCGGGCCACCCGAGGGTCCAGGATCGCCACCACCCCGTGGTCGGCCCGGGAACGAATCAATCGGCCGGCCCCCTGGGCGAGCAGCGTCGCAGCCCTCGGCAGGTCCACGTCGCGGAACGCCGATCGTCCGGCCCGCTCCGATGCCTCCCGTCGGGCCGCCCACAGCGGGTCGTCCGGCCGGGGGAATGGCACCCGGTCGATGGCTACCAACTGCAGCGATCGTCCCGGGACGTCGAGGCCCTCCCAGAAGCCCATCGTCGCCACCAGGACCGACGTCTCGTCGGCGGCGAAGGCCTCCCGCAGGGCGTTGGCCCCGAGCTCGCCCTGCACCAGGACCCGATGGTCGACCCCGACCAATCGCTCCGCGAGCAGGTCCACGTTCCGCCTGCTGGTGCACAGGACCAGTGCACGTCCGCCGGACGCGTCGACCAACTGGAGGACCGTGTCGCCGATGGCCTCCCGCCACTCGTCGGTCCTCGGGTCGGGAAGGTCCGAGGCGAGGTACAGGCGGGTCTGGCGGGCGTAGTCGAACGGGCCCGGAACCCGCTCGAGGGCCACCTCATTGGTCGGACCGCCGAGTCCCAGACGGGCAGCCATCGGCTCCAGCCGACCGCCCAGCGAGAGGGTCGCGCTGGTGCCGACCATCGTCACCTCCCCGTAGAGGTCCCGCTGGAGGAGCCCGGCCACGTCGATGGGTGCCGTCTTGATGGCCGGCTGGCGGCCACCCTCGATCCATGCCACGGTCTGGTCGTCCAGCTCGGTGAGCGCCGCGACGTCCCCGGCGAGGTGCCCGACCAGCCGGAGCATCCTCGCCCTGGCTGCCGAGAGGGCCTGCTGCTCCGGCTGGACCGATCTCAGTCGCGCCCCCAAGTCCCCGGCGATCACGGCGATCCGCTCGACGGCGTCCGCCACGGGGAGGTCCTCCAGATCCGAGAAGCGGCCCGCCGATGTCCTGCGCAGCTGCGTCTCGAAGTCCCGGGCCAGCGCAGCGAGCGCCCGTTGGATCCGGGCTGCATCGGCGCCGATCAGCGCCCGGGCCATGCGCATCGAGCGGGTGAGCTGGAACAGCCGCCAAGGGGCCAGGTCGATGCCGAGCGCCCCGGCGACGGTGTCCTCGAGGCGATGGGCCTCATCGACGATGAGCGCCTTGTGCGGTGGCAGCACCGCCCCCTCGGTGGCCATGTGGGCTGCGTACAGGTGGTGGTTCACGACGATCACGTCGGCGTCGGCGGCGCGGTCCAGGGCCTCGAACGCGAAGCACTCGGCGCCGAACGGACAAGTCTCCCGGCCCGGGCACTCCATGCCGCCGACCGAGTAGTCACCCCAATCCTCGACCTGGAACGGGAGCTCATCACGGTCCCCGGTCGTGGTGTCCTCCGACCAGCCCAGCACCCGCCCGAGCTCGTCGGGTAGCTCGACCGCATTGAAAAGGGCTCCCTGGTCGGTCCAGCCTTCCTCGGACAGGCGCTCGGAGAGCCTGGCCCGGCACAGGTACGAACCCCGTCCCTTCACGACCGCCCAGGTCACGGTCCTGCGATCGGCGAGGGCGGCGGCCACGGCCGGTAGATCCTTCTCCCCCAGCTGGTCCTGCAGGCTCTTGGTCGCCGTGGCCACGACGACCGGTTCACCGTGGGCGACGGCGGGGACCAGGTAGGCGAATGACTTGCCGGTGCCGGTCCCGGCTTCCACGAGGAGGTGCTCGCGACGGTCGAATGCCTCGGCGACGGCGCGAGCCATGGCCACCTGCCCTTCCCTCGCATCGCCACCCCGGGCGGTCACGACGTCGTGGAGGAGCTCCTCGGCGATGTCGGCGGCGTCGGAAGGCACCCGGGGAGGGTAGGGGGTCTACGCTCGCCGCCCATGGCGCAGTTCATCTTCACGATGCGGAACCTCAGCCGGCACTACCCGCCGGATCGAACCGTCCTCGACGACGTCACCCTCGCCTTCCTCCCGGGGGCCAAGATCGGCGTGATCGGCCACAACGGGGCGGGCAAGTCGTCGGTCCTGCGGATCATGGCCGGCCTCGACGAGGGATTCACCGGCGAGGCCCGTCTCTCGCCGGGCCACTCGGTCGGGTTCCTGTCCCAGGAGCCCGAGCTCGACCCCGACAAGGACGTGCTCGGCAACGTCATGGACGGGGTCGCACCCGTCCAAGCCCTCATCGACGAGTACAACCAGGTGCTGGCGGGCTGGTCGGACCCGGACGCCGACTACGAGGCCCTCGGGGAACGCCAGGCAGCGCTCGAGAAGAAGATCGAGGCGGCAGGCGCCTGGGAGCTCGAACGCAAGGTCGCCATCGCCATGGATGCCCTGCGGGTGCCGGCATCCGACTCGGACGTGAGCACACTCTCGGGCGGCGAGCGGCGCCGGGTGGCGCTGTGCCGGCTCCTCTTGTCACACCCCGACCTACTCCTGCTCGACGAGCCCACCAACCACCTCGATGCCGAGTCGGTCGCTTGGCTCGAGCAGCACTTGGCCGAGTACGACGGGACCGTCGTCGCCGTCACCCATGACCGCTACTTCCTCGACAACGTGGCCGGATGGATTCTCGAGCTGGACAACGGGAGGGCCTACCCCTACGAGGGCAACTACTCGGGATGGCTCGAGCAGAAGCGGGCACGGCTCTCCCAGCAGGAGAAGGAGGTCTCGGCCCGCCAACGCACACTTGCCCAGGAGCTCGAGTGGGTACGGATGAGCCCCCGGGCCCGGCAGGCCAAGTCGAAGGCCCGCCTCTCGGCCTACGAGGAGCTCCTCGCCGAGGAGCAGTCCGCCGAACGCGGACGAGGAGACCTCGAGTTGCACATCCCCATGACGGCGCGGCTCGGCGACAAGGTCATCGTCGCCGACGGCCTCTCGAAGGGGTTCGGCGACCGCCTGTTGATCGAGGAGCTCACCTTCCGGCTGCCGCCGGCCGGCATCGTCGGCGTCATCGGACCCAACGGTGCCGGCAAGACGACGCTGTTCAGGATGCTGACCGGCGACGAGTCCCCCGACGACGGTGCGTTGGAGGTGGGCTCGACGGTCGACTTGGCCTACGTCGACCAGTCGCGCGACGACCTCGACGCGGACAACACGATCTACCAGGAGATAACCGGCGGCTCCGAGTTCCTCCGGATAGGCAACCGCGAGGTCAACGGCCGTGCCTACGTGGCCTCGCTGAACTTCAAGGGCTCGGACCAGCAAAAGAAGGTCGGCAACCTCTCAGGGGGAGAGCGCAACCGCGTCCACCTGGGCAAGATGCTGCGCCGGGGCGGGAACGTCCTCCTGCTGGACGAGCCGACCAACGACCTCGACGTCGACACGCTCCGGGCCCTGGAGGCCGGCCTCGAGAAGTTCCCCGGCTGTGCCGTGGTCATCTCCCACGATCGCTGGTTCCTCGACCGGATCGCCACCCACATCCTCGCCTTCGAGGGCGACAGCCAGGTGCGATGGTTCGAGGGGAACTTCACCGAATACGAAGAGGCCCGCCGCCGAGAGCTCGGCGACGAGGCCCTTCGGCCGACGAGGATCAAGTACAAGCCACTGGTGCGCTGACCAGCGGCCGGGCCGGCTCAGTTCCTGCTGACCGGAACCCGGGTCACCTTCGGCTCGGGCTCGGCCGGAACGGGGAGCACGAGACGCAGGACGCCATCGGCATACGTGGCGGTGATGTCCTCGGCCTCGATGCCTTCGGGGATCGTGAGCCGACGGATGAACGAACCGGAGATCCGCTCGGTGATGAAGCCGTCCTCGGACCGTTCGACCAGGCGGTGCCCGGCGATCGAGAGCACGCCGTCCTCGACGGCCACATCGACTTCGTCCGGGTCGATCCCGGGGAGGTCGACCTCCACCACGAAGCCCTCGTCGGTGCGATGGGCGTCCAGACGGGGCCGCCAGACCGGTGCCGACGGGGCCTCGGAGAGACGGTCGAACAACAGGTCGAGGTCGCGACCGAAGAAGGAGCGTACGGGCAGCATGACAAAGTCCTCCTGTGTGATATCTGAGTCTTACCGACTCATATTATAGCACAGGGCTAGATGCGTACGAGCAGCGGTATCCAAGCGGAGAGCCGGGTGGGGCCGCCCGGGGGCGACGAGAGCTCCATCCGGCCTCCGACCGCTCCCAGCCGATCGGAGAGACCGACGAGCCCGCTCCCCCGGCTCATGTCGGCGCCGCCCCGGCCGTCGTCGGTGACCACGATCGACAACTCTCGCTGCCCCTGTCGAACCTCGACCGCGATCGACCCGCTTCCGGCATGCCGGACGGCGTTGGTCACGGCCTCGGCAATCACGAAGTATGCGGCTCCCTCGACCCCCGAGCCGAGGCGTTCGACCTCCACATCGGTTCGGATCGTCGACCCGCCTCCTTCGAACTGGCCCGCGAGCGACTCGATCGCCGATGCCAGCCCATCGGCCTCGAGCGTTGGCGGGTACATCCCCCGGGCGAGGTCGCGCAGCTCGGCGTGGGCGTCCTTGGCGGCCCGGGAGATCGCAACGGCATCGTCGACGATCGCGTCGGAGACCTCGGAGCGCTCGAGTTTGATGCGGAGCCGATCGGCCTCCATCGAGAGCGCAAGCAATCGTTGCTGGGCACCGTCGTGGAGATCCCGCTCGATCTGGCGTCGTGCGTTGTCGGCCGCCTCGATGACGCGCTTGCGGGACTCGAGGACCTCGGCCATCTGGGCCCGGACCTCCGTCTGCAGCCTGAGACGATCCATCGACAGGGCGATGGTCATGGCGGTCTGCTCGGCGAGGACCCGCGGCACCGAGTCGACATGGTCGATGAATCCGATCTCCTTGTCCTCCACCACGAGCGGCTCGCGCAGCCTCCCTGGTTCATTCGGGTCCGGGAACGGGCGACCGTCGACCGAGACCAGTTCTCCGGAGGGGTCCCGGACGAGGCCGACTGCGGCCGTCGGGTCCCCCAGGGTGTCGGCGGCCACCCGCTCGAGTTCTTCCGGGCTGCCGGCCCGCTCCGCGGCGACGACCAGCCTCGCCACCTCGCCACCCCAGAGGCGGGATCGGATCAATCCCGCAGCGATGCCCCACGGAACGGCGAGCACGGCGATCTCGGACCACGCCGAGGCCGAGAGGAAGGTCGCGTCGACGAGCCCGGCTCGAACGAGCGCCTCGTCGACGACGGTGAGCATGACGATCGGGACGATCATGAGGAGCGGGGCCATGCTTCGCCGCGCCTGGCGATCGCCCCGGAAGAACCTCGTCAGCAGGAGTCCCAGCGAGGCGATGATCAGGACGTTGCCAATCGTCGCGACGGAGGCGAGGAGGGATCCCACTGCCTCGGGAGCGTCGGGCAGCGGGACGATCGCCGCTCCCGCACCGAGCGAGTCGGGATCGGCCCAGAGGGCTCGCGCGCCCCAACCCACGACGGCCCAGGTCGCCCACCCGGTGGAGAGGATCCAGCCGCTTCGCTTCGGGTCGCCCAGCGGGAAGGAGAGCGCGGCGTGCCAGACGACCGCGAGGAACACCATGCGGGCCGCCTGCCACGAGACCGTGTGCCCATAGACACCAAGGTCCATCTCGAGCAGTTTCAGCGAGCCGGCCAACGCCAGCACCCCGGCCAGGCGGTTCCCGGTCGCCTGGATGGAGATCAAGGCGGCGACGCCGAGGAACGAGACGGCCATGAAGAGGTCGATGGGCCACGGCCACTCCTTCCCCACCCCGAGGCAGACCTCATCGGGACAGAGGGCGATGACGACCACGGCGGCGCCCAGGAGGGCGCCGACTACGCCCAGTGCCCAGGGATCGGGTCCCTGCCGGGAGCGACGGGGAACGCCGAGGAGCGCCGCCGCCGTCCGATCGCTCACCGACAGACCCCGGCCCGCACGGCAGCGCGGATGACGGCCTCGGCCACGGCCGGGGCGACCGATCGATCCATCGCCTCGGGCACGATGCGGTCGACCCGCAGGTCGTCGCGCACGGTCGCGGCTATGGCGTCGGCGGCGGCGAGTTTCATCGACTCGGTGATGGCCGTCGCACCCGCATCGAGCGCCCCCCGGAAGATCCCCGGGAAGGCGAGCACGTTGTTGATCTGGTTGGGGTAGTCCGAACGACCCGTGGCGATCACGCCGGCGATGTCCCCGATCTCCTCCGGCACGATCTCAGGGTCCGGGTTCGACAGGGCGAACACCAACGGTTGGGCAGCCATGGACTCGACCTCGGCCCGGGTCACGATGTTCGGCCGGGACACACCGATGAAGCAGTCGGCACCCACCATGGCCTCCTCCAGTCCGCCGGTGATACCCCGCGGGTTCGTGTGCTCGGCGAGCCATGCCTTGCCATGGGAGAACTCCTCCCGGCCCTCGTAGACGGCCCCCTTGGAGTCCGTGACGACGATGTCGGGGACGCCGGCGTTCGTCAGGATCTTGGCGATCGCCACCCCTGCGGCGCCGGCACCGGCGATCACCACCCGGAGGTGGCGCATCCGGCGTTCGGTGAGTCGGCAGGCGTTGTCGAGTGCTGCAAGGACGACGATGGCGGTTCCGTGCTGGTCGTCGTGGAAGACCGGGATGTCGAGCGCCTCTCGGAGCGCTTCCTCGACCACGAAGCAGGCGGGTGCCGCGATGTCCTCGAGGTTCACGCCGCCGAATGACGGTGCCAACCGGGTGACCGTCTCGATGATCTCATCGGGGTCGGTCGTGCTCAGGACGACAGGGAAGGCATCGACGTCGCCGAACTCCTTGAAGAGCATCGCTTTACCCTCCATCACCGGGAGCGAGGCCAAAGGACCGATGTCGCCCAGTCCGAGCACGGCCGTGCCATCCGATACGACGGCGACCGTGGTGGCTCGACCGGTGTACTTCCAGGCGAGCGACTCGTCGGCGGCGATCGCCAGGCACACCCGGGCGACCCCGGGCGTGTATGCGACCGAGAGGTCGTCACGATCCCGAAGGGGGAAGCGGGGCACCACATCGAGTTTGCCACCCCGATGGAGGTGGAAGACGATGTCGTCGGACTCGAGGATCTCGACGCCCTCCATGTCCGAGAGGCCCAGGACGATGGCATTCGCGTGGTCCTCGGACTCGGCGTCGACCACGATCTCGCGGGTGATGGAATCGCCCCCGACCTCGAATCCGGAGAGCTTGGTGATGTTTCCACCGAGCTCACCTACGGCGGTGGCGAACCGGCCGAGCGTCCCCGGCAGGTGGTGCAGGCGTACGACGAGCCTCACCGAGAAGGCGGCGGTGGTGTGGGACATGGCGCGTCAGCTCCGTTCCGGGGATCCGAACGGTACCAATCGGCCCGGAGCGATGAGTTGCCCAAGAACGGCGAATCTTTTCACCACAAGTACTTTGTGAAGTGGTTAACAAAGTCGTAACATGGTCCCCATGGAGCGCATGGTTTACGCATTCGAAGACGGCGACCGCACGATGGCGGCGATACTCGGGGGGAAAGGGGCGAATCTCGCAGAGATGACCCGCTCCGGATTCCCGGTACCTCCCGGTTTCACGGTCACGACGGGCGCCTGCAACGCCTTCCACGCGGCGGGGTCGCTTGTCCCCGACGGCCTCTGGGAAGAAGTCGACGCCTCAGTCGCCGCCTTGGAGGAGAAGAGCGGCAAGCAGTTCGGTTCGGTGACGAACCCGCTGCTGGTCTCGGTCCGATCCGGATCCCCCATCTCGATGCCCGGGATGATGGACACCATCCTGAACCTGGGGCTGAACCCCAAGGCGACCGAGGGCCTCGCGAACCTCACCGGCGATCCCGAATTCGCCTGGGAGGCCTACCGCCGGTTCATCCGCATGTTCGCCGAGATCGTCTTCGGCGTCCCCGCCGAGCCCCTCGACCACGCCATGGAGCGCGCCCAGGAGGCCAACGGCGGCTCGCTCGACGAGGAGGGGCTGCGGTCACTCATCGACCGCATGGAACGGATCATCCGCGGGCACGCACACCGATCGATTCCCGAGGAGCCGATCGAGCAGCTCCACCTGGCCATCCAGGCAGTCTTCAACTCCTGGCAGAACCGCCGGGCCATCGACTACCGGAACCACAACGGCATCGCCCACGACCTCGGCACCGCCGTCAACGTCCAGACCATGGTGTTCGGGAACGCCGCCGGCGAGTCGGCCACGGGTGTCTCGTTCACCCGCAACCCTGCGACGGGCGAGCCGGGTCTCTATGGTGAGTACCTCCCCGACGCCCAGGGTGAGGACATCGTCGCCGGCGTCCGCACTCCCCTGCCGGTCTCCGACCTCGCCCGGGTCATGCCGGACCGCTACGAGGAGCTGGCGGCCCATGCCGAGGCACTCGAACAGCACTACGGCGACATGCAGGACATCGAGTGGACGGTCGAATCCGGGACGCTCTACCTCCTGCAGACGAGGAGGGGCAAGCGCACCGGTCGGGCTGCGGTCCGCATCGCCGTCGACATGGTCACCGAAGGGGTCATCGACCACATCGAGGCCGTCAAGCGGGTCGACCCCGACCAGCTCGAACAGCTGCTGCACCCCGTCGTCGACCCGGACGCATCGTTCGAGGTGATGGCCACCGGCCTCCCCGCATCGCCCGGCGCCGCCTCGGGCCGAGTCGTGTTCGACGCCGACGACGCCGTGGTCGCCGCGGCAGAGGGGCCGGTCATCCTGGTCCGACACGAGACCAGCCCCGACGACTTCCACGGGATGGCCGTTGCTGCCGCGATCGTCACCTCCAAGGGTGGCGTGACGTCCCACGCCGCCGTCGTCGCACGAGGCATGGGCAAGTGCTGCGTCGCCGGTGCGGGTGACCTGGACGTGGACTACGCCAAGGAGCAGGTCTCCTCGGGCGAGATCGTCGTCAAGAAGGGTGAGTGGCTCACCATCGACGGGAACTCCGGACAAGTGATCTCGGGCCACGTGGACACGATCGAGCCGACGTTCGACGACCACTTCGAGACGCTCATGGCCTGGGCCGACGAGATCCGCACCCTCAAGGTGCGCACCAACGCCGACACCCCCCACGATGCCGACGTGGCCCGGCGCTTCGGCGCCGAGGGAATCGGTCTCTGCCGGACCGAGCACATGTTCTTCGGCGAGGAGCGGATCGCCGCGATCCGCAAGATGATCATCAGCCAGACCCCTCGTGAGCGCCGGGACGCCCTCGCCAGGCTCGAGCCGTACCAGGTCGAGGACTTCATCGGGATCTTCGAGACCATGGACGGACTCCCCGTCACGATCCGTCTCCTGGACCCACCCCTTCATGAGTTCCTGCCCAGCCACGAGGAGCTGACCCACGAGCTGACGGACCTGAAGGTGCGCCTCCAGTCCGCCCCGGACCTGGCGTCGCTCGACGCGATGCTCACCCGGGTGGCCGAGCTCGACAACCTGATCGCCCAGGTGGAGCGACTGTCCGAGGTGAACCCGATGCTCGGTCACCGTGGCTGCCGGCTCGGCAACGCCTACCCCGAGGTCACCGAGATGCAGACGAGGGCCATCTTCACGGCTGCCGTGAAGTGCGCCGAGCGTGGCATCGTCGTCAAACCGCAGGTGATGGTGCCCCTGGTCGGCTTCAAGGGCGAGCTCGACCAGCAGGCCGAGATCATCCGCCGGATCGCCGAGGAGGTCCTCAGCCAGGAGGGCATCGACATCGAGTACACACTCGGCACGATGATCGAGCTGCCGAGGGCGGCCCTGGTGGCCGACCAGCTCGCGGAGACGGCGGAGTTCTTCTCCTTCGGGACGAACGACCTCACGCAGACCGCGCTCGGCATGAGTCGTGACGACGCCGGACGGTTCCTGCCGTCCTACGTGGAGCACGGCATCATCGCGGCGGACCCCTTCCAGAGCCTCGACACGACGGGCGTCGGTGGTCTGATAGAGATCGCGGCCGAGCGGGGCCGAGCGGGCCGGCCCGACATCGAGCTCGGCATCTGCGGTGAGCATGGCGGCGATCCCGCCTCCGTGGCCTTCATGCACGGTGTCGGGGTCGAGTACGTGTCCTGCTCGCCGTTCCGGGTGCCCGTGGCCCGCCTCGCCGCAGCCCACGCCGTACTCAACGAGTAGCCGAACCAGCCCAAACCGAGCGGGGGTGGCCGACGGCCACCCCCGCTTCGCGTGTGTAACCGAACTACGACCGGGCACCAATACCATCGGCTCGTGCTGTTCCCGACCATCCAGTTCGCGGTCTTCTTCGTCATCGTCCTGACTGCCAACTGGCTGCTGATGCGCAACCGGGCATGGTGGAAGGTGGCCATGTTGACCGCCTCCTACGTCTTCTACGCGGCGTGGGACTGGCGCTTCGTGTTCCTGATCGTGCTGTCGACGATCGGGAACCAAGCCGCTGCGACAGCCATGTCGGGTGCCGTCGACGAGCGCACCCGCAAGCGCGTCGTGACGGCGGCCGTGGTCGGCAACCTCGGCGTCCTCGGGTGGTTCAAGTACTACGGCTTCTTCGTGTCGTCGCTGGTCAACCTGTTCGGGACGGTCGGCATCGACATCCCGCTCCCCCTCCTCCAGATCACCCTGCCGGTCGGCATCTCGTTCTTCACCTTCCAGGCCCTGTCCTACGTGCTCGACGTCTACTGGCGCAGGCAGGAGCCGTCATCGCCCATCGACTTCGCCGTCTACCTGGCGTTCTTCCCCCAGCTCGTGGCCGGCCCGATCGTCCGGGCGACGGAGTTCCTGCCCCAGCTCCAAGGCCCGCGTGATGCTCGCCGCATCCCCGCCGCCGAGGCGTTCCTGCTGATCGCCGGCGGGCTCTTCAAGAAGGTCGTGGTCGCGACCACACTCGGTACCGAGATCGTCGACCCGGTGTTCGCCCAGCCCGAAGCCCACTCGGCATTCGAGGTCCTCGTCGGGGTCTACGCCTACGCGGTCCAGATCTACAGCGACTTCTCCGGGTACACGGACATCGCGATCGGGGTTGCGCTGCTCATGGGCTTCCGGTTCCCACAGAACTTCAACCGCCCATACTCGGCCGTGAGTCTCCAGGACTTCTGGCGTCGTTGGCACATGACCCTCTCCCGATGGCTCCGCGACTACCTGTACATCCCCCTCGGCGGCAGCCGCGGGTCCGAACGGGCGACCTATCGGAACCTGATGCTCACGATGGTGCTCGGTGGCCTCTGGCACGGTGCTGCCTGGACCTTCGTCGTGTGGGGGACGCTCCACGGCGGATGGCTGGCGCTCGAGCGCTGGCAGCAGGGACGGCGTCCCGAGGGCGCCCCGGCGATCAACCCCTGGATCGGTCGGCTGATCACGTTCCACGTCGTCTGCCTCGGCTGGGTGTTCTTCCGGGCCGACTCGTTCGAGACCGCCTGGGCGATCCTCGGGCAGCTGGTCGACTTCGGCCCCGCTCCCTTGGTCACCCCGACCATCCTGCTCCTCGTGGCAGGCGGGATCGGGGTCCAGTACATCCCACAGGGCACCAGACTATGGATTCGTGCGGGATTCGGCCGCTTCGGCGTCGCTGCCATGACGGCCGTGCTCGCCGCCTTCCTCCTCGTCCTCGACGCCTTCGGGCCCGAGGGCGTCGCCCCGTTCATCTACTTCCAGTTCTGATGCAAGAAGAACCCACCATCCCAGCCGGTCACGTCATCCTCATCATCGTGGGTGCCTTGCTCGTCGCCGTCTTCCTCAATGCCCCCGGCCTGTTGGACACCGCCGAGCGCCAGTCGGGCTCCACCCGATCGCTGGCGGTCGGGGTCATGAACCCGATCGCAACGATCTCGAATGCGCTGTTCATCGACGCACCCCACCAGGCGCTCGATCGCCTCGCCCACGGGGCGCCGGACGAGTCGGTCATCGTCGCCGACGACGAAGTGACCTCCACCACGTTCCCGACGGCCACGACCACGACCACCGTCCCGACCCGGACGATCACGGCCGAGGACCCCCTCCGACTCCTCGTCGCCGGGGACTCGATGGTCGGCCAGTTCGGCCCGGTGCTCGAGCGGACCGCCGAGCGATCGGGACTGGTCGCCGGCGACCACTTCTTCGAGTTCTCGACCGGACTGACCCGCCCGGACGCGCTCGACTGGGGCGTGAAGATCGAAGAGCTTCGATCCGAGTACGGCTCGGAGGTCATCGTCCTCTACCTGGGTGCAAACGACGCCCAGGAGATCCTCATCGACGGGACCTGGCGCTCCTATGACTCCCCAGACGGCGCCTGGGAGGCCGAGTACCGCTCGAGGGTCGCCGCCTTGATGTCGCAGCTGGATGCTTCGGGTGCCGAGACCTACTGGATGGGGCTGCCGGTCACCTCCTCCGACGTCCAGAACGCCCGCTACGAGTTCTTCAACTCGATCTACGAGGCGGAGGCCGAGGCGTTCGATTCCATCCGGTTCGTGCCGGTCTGGGACTGGTTCACCGGCGACGACGGGACCTACTCCGAGTACCTCATCGATGACGACGGCTCGCTGACCGACATGCGCCTCGACGACGGCATCCACTACACGACGGCCGGAGCCCAACACCTCGCCAATCGGGTCTTCCCGATCCTGGCCGGGGACTACGGGATCGAGACCGGCTAGCGCACCGGGTCGAGGCGACGCAGCTCGCCAGACATGAGGCCGATGACGATCTCACCGCTGCCGTCGACGCCGAAGACCTGCAACTGGGGCTGGGCCCCGAGCTCCTCGACCCAGTCGCGTTCGTCTGTCACCGCTCCGTCGACGTAGACGAAGGATCGAATCCAGCCCACGCACCAGTCGCCGTAGAAATAGGTGCCGTCGAGCTCGGGGATCGCCGAACCGCGATAGACGACGCCGCCGGTCACCGAGCAGCCGTCCTCGTGCCGGTATTCGAGTACCGGCATCGTGTAGTTCGCCGGATCACAGCCGGACTCGAAGAAGCAGTTCGAGCCCTCCATGTTGGCCCAACCGAAGTTGTGGCCACCCGGGAGCACGGGGACGACGTCGATCTCCTCGATGTCCCCCTGGCCGACGTCGCCGATATAGACCAGCCCGGTCTCGTGGTCGATGTCGAACCGCCAGGGGTTCCGCAGTCCGAACGCCCAGACCTCCGGGGCCCCATCGACGCCGTCGGCGAAAGGATTGTCCGACGGGATCGCGTAGGGATCCCCGCCATCCACATCCAGCCGAAGCATCGCGCCGAAGAAGGTGTTCGGGTCCTGGGGTTGGGTGCGAGCCGAGGCACCTTCGCCCGAAGAGATGTAGAGGTACCCATCGGGGCCGAACCGAAGCATCCCGGCGTAGTGGCGGATATCGGTCGATTCCTCGGGCTGGCGCCGCTCGTACAAGACCTTCTCGGAATCCGGATCGCCCACGTCGGGGTCCGAGGAGACGGAGAACTCACTCACCTGTCGCTGGGCGTCGGGACGGTCGGTGAAGTAGACGAAGAAGCGGCCGTTCGAGTCGTAGTCGGGGTGGAAGGCAAGACCGAGCAGGCCCTGCTCGATGCCGTTGGCGAGGACCCGATCGGAGATGTCCATGAAGGTCCCTTCGGACCCGTCGGGGTGGATGACCTTCACCCGGCCCGACCGCTCGGTCACGAACAGGCGGTCGTCGCCGGCCGGAGCCGTGATCATCGTCGGCTGGCTGGCGGATCCGACGTCGGTGAAGACCAGGCCCTGCAGCGGTGCCGCAGGCTCGGTGGGCACCGTCGAGCCGGTGTCGCTGTCCGTCGGGTCGGTCGGATCGACCGCTCCGTCGCCGGATTCGGTCCCGTCGGTCGTCGACGATTCGGTGGTCCCGGTGCCTTCGACGGTGCTGGTCGGCCCCAGACTCGTGCCATCGCCGTCGCCTCGGAAGAGCAGCCATCCCAGGACGAGACCCACGACCAGAACGCCGATGAGGGCTCGGATCGCTCCTGCAGGCGAACCGTTGCGGTGCGAACGGGGCTGGGTGGGCTCCATCGGGCGGCGAGTGTATCCGCGTGTTCCCCAAGTTTCCGGGATCGTACGGCGATACTGCCCGGGATGCCCGAGTCTTCCCCTCGTGTGGTCCTACGTCTCTGGATCGGTGCCGTCGTGGTCACCTTCGGCCTTCTGTGGTCGATCGCCGCCCTCGCCACACCCGTCACGCCTTGGCTCCAACCGGTGGGGGACGAGTCGCTGGCGCTGGGCCTCTCCCCCTTGGGATGGTCGGACGTGATGATCGGGACCCTGACGGCGGCCGCCGTATCGGCTGGGGCAGCGGTCGTCGCCCTTGCGGGGCGGGGCATCTGGGTTCCGGCCCTCGTCGCCCTCTACGCAGCACCGCCGGCTGCCGACAAGGTCGGTGGGATGGACTACGTCGTCCCTCATCTCGCCGGCCATTGGAACGACTGGATCTTCGGGAGGGGCGAGGTCGACCTGGACCGGCTCCTCCTGCTCACCTGGCTCGGCATGGCCGTCGAGGTTGTCGTCATCGCGGTGCCAGCCCTGGCGGTCTTGCGCAGCCGCCGGCCATCGGTCGGGGACCTGGCGATCGGCACCGCCGTCGTGGCGGTCATGGCGATCCTCGACGTCCTGTTCCTCGAAGGACTCGTCGCCGGGCCGTTGGCGCTGGTGACAGGACTCGCCGGATTGGGAGCACTTGCCTGGCTCCTCGCCGGCGCTCTCGTCCTCTGGGCCCTGGCCATCGCCGGACCGTTCGGCCTGCTCAGCGGTGCCGGCGCCACCCGGGCGCTCGTCCCTGACCGTGATCGGAGCGCGGCTCCCTAGGTGTGGAAGACGCCCACCCGGAAGCCGATGTCGGACCGATCCCAAGCCCGTCCGGCATCGCCGAAGAAGAACCCGAGCAGGGACCGGGCCTCGCCCACCGAGTCGAACTCGAATGCCGTCTCGATCTCGATGACCTCGAACCCGGCTGATCGCCACCAACCCACGTCGGCCGACAGTGGCCGACCTGCGAGCTCCTCGAACTCGTCGCCACCCAGGTTGTCGACGATGGCGATCGGTCCGGCACACACCCGTTCGGCCTCTTCGACGCCGAAGGAGATGTCACCGAAGCCGGAGAAGAAGTAGGCCCAGGTGGCGTAGGCGCCCTCGAACGAGTCATCGGCGAAGGGGAGGTGTTCGGCGTCACCGCGCACCCACGCCAGGCCGGCGGTCGGATCGACCATGCCCGCCGACGGCTCCATGGCGACGACGGAGCGGTGGTCCGAAAGCCTTCTGGCGGTGAACCCGTTCCCAGCCCCGATGTCCAGGATTCGACCGTGCGGGAGCAGCCCGTCGAGGGCGGAGATGACCTTGCCCGCGCGATCCATGGTTCGGCGTTCGATCTCGAACAGGTCTGGTCGCTCGGCGCCGTAGAAGGGAATCACCGCCATACCCCCAAGGTAGGCAGGCCCGACACCACGTAGCATGCATGGCGTGACTTCGACCGCACCCCGCCCCCGCAAGAGCGCTGCCTTCTTCGATCTCGATCGGACCCTGATCGCGGGCGCATCCACCTTCGTCTTCGGGTGGGTGGCCTTCCGCCGGGGCCTGATCCCCACGGCGGAGCTGATCGAGGACGCCCGACAGGCGATGGTCTTTCGCACGACCGGCGGCTCCGACGACCAGTCGGACAGCGTCCGGGACCGCATCCTGTCGGGGGTGGCCGGAAAGGCCCAGGCCGACGCCCTGGCACTGAACGACGAGATCCTCCCCAAGCTGCTCGACCTGGTTCGCCCTGAGACACGGCGGTCGGTGGAGAAGCACCGCGACGCAGGGCGGGACACGTGGATCGTGTCCGCCTCTCCCATCGAGATCGTGCAGCCGCTCGCCGAGGCCCTCGGCATGACCGGGGCGATCGCCACCGAGTCGGAGGTCCAGGACGGCCTCTACACCGGCCGGCTGGCGAAGGAGTTCGTCTACGGCGAGGGCAAGGTCGAGCGCATCCGGGACCTCGCGGCCGAGCGGGACTACGACCTCCGGCTCTGCTGGGCGTATTCGGATTCGAAGAGCGACCTGCCGATGCTCCGGCTCGTCGGCCATCCGGTGGCGGTCAACCCGGACAAGGAGCTCCGCAGGGAGGCTCGCCGCGAGAACTGGCCGATCGTCCACTTCTCCCAGCGCACGAAGCGCGGTGTCACGATCGGGACATCGATCGCCGGGGGAATCGCCCTCGCAACGGGCACCTACTTCCTCGGCCGCAAACACGGGATGCAACTCGGCCCCGATGCCTGACAAGGTCCCGGCGACGATCTTCGATCGAAGGGGTCGGCGGGCCGTGCTCGGGCTCAGGGGATGACGACGCAGACGTAGGTGCCGTCGTCGAGCCGGGCCGCACCGGCGGTCCCGAGCGGGCAATCCGCCTCGTCGCCGACGAGACCCGAGACGATGCCGTCCGGGTTCGGACCGCAGTCGGCAGGCGTGACGACGTTGCCGTCGATGGCGACACATCCCTCGACCTCGAAGACGGGATCGAGGTCGACGCAGAGCGTCCGACCCGAGGACTCGACAGACGAGAGCCCGTCAGGACAGGTGCCGTCCGGGGATTCGCCGATCACCCGGCCGTCGGATCTCTCCGACTCGCACGGGACGTCCGTCGGTACGAGCTGGTCGACGTCGACGCAATCTTCGGCCGACAAGAAGAAGGGGCTGTCGTCGTCCGCCGAGTCAGGTCGGCCGCCGACCGATCCGACTACCACGGCGACGAGCAGCAGACCAACGGCGCCGATGAGCACGGCCGGCCACCAACTCCGGTTGCCGGAGCTCGGTGGTGGAGCCGCCCGAGGGGGCGCCTTGGGCGAGGGGGGAGCCGCCGGACGCCGAACCGTCGGTGTGGGCGGCTTGGTGTGGGCGGCCCTTCGTTTCGGGTCCGACAAGAGGGCGTAGGCCTCGTTCACCCGAGCCGCCGCCTCGGGGTCTCCGCCACGATCGGGGTGGGCCGCCTTCATCGCGTTGCGGTAGGCCGACCGGATCTCGTCGTCGGACGCCCCGCGGGGCAATCCGAGGACGACGTAGGGATCGGGGGTCGGCCGGCGAGCCATGCCCGGGAGGCTAGGAACGGGTTGGCCAAACACGACGAAGGCGCCCGAAAGGGGCGCCTTCGTGGGCCGGTGGAGCTGCCGGGAGTCGAACCCGGGTCCGGCGCGGCGTGCGGACGGCCTGACGATCATCCCTGTTCAGACCACAGGGTGGGTCGACGCCGGTCTAGTTCCCGACCGTCACCTCGTCTCTCCGAGGCGTCCTCCCGTCTCTCCGGGCTGTCCACCCCTGCTTCTGTTCCCACGCTGCAGGAGTACGACGCGGCTTGCCTGTCACCAGGTAGCGGGACCGTTGGCTATCACCTAGGAATTAGGCAGCAACGGCGAGAGGCTCATTGGCATCTCATTGGGTGTCCCCGTTTATCGAGTCTGAGACAACTCGGATCGTGTCCGGCCGCAACGGAACGAACCGTCGAAACCGTTTCAGCCCCTATTCAGTTGTCAACGACCCTGATTGTACCGGTGGACTCGGACATCGGCCCGGCCAATACCCGTGGGATTCCTATCCTGACCCCCATGGACACCCCTGAGGGCACCGAATCCACCGACGAGCCGACCACCGACGGACCGGGGACCGAAACCGTCGAAGTCGGCGATGCAACGCCGGAGCCTGCAGCCGACGTCCCGAAGGAACGATCCGTTCCCGGCTGGGCCATCGGTCTCTACGTGTTGGTCGCACTCGCCATCGGGCTGCAACTGGCCCTCGGCTGGGTGCTGCTCGACAACTCCGAGGAGCTCTACGAGGTCTCCGCCCAGAACAACGACCTCGTCCTGCGGACGGCCGGCATCCGCGACGACGTGGCCGACCTCTCCGAGGAGCTCGCCGCCCTCGACCGACGGGTGACCAACGCACAGTCCGTGTCTGTCGTCGGTGAAGGCGTCGCCCCGACCAACGAAGGACTCCCCCTCATCCCGTCCAGCGGCGCCGACCCAGCCGTCGGCATGGCGCTGCCAACGATCACCGGCCCCGACCACGATTCCGGCCGCGAGCTCACCATCGGGAGCGGGGGCCTGGCCACGGTCACCATCGTCTGGGCCCACTGGTGTCCCTACTGCCAGCAGGAGCTCCCAATGGTGGACGCACTCCTGAAGGACGGCTCGCTCGACCAGTTCGATGCGGTGCAGGTCCAGTCGATCACGACCTTCATCGACGAGGATCGTCCGAACCCACTCGACCCCTACATGGACCAACTCCAGCTCGCCTATCCGGTCGTGGTGGACGAGACCGGTGCCTACGCCGCCCAACTCGGCATCCAGGGCGTACCGGCATGGGTCATCTCCGACCAGGACGGCAACATCCTGGGACGCTTCTCGGGTGCCATCGGCGAGGAGGCCTTTCTCGGGGTGATGGAAGAGGTCCAGCGCATCGCCACCGAGGGCGGCGCCTGACCGCTACCAGCGGCCCCGATCCATCTCCTTGCGCTGCGCCTTCTCCTTGAGGGCGTGACGCTTGTCCACGGTGGACTTGCCCTTGCCGACGGCGAATTCGAGCTTCGCCCGACCGTTGCGGAAGTAGAGGCGGGTCGGCACGAGGGTCATCCCCTTCTCCGACGTCTGCTTGTCGATCTTCTCGATCTCGGCACGATGCAGCAGCAGTTTCCGTGTCCGTTCGGGTTCGTGACCTCCTTCGGCGGCGAAGGAGTACGGGGCGATATAGGCGCCGTAGAGGTGTGCCTCCCCGTTGCGGACCGCCACGTGGGAGTCCTTGAGGTCGGCATTGCCGGCCCGGAGGCTCTTCACCTCGGACCCGGTCAGCACGAGACCGGCTTCGAACGTCGAGTCGAGGTTGTAGTCGAATCGGGCCCGACGGTTCTGGGCGATGAGCTTCGTGCCCTCGGAAGGCTGCTGCTTGGCCATGATTCCGAGGACGGTAGCCCGCCCGGCCGATCAGACCTTGAGGAAGCGACGCAGGCCGAGCGACGACCCGACCAGGCCGGCCAAGGCGCCGAACAGCACGAAGGCGAGGCCCCATCGGACGAAGAAGACCGTCTCGATCGCGAAGGAGAACATCGGAATGTCCACCGAGCCCGAGACGAACGTCCACAGCAAGATGACGACGCCGACACCGAGCGTCGACCCGATCACTCCCTCGAGGATCCCTTCCGTCAGGAAGGGCACGCGTATGAACCAGTTGGATGCACCAACCAGCCGCATGACGGATATCTCGTCGCGACGGGCGTAGATCGCCAATCGAATCGTGTTCGAGATCAGTACGACCGCGGCGACGCCCAGCAGGACGACGAGCGCAATGGCGACCACATTCAGCGCGTCGATGAAGCTCGATAGGCGCTCGATCGTCTCCCCCTGGGAGACCACGCGCCTGACCGCCGGGTTGCCGTCGAGTCGGATCTCGACGTCGCGGTATGCGTCGAGATCGGCGAGCTTGACCCGTATCGACGCCGGGACGTCGGTCTGGTCGGCGACCTCGAGGATGGAGGGCGAGTCCTCGAAGAGGATCAGGAACTCCTGGTAGGCCTCGGCCTGGTCGACGTAGCGGGCCGACTCGACCTCGGGCCATTCCTGCACCTCGACCAACAGGGCCTGGTGGTCCTGGACGGAGATGCCCTCGTTGCTGTCGTGGAGGAACACGATGACCTGTTCGCCCTCCTGCCAAAGGAGGGTGTTGATGCGGATGAACTCGTTGCCCACCACGGCGAAAAAGGCAAAGAAGAGGGAGATGAACACGGCGATCATGGCGCCGGTCACGACGAGCAGGTTGCGCCGCATGCTCTGGAACGCGTCTCGCAGGACGTAGCTGAGGCGGATCATCCGTCGTCCTCGCCCTCGGTCCCACCATCAGGCGCGTCGTCCGACGGTTCGGCGAAGGGATCACCCTCGACCTGGGGCTCGGGGTCCAGGGGGTGGCGGGCTTCGGCAGCGTCGTCCTCGGGCATGTCGGGAAGACTGAACTGCGCGGCGTCCGGGTCGACGGGTTCGGGCTTCGGGGGCTCCTCTGCATCGCCGTTCACGACCGGCTGGACCATCGTGTCCTCGTACCGACCATGGATGATGTCCTGGGTCACCTTGCCGTTGTCCAGTGCAACCACCCGCCGGCGCATCGCGTCGACGATGGCGTGGTCGTGGGTGGCCATGAGCACGGTGGTTCCGGTGCGGTTGATGCGGTCGAGGAGGCGCATGATCCCGACCGAGGTGGCCGGGTCGAGGTTCCCCGTCGGCTCGTCGGCGAGCAGGATCGGGGGGCGGTTCACGAACGCACGCGCCACGCTGACTCGCTGCTGCTCGCCACCCGACAGCTGGTCTGGGTACCGGTCTTCCTTGCCGGCGAGGCCCACCAGCTCGATGACCTGGGCGGTCTGCTGGCGCACCACGACCCGGGGCTGACCGAGCACTTCGAGGGCGAAGGCGATGTTCTCGGCAACCGTCTTGTTCGGCAGGAGCTTGTAGTCCTGGAACACGGTGCCGATCGTCCGACGCAGCTCGGGGATCTGCCGCGACGACATCGCGGTGATCTCCTTGCCGGCCACCCAGATCTTGCCGCGGGTGGCGTCCTCCTCGCGGAGGATCATGCGGATGAGCGTCGACTTTCCTGAGCCCGACGGACCGACGAGGAAGACGAACTCACCCTTGTTGATGTCGAGTGACACGTCGGCGACGGCGACGGAGTTGCCGTCGTACACCTTCGTGACGTTCTCGAGTCGAATCATGGGAAGCGGAGCCTCAGGGGGTGCTGAATGGAGGCGGAATCGCCGACGGGCAGCGTACCGACGCGCCGCGTATAGGCGCAGTCAATGGTCGGGATGAACGCCTACCCGGCGTCGCCGGATTCGGCCCGTCGCCAGTGCAGGTAGGCCTCGACGAGCGGCATGAAATCGCCGTCGAGCACGGCTTGGATGTTGCCGATCTCCATCCCGGAACGCAGGTCCTTCACCAATTGGAAGGGCTGCATCGTGTATGAGCGGATCTGGCGGCCCCAGGCGGCCTCGTGGGTCTCGCCCCGGATCTCGGCCAACTGCGCCTCCCGCTCCTCGCGGACGACCTGGGCGAGTCGGGATTTGAGCATCTCCATGGCACGGGCGCGATTCTGGATCTGACTTCGTTCCGCTTGGCACGCCACGACGACACCCGTGGGCAAGTGGGTGATCCGAACAGCTGAGTCGGTGGTGTTGACGTGCTGGCCACCCGCTCCAGAGGAACGAAAGGTGTCGATGCGCAGATCGTCGGGCGTGATCTCGATCTCCTCGGCCTCACCGACCTCGGGGATCACATCGACCCCGGCAAAGGCGGTATGCCGACGGGACTGGGCGTCGAAGGGGCTGATGCGCACGAGTCGGTGCACGCCCTTCTCGGAAAGGAAGGTCCCGTAGGCGAGGTCGCCCTTGACCGAGATGTTGACGGACTTGATGCCGGCCTGGTCCCCCTCGTGGAACTCCTCGACCCGGGCCGTGAACCCCTGCTGGTCGGCGAACCGGAGGTAGCCCCGCATGAGGATCTCGGCCCAGTCCTGGGCATCGACGCCGCCGGCGCCGGCGTTGATGGAGATGATGGCGTCCGAATCGTCGTACTCGCCGAAGAACAGGGACTCCAGTTCCAGCGTCCCCAGCTCGGAATCGATCCGCTCCAGTTCGTCGGTGATCTCAGACGGGTCCTCGCCCTCCTCGCGGATCATCTCGTAGAGCGTCTCGGCGTCGTCGAGGGCCTGTTCGAGCCCGCCGACCCGATCGATGGTCCCCTCCACCCGGGCGAGACGCCGGGTCACCGACCGGGCACGATCCTGGTCGTTCCAGAGGTCCGGATCGGCCGCCTGCTCCTTGAGGGTCTCCAGCTCGGTGCCGAGCCCGTCGAGGTCGAGGAACGACCTGGCGCCGTCGAGTCGGGTGCGCAGGTCTGCGATGGAGGATCGAGGGTCGAGGTCCATGGCCTCCGAGGCTAGGCCGACCCCCTCTTCAACCAGCGGCGGCCGATCCCGCACCGGCGGGGCGGGACTCGCCAGACCCGACGGGCGATGAACGAGGACGGTTCGGGTCGACGCCCCGGCCCCGGAGCGCCCGAGCAACCGTCGCTAGACGACGATGACGGGGGCCGGGCGTCGGCGGATCATCCACTCGACGACCAACAGGTTCGGTACCCAGCACGACCAACCGACCACGGCGAAGACCATCGTCTCGTCACCATCGAGGAGGGCGAAGAGCGCCGGGATCTGCAACCGCAGGCTCACCGCCGCAAGCAGGAGGGCGAATGACCGCATCATCCACACCCGGTGGTCGTCGAACCGCCGCCCGAGGGCCAATCGGAGCCCAACGAGCCCACAGGTGGTCGTGAGGGCGCCAAGGGCCGCGAAGCCGAGGCGGCCGGTCAGGCCCCCTTCGGCGAAACCGGCCACGAAGAAGCCGGAGAGCCCCGTGCCGAGAGCGGCGGCCACGTGGAGCCGGCCCAATCCCCGATGCAGCTTCGGACGTGCGGTCCGGATCCGCTCGAGGAACTGGAACGGACCCGTGAGCAGGGCAAGGCCACCCACCACGGCATGGAAGCTCAGAGCAACGATTGACACGTCGAGCCCGAGAGGAAGGTCTCGACCCTCGTAGAAGGCCTCGGCTCCCCCGAAGGCAAAGCCCACGCCGTAGATGCCGATCAGGCCGGCGAGCACCACCATCACCCACCAGGTCCACTTTGGCTTCGTTCGCTGTTCTGTCGTCACTTCGGCTCCTCCGTCTGCCCCGGGATCTTGCCAACTTCTCCGGGCGATGACCATCAGGGATCACCCGGAGAGCACCCTCGCACGATCAGGGCATCGGTCAGGGGCGCATGCCTGCACGTGCAAAAGAAGCCACATCGAGCCCGACCAGTGGCAGACCCCGTCCGGGAGCGGGTCATATCCCCAACGGGACCGGTGGCGCCGTAGCCTCCAGCCGGTGTATGAGACCATCGTCGTCGGAGCCGGGCAGGCGGGGCTCGCAGTGGGATGGCACCTCCTCGAGCGAGGCATCGACGTCCTCATCCTGGAGCGAGGCCGTGTCG
>JAHEFX010000033.1 GCA_024639975.1 bacterium
TGCGCCTACTCCGATCGGTACAGCTGCGCACTCCCTCCGGCGGAGAACTGGTTGGACATCCCCATCCGAGCGGGGGAGCGACTGGCGGAGGGCGACTGATGCCGGCCCGCAAGGCGGTCATCACGGCCGCCATCCCCGCCATCCTCGCCATCGGGGCGTACCAGGCCGATCGGTACCTGCAGCGCAAACTCCTGCCCGCCGGCCGCGACATGCCCCACGAACCGATCGACTTCGGGCTCGATGCCCAGGAGGTCTGGATGGAGAGCCGGTTGGGCACCGCCCTGCACGCCTGGTACGTGCCGCCCGCCCACACCGACGGACACGCCGTGGTCGTCTATCACGGGTGGGGAGCCAACGCCTCACTGATGCTCCCCATCGCGGCCCGACTGGCCGAAGAAGGGTTCGGGGTATTGGTGCCGGACGGGCGTGGCCATGGGTACTCCTCGCCGGTCGGGGAGATCTCCCTGCCCCGCTTCAGCGAGGACCTCACCGACTTCGTCGACTTCACGGCCTCCCAACCCGAGGTCGGCTCGGTCGCGGTCCTCGGCCACTCGATGGGGGCGGCTTCGGCGATCCTCGTCGGGACCCGGCGAGCGGACCTCGACGCCGTCGTGGCGGTGGGAGCGTTCGCCGACCCGCGTGAGTTGATGGCCAAGGCACCCGGGATGGCCCGGTTGCCCGAGACGCTGCAGCGCGCCGTCTTCCGCCGCATGGAGGCTGCGATCGGGGCCCGGTTCGACGAGATCTCCCCGCTGTTCGTGGTGGACCGGGTCGTCTCGCCGCTCCTGCTCGTCCAGGGAGGCAAGGACCAGGTCATCCCTATGGACGATTTCGAGCGTCTGCGAGAGGCGGCCCCTCCGGGCACCCGGTCACTCCTGGTCGAGGACGGCGTCCACGATCGACTCGACGAGTACCTGCCCGTCGTCGACGACATCGTGACCTTCTTGCACACGACGGTCGGCGAGGGTGTCGACGCGTCCGCTTGACGGTCGTCCCGGGGGTCCGTACGGTGCGATCCACATGCAACGCCTCTACGCCTTTGCGACGTTCTTTGTCTGGCACCGCCGGGCGGAGGGCACGCGCTAGGACCACGAGGTCGACGACGTACCCGACGCCCGGAGCGACGCTCCGGGCGTTTCTCGTGAACGGGGTGTCGAGGAGGAACCCGACATGATCCGCAAGGCCCACAGAACAGACGAGCAGACGAGCGACACGGTCGTCGAGGTCGGCGACGTCCGTTTCGGCGCAGACCCGTTCCCCGTGATCGCAGGTCCCTGCACCATCGAGTCCGAGCAGCAGATCCACGAGCTCGCCAGACAGGTGGCCGAAGCGGGTGCCCGCGTGCTGCGCGGCAACTCGGTCGCCACGATGGTCGGAGGTCCCTACGGCTTCCAGGGACTCGGCCTCGCCGGGGTGCGGATGCTCGCCGACGCCGGCGCAGAGGCGGGCCTTCCGGTCGTCACCCAGATCGCCGAGCCCCGGGATGCCGAGGCCGTCGCGGCGCACGTCGACATGCTGGAGATCGGCTCGGGGAACATGCAGAACTTCGAGCTGCTCAAGGCGGTCGGCCAGACCGGCCTCCCGGTGCTCCTCAAGCGGAGCCCGTCGGCCACGTTCGACGAGTGGCTGTGGGCTGCCGAGTACGTCCTCGCCGAGGGCAACGACAAAGTCGTGCTGTGCGAGCGCGGCATTCGGGCGTTCGAGAAGAGCGACACGCTCGACATCGCCGCGGTCCCGACCGTCAAGGAGTCGTCCCACCTGCCTGTCCTCGTCTTCCCGTCGCACGCCGTGACCGACCGGGGCTCGGTGCGAGCCCTTTCGTTGGCCGCCCAGGGCGTGGGGGCGGACGGCCTGGTCATCGAGGTCCATCCGGATCCGGACGGGGCCACCTCGAACGATGTCGGTCAGCTCGCCCCCGGCGGATTCGACGAGCTGATGGCAGCCCTGGGCATCAACCGCCTTCGTGGCCAGGTCGACCTCATCGATCGGGATGTCGTCCGCATGCTCGCCCGCCGCCGTGCCATCACCGCACGCATCGGCCGGGTGAAGGCGGATCGGGGAATGCCGGTCCAGGTACCGACCCGTGAAGGCGAGCTCCTCGAGGTGGTCAAGGAGGAGGCCAAGCTCCAGGGCCTGGGCGAGGACTACATCTCGAGCCTCTTCGAGATCGTGTTGGCCGACTCCCGCGCCGCCCAGCGCCGCGAACGCGGCGAGGACGTCTGAGCCCTCAGACCTGGGACCAGATGAACCCGGCGTAGGTCCCGAGGAGGACCAGACCCTCCAAGCGGGAGATCGTGTTGCGGGCGGCGAAGAGGCCGGCCAGCACGACCGACCCCATCATGAAACCGATCGTCAGGTGGAGGCCGGACGGATCCGACAGGGTCCCACCGGTGATGACACCCAGGGCGCCGGCGACGAGCAGCGAGTTGAACACGTTGGAGCCGAGCAGGTTCCCGAGGATCAGGTCGTGCTCGCGTCGACGAGCGGCCGCGACGGCGGCGGCGAGCTCGGGCAGGCTCGTCCCGACGGCGACCAGCGTGTTGCCCACGAGGCCCTCGGACAAGCCGAACTCCTCGGCGATGAGCAGGGCGCCCCCGGTCAGCCAGTCGGCCCCGAGGAGCATGGCCACGAGCGTGACGATGGCGAGGGCCAGTTCCGTCCAGACGGAGCCCGTCAGCTCGTCCTCGTCCTCGTCGGGCGCTTCGCCGGTCTCGCCCTCGACCCATAGGGCCGCCTCCCGCACCTCGGCCTGCTTGCGTCGCTCGAGGACGAAGAAGCGACCGAGCGCCGCAGCCATCGCCAAGAGGAGCACGACGCCCTCCCATCGGGCGATGGCGCCGTCCCAGAGGAACGCCGCGAAGAGCCCCATGGAGAGGAACGTCAGGAGGCCCTCGTCGCGGGCGACCTCCCGGGACCCGGCGAGCGGGGCCAAGAGCACCGCCGTGCCCAGGACGAGAGTCAGGTTGGCGATGTTGGACCCGGTGATGTTCCCGACGCCCAGGTCGAACGAGTCGAGCCCGCCGGAGACCGAGACGAGGAGCTCGGGGAACGAAGTCCCCATGCCGACCACGACCGCTCCCACGAGCAGGGGCGACATGCCCCAGTGTCGGGCGAGCCGGGATGCCGAGACGACGAATCGGTCGGCAGCGAGGCTGAGCAGCACGAGGCCGCCGAGGGTGAGGAGGATGGCCGTGGTCACGGGAGGGCGATGCTAAACGGGCCGCCCCCCGGGGCGGCCCGTTCGCAGGATCGGGTGTGGGCTATCGGCCGGCCCAGTCGAGCCAGGGCTTCAGGGAATCGACGTCGTAGTCGGGTCCGTTCAGCCCGAACGTGAACTCCGACACGCCGGCCTCGACCAACCGGTCGGCGTGGTCGACCAACGAGGCGTCGAGGCCCGCCGAGACGGTGACGGTCGTCGGGTCGCGGTCGATCTCCTCGCAGCGCTGCCGCATGACGTCGAGCTTGTGGAGGTAGCCGTCGGGCTTGTCGCCGTTGTAGAAGTAGTGCCAAGTGTCGGCGTGCCTGGCGACGAGGCGCAGGGTCTTCTGCTCGCCGCCTCCGCCGATCAGCACGGGGATCTTCCGGGTCGGTGCCGGGTTGAGCACGTCCCAGCGTGCCTCGATCCGAGGGAGCGTCTCGGCGAGGTGGTCGAGGCGGCCGCCAGCCGTCCCGAACTCGTACCCGTACTCGGTGTAGTCCTTCTCGAACCAACCCGAGCCGATGCCGAAGACGAGGCGCCCCCCGGACATGTGGTCGACCGTGCGGGCCATGTCGGCGAGCAGGTCCGGGTTGCGGTACGAGTTGCAGGTGACGAGGCAGCCGATCTCGAGGCGCTCGGTCTGCTCGGCCCAGGCGCCCAGCATGGTCCACGCCTCGAAGTGCTTGCCTTCGGGCTCCCCGTAGAGGGGGTAGAAGTGGTCCCAGTTGTAGACGGCGTCGAAGCCGGCATCCTCGATCTCGGCCACGGCGCGCCGTAGGTCGTCGTACTCCGCATGCTGGGGATGCAGTTGGACGGCGAGACGAACGGACATGGGAGGGCTCCTCGGCGGGTGGTGGTCGGTTGGAGTATGCCGCTCAGCCGAGCAGATCGGAGAGGCCGGGCTTCTCGCGTTCGGCGAACCGCACATTGGCCCGCATGCGCTCGAGGCTCTGGGCCACCGCCTTCGTCGCCGAGGGCATCGGCGTCTCGGCGAGGAACGCCTCGATGTCGCGTCCCAGGTCGTCTTCTGAGACGGCGGCCATCCCGTCGGCGAGGTGGCGCTGGGTCATGGGGGGCAGTCCGGCGAGCATCTCGGTGAACCGGCTCCGGATCCTCGTCCACGCGGCACGCCGGGCGTGCTGGCTACGGAGGGTCCGGGCCATCACCCACGCCGAGTCCTGCTTGCGGACGGGCCCGTCGATGCAGGCATCCACGACGGTCTCGGCGCCGGTGGGGATCCGGCTCCGGGCAGCGGCTGCGAGCAGCTGCTGGGCGAGTTGGGCGGTCGGTGCCGTCTCGTGGGCGGCGAGGAGGCGTTCGGTCGTGGCGACCGACGCGTGCGCCCCGGAGACCTGGATGATCGCCGACGTCACGTCGGGGTCGAAGCTCGTGAAGTCCTCGAGCACCCGCTCCAGGTTGCGGGCAGCGAACGTGACGATGTCCTCGTCATCGGCTATCACGCCGAGTGCGGTGAGGACCTGACCGCGCAGGAGGGTGTCGAGCTCGTCCTCGCCTTCGACCGGCTCGGTGCCGAGTCGGTCGGCGACGTCGCCCAGCAGCTCGGAGACCCGTCTGGCGAAGGCCGGGCGTAGGTCCTCGGGGACGATGTCGTCCACCTGGGCCAGGTGACCGATGAGCATCTGCCAGATCTGCTGGGTCGACTCGCCCCGGTACCCCTCGGCGAGGCGGAACCAGGAGGCGAGGTCGTTGTCGCCCGAGACGGCCAGCGCCGCGGCGTCGTCGACGAGGGTGAAGCGCTCGAGGGTCGAGAGGTCGGAAACCACGCCGACCAGCGCTTCGAGGAGGTCCGGCGCGTAGGCGACGCGGTAGAAGCCGTGGCCGCCGGCGTTGGCAACGACCCAGTCGACATCGCCGAGGTCGAGCTCGGCGTCGGCCCCGGTGAGCAGGTGCTTCGCTTCGTGCACCTCACCATCGACCGCGTACTTGAGCTGGACCGGCACCTGCCAGAGGGTCTGGTCCTCCTCGTCGGGGATCAGGAGGTTGCGACGCTGGGACAGCTTGATGCCGCGATCGGACCGACGGACCTCGAGGAGTGGATAGCCCTCCTGGAGTATCCAGGTGTCCATGATCTCGCCGACCGGCCACTCCGACGCCCCGTCGAGGGCGGCCCAGAGGTCGGAGGTCTCCGTGTTCGCGTAGGCGTGGTCGCGGAGGTACTGGCCCACGCCGGTGCGGAACTGCTCCTCACCGATGAACTGCTCGATCATCCGCACGACCGCCGAGCCCTTGCCGTACGTGAGGGCGTCGAACATCTCGTCGGCCTCCTCGGGGGAGCCCACCTCGAACTCGACCGGTCGGGAGGCGGCGAGGGCGTCGACGACGAGGGCCCCGGCCCTGCTGGCACCGGGGTCTGCGGCGAAGGAGAGCCAGCGGTCCCACTCGGGGTGCTTGGCATCGACGGCCTTCATCTCCATGAACGAGGCGAATGCCTCATTCAGCCAGATCCCGTTCCACCACTTCATGGTCACGAGGTCGCCGAACCACATGTGGGCGAGCTCATGTGCGATCACGTCGGCGATGCGCCGCTTCTCGTACTGGCCCGTCGTCTCGGGATCGAGCAGCAGGGCCGTCTCCCGGTAGGTGATACAGCCGAGGTTCTCCATCGCCCCGAAGGCGAAGTCCGGGACGGCGACGTGGTCGACCTTGTCGCCCGGGTACGGGATGCCGTAGTAGTCGGTGAGCCAATCGAGGGCCCAGGCGCCCATCTCCTCGGCCCAGCCGGTCAGGTGGCCCTTGCCGATGGGGTGGGCGATGCGGACGGGGACGCCGTTGACGTCCTGGGGCTCGGTGGCTTCGAGCGGGCCGACCACGAAGGCGACCAGGTAGGTCGACATCTTCATGGTGTCGCCGAACGTGATCTTGATCTTCCCGTTGTCGAGGTGCTTGCGCCTGATCTCGGGTCCGTTGGAGAAGGCAGCCAGTCCCGGTTCGACGTGGAGCTTGGCCCCGAAGACCGCCTTGTACTCGGGCTCGTCCCAGCAGGGGAAGCAGCGGCGGGCGTCGGTGGACTCGAACTGGGTCAGGGCGACGACGCGCTCGTTGCCCTCGGTGTCGGTGAAGGTCGACCGGTAGAACCCGTGGAGCTGGTCGTTGAGGGTGCCGGTGAATCGGATGCGAAGGATGTAGTTGCCGGGGCCGATCGGGCGGTCGAAGCGGAGGCTGACGCGTTGGTGCGCCTGGTCGTAGGTCACCGCCGCGGTCCGGCGCTTGCCGCCCTCGTTCTCGATCGTGGCTTCCTGGATCGTCAACTCGATGGCGTTGAGGACCAGTCGATCGGTGTCGTTGGGGACCTCCAAGGCGATCTTCACCTTCCCGTCGAAGGTGAATTCCTCGAGGTCGGGAGCGAGCCTGAGGTCGTAGCGATGCGGGATGGCTGTGCGGGGGAGGCGGTGGTCGGACAAAGGGAACCCTCTCGTGGTCTGCCCGGGACCGTGACCCGGACTGCGATGCGGAAGCACGGGGGATGGTAGGGAATCCAGCCGGTTGATCGGGCAGTTGGCCGAACCACCGGGGGCTACGCTGACCGATCGTGCCCACCATCCTCGCCACCGTCACCGGTCCCGATCGCCCCGGCATCACGGCAGGCCTCCTCGGTGTGCTCTCGGAGGCGAACGCCGAGATCCTCGACATGGAGCAGGTCGACATCCGGGGGCGGCTCAACCTCGGCATCGAATTCCAGGCGCCGGAAGGCACCGGGGTCATCAAGAACCTGCTCTACCTCGGCTGGACGTTCGGGGTCACCGTGTCCTTCGAGGTGCTGGACGACGTGCCCGATGAGCCGGAGACAGGCACGCGCCACGCCGTATCCGTGATCGGTTCGCCGCTCTCACCGGGCGACCTGCGAGCCGTCGCCCTGGCCATCGCCGATTCGGGCGGCAACATCGAGCGGATCGTCCAGCTGGCGACCTACCCCGTCAAGGCCTACGAATTCGAGGTTCGCAAGCAAGGTGACGCCAACCTCCGGGCTGCGGTCCTCCTTGCCGCCTCGGAGCACCCGAACATGGATGTCAGCGTGCAGCGTTTGCGGCTCGAGCGCCGGGCCAAACGACTGATCGTGATCGACGTCGACTCGACACTCATCACCGACGAGGTGATCGACCTCGTCGCCGACGAAGCAGGGGTGGGTGCAGAGGTCGCCGCAGAGACCGCGGCGGCAATGGCGGGCGAGCTCGACTTCGAGGAGTCACTGCGCCGTCGGGTCGGCCTACTGGCCGGAGCGCCCGAGTCGGTCCTCGAGCGTGCCTGGGAACGGATCACACCCACGCCGGGGGCCCGGACCTTCGTACGGACCGTGCGACGGCTCGGCTACGAGGTGGCCGCCGTGTCCGGAGGCTTCAACTACTTCGCCGAGCGCCTCGCGGACGACCTGGGCCTCCACCACACACGTGCCAATCAACTCGAGATCGTCGACGGCGTGCTCACCGGCGGACTCGTCGGGCCGATCGTCGACGCCGAGGCGAAAGCCGAGATCCTCATTCGAATCGCCGAGGAGGCGATGGTCCCGCTCGAGCAGGTCGTGGCGATCGGCGACGGGGCGAACGACCTCGCGATGCTGAACGTCGCCGGCCTCGGGATCGCCTTCAACGCCAAGCGGGTCGTGCGCGAAAGCGCCGACGTGGCCGTCAACGTCCCCTACCTCGACGCCGTCCTCTTCCTCCTTGGCATCGCCCGCTCCGAGATCGAAGAAGTCCCCGGCGCCGACGGCCCCCCCGTCCCCTGAACCCAGGGTTCCCGCCCACCGCTTGATCGCGTTCTGAGGGCCCCCACCTACCGCTGCGGTAGTTGCAGGCCCTCGGTTGGCAACCCCCTTCAATCCGGGGGCCAACTGTCGGACGATGGGGCCATGGCACCCATGGACATCGCAATCCGACAGGGTGGGGTCGTCACCCGCCAACAAGCCCTCGGCGCCGGATTCTCTGAGCGGATGATCGATCGCAGGGTCGCTGACGGCGAGTGGGAAAGCGTGGTCCTCGGCGTGTATCGGCTCCTGCCCGCGCTGGACGAGAGGGACCACTTGCGATCGGCGCTGGCGGCCCTGCAGTCGGCCGTGGTCAGCCACGGATCGGCATCACGCCTTCATCGACTCGGGATTCCGGTGGATGCCTCGCCGACGGTGACCGTCGAGTCCAAGCGGACGCATGACTTCCCGGGTGTCGTCGTCCGCAGATCAGGAAAGACGTCGAGCCAGGACATCGCGACGGTCGCCGGGCTCCGTTGCACCACACCGGTCAGGACCATCATCGACCTGGCGGCGCTCGTGGACGAGGATCGATGGGAGGAGTCGGTGGATCGCCTCGTCCTCGACGGTCGAGTGGCTCTCGAGCGCCTGGCGGGAGCCGCTTTCCGGCTCTGTGGCAGGGGCCGGGCCGGTTCGCGCCTCGTGAACGCCTATCTGGACCGCAGAGGGCGTCGGGTCTTGCGTTCGGACCTGGAGCGTCGAGCGATTCGGCTCCTCGAGGACAGCAAGATCCGCGGATGGGTGGCGGAGTACCCGATGCCCTGGGACAGCGGCCGACGCTTCGACATCGCCTTTCCCGAGCTGCGACTCGCAGTCGAGTGGGACTCCCGGACCTGGCACGCCAGCATCGATCGGATGGCTGCCGACCGGGCCCGGGATCGGGATGCGATCGCACACGGCTGGGTCGTGGTGAGATTCACCTGGACGGACATCGTCGATAGTCCGTCCCGGGTCGTCGCCGAGATCCTTCGTCTCGTATCCGTCCGAACCGAGGGCTCCGGACTACCGCAGGGGTAGGTGGGAGTCCTCAGAACCCGATCGTGCGGTGGGTGGGAACCCTGGGTTCGGTAGGGCCTATCCTCGCCGTCCATGGCACGCACGTTGATCGGGATCGACATCGGGGGATCCGGCATCAAGGGCGCCCCGGTCGAAGTCGTGACGGGCGAGCCCTCTCCTCGCACGAAGATCCTCACCCCGAAACCCGCCACGCCACAGGCGTGCGCCGAGATCGTCAGTCAGATCGTCGAGCGGATAGGCCTCCCCGGCCCGGTCGGCGTGACGGTTCCCGGCGTCGTCGACCACGGGGTCGTGAAGTCCGCCGCCAACATCGACAAGTCCTGGCTCGAGACGGACGCCTCCTCGCTGTTCTCGGAGGCCATCGGTCGCCCGGTTCTGGTCATCAACGATGCCGACGCCGCCGGCATCGCCGAGATGCGGGTCGGCGCCGGGGTGGGGCGGAATGGCACCGTCGCCATCCTCACCCTTGGCACTGGGATCGGATCGGCCGTCTTCGCCGACGGACACCTGCTCACCAACACCGAGCTCGGGCACGTCGAGTTCAAGGGCAGCGACACCGAGCACTACATCTCCGGCAAGATGCGCAACGACCTCACCTGGGACCAATGGGCGGGCCGCGTGAGCGAACTGATCACCTACCTCGCCTTCGTGCTCGGCCTCGACCTCGTGATCCTCGGCGGTGGGGTGTCGAAGAGCTGGGACACCTGGTCGCCGCTGCTGGACGTTCCGGTCGAGGTGGTCCCCGCCGAGCTCCGGAACTATGCAGGGATCGTCGGGGCGGCGATGGCGACCGCCGACTTCTACCCCGGCTCCTAGCCGGCGTATGCCTCGTACCGGTGCACGGCGCCGGGTCGGACCCGGGCCGTGACGGCGATGCCTTCGTCGACGGCCTCCGTCTTCACGACATGCCCCTCCCGATGGAGTCCGGCGAGCAGGTCGCCGCGGTCATAGGGCAGCAACAACCGGACCTCGATCGACTGGTCGTCGAGGAACTCCTCGATCCGCTCGCCGAGCAGCCCACCACCGAAGCCCGTCTTCGCCGACGTCACCGCCGCGTCGGGGTGCAGGTTCTGGAGCCGACGCAGGGCCACGTCGTCGGCGAGGTCCTGCTTGTTCAGCACGAGCAGTTCGGGCAGTTGGGCGACCCCGGGAATCTCCGAGAGGACCTCACGGACCGCCCGGATGTGGTTCTCGATGTCCGGGTCCGATGCGTCGGTCACGTGGAGCAGGAGGTCGGCATCGGCGATCTGGTCGAGGGTCGACCGGAACGCTTCGACGAGCTGGTGGGGTAGGCGCTGGACGAATCCGACCGTGTCGGAGAGAAGAGCCTCGCGCCCCGACGGCAGCCGCAGTTTGCGCACTGTCGAGCCAAGGGTCGAGAACAGTTGGTCCCGCTCGAGGACGTGGGCATTGGTCAGTCGGTTCATCAGACTCGACTTGCCAGCGTTCGTGTAGCCGACGATGGCGATGAGGGGCTGGTCGCCCCGACGCCGCGCCTTGGACTGGGTCTCCCGGGTGGAGGCGAGTCCGGTCAGCTCACGACGGAGCCTCGAGATCCGATCGAGGATGCGGCGCCGGTCCGTCTCGAGCTTGGTCTCGCCGGGGCCGCGGGTACCGATACCGCCACCGAGCCTGGACAGCTCCGTCCCCTTGCCTCGGAGGCGGGGGAGGTGGTATTCGAGGAGGGCCAGCTCCACCTGGAGCATGCCCTCGCGGGACGTGGCGTGCTGGGCGAAGATATCGAGGATCACGGCGACCCGGTCCACGACGTCGCACTTGAACTTGCGTTGGAGGTTTCGCTGCTGGCCGGGTGTGAGGTCGTTGTCGAAGACGACGACGTCGATGTCGAGCTCGTGGGCGAGGCCGACCAGGTCGTCGAGCTGGCCGCTGCCGATGAACGTCGCCGGCTCGGGGGAGTGGCGACGGAGCAGGACCACTTCGACCGGGGCCGAACCGGCGGTCTCGGTCAGCAGCTCCAACTCGTCGAGACTCCGCTCGGCCCACACGACGTCGTGGTCCGGGAGGGCGACCCCGACCACGAGCGCGCGCTGCCGATCGACGTCGAGGTCGGTGACGGTGGCGGTGAGTCTGCGGCGTTGGCGTCCGTCGGTCATTCGAGGGGACGGTAGGGCCAGGCCGGGTCGGTCGGCCGGGGATTTCCGGGTCGCGGGCGGGGCGGTCGGCGGACCGGTCCCTTCACAGGTAGTGCCCTTGGGGCTCGTCCTCGTCGGCCTCGACGTCTACTTCGGCGATGATCTGGGACTCCCGCACGGCCACGACGATTCGATTGGTCCGGGGCCACAGGAAGCGCCAAGCACCGGTCGGTACCGCCCAGAACCGTTGACCGGTGGCCACGTCGACGAGTGCCAGGGCATCGGAGGTCTTCTCCGAGCCGGCCGGTACGAGCAGGCCCGAGGCCGTCGCCTCCTCCTGGAGGTGGCCGACGCGCCAGCCGGGCATCACCTTCATGTCGTCGCCGACCTGCTGGACCGGACTTGTGCCGTTGTCGGACATGGGGCGATGGTAGGTGGCGGCACCTCCCTACCGGCCTGCGAGAATCGGATCATGGCCAGGCCACTGCCGACCGGGATCGAGAAGAGCTTCCTGCGGGCCCCCATCTGGCTCTTCCGGGCCCGGCTGGGCTTCCTGGCGGGGCACCGCCTACTCATGGTCGAACACGTCGGCCGCAGGAGCGGCGCCACCCGTCGGACGGTGCTGGAGGTGGCCGGCCGGACCGATGCGGGCGAGTGGGTGGTCGTGGCCGGGTACGGGCCGACGAGCGACTGGTACCGGAACCTTCGCGCCGCCGAGCCGAAGGCCCTGTGGCTGGGGGCACGTCGACACACCGATGTCGGGGTCCGGTTCGTGGGGGAAGACGAGGCCGCCGAGCTCATCGCCGACTACGAGGAGAAACACCCACGTGCAGCCGCTCTCCTCTTCGACGCCATGGGTGAGTCAAACGACGGAAGCGCCGAATCGCGCAAGGCAATGATGCGGTCGATCCCGATGGTGGCGTTCGAGGTCCGTTGAACCTCAGGTGACCATGACAGCCGCTGCCATCTCACCGGAGATGCGCAGGCGCCCCTGAGGGCCGCCCACGAGGACGGTGCCGTCGGCGCCGACGCCTTCGAGGGTGAGGATGGCGCCGGGGGCGATGCCCTGTCCCGCCAGGAACGATCGGTCCGCACCACCGGCGATCACGTGGTCGACCTCGACCGTGCGGCCGATCGCCGCCGTCGGGAGCGGACGGGCGAGGTCGGGGGTCGGTGTCCCGTCGGCCGAGGGAATCGGCTTGCCGGTCGGACCGACGTGGGGGTCGCCGAGGAAGTGGGCGAGGCGGTGGGCGACGTCCTCGGGCGTGATGTGCTCGAACTCACAGGCCACCGTGTCGGCTGCAGCCGGCGAGAGGCCGAGTTGTTCGGCGAGGAAGAGGGCCCACAACCTGCGTCGACGCAGGATCGTCCTGGCGACGCGGTCTCCCGCCACCGAGAGGGTCGCCCCCTTGTAGGGGACGTACTCGACGAACCCGCGGTCGGCCAGCTTGTGCACCATCTCGTTGGCCGAGACCTTCGATACCTCGAGCTCCTCGGCCAGCCTGCTGACCGGCACCGGGCCGTCGTGGCCGTCCTCGATCGCCATCGCGATCGTGATGAGGTACATCTCCTCGGATTCGGTGGTCTTCGAGACCGGTTGGATGTGTGTGTCGGTCATCGCTCACTCGGGATGTTTGGCGGAGGTGGACGGGAATCGAACCCGCCAGGGGCCTCGCAGCCCCTCGTCGGTTTTGAAGACCGCGACAGCCACCAGGTCTGCGGACACCTCCAATGTGCAAAGGATATGCGCGTGCCTAGCCTTCGCGTGATGGAAGGGGATCCCGTGCTGGTCGTGGACCGAGGCCGGGGGGAACGAGAAGCGTTGCCCGTGGCATCGCTCCGTTCGCGTCCCGACATCATCGACGCCTCGAGTGTCTTCGGCGACCGTTCCGGGCCGGCGCTCCCCGTTGAGGCGGTGCTGGACACCGACCTCGACTGGGTGACGGTGGAGTCCAGCGACGACTACCGGGCCTCCATTCCGACCATCGACCTCGTCACCGGCGGGCTGCTGCTGCTCGACGGCTCAGGAGGACCCGTTCGCCTGTTGGTCGCCGACGGAAGCACTCTCTGCTGGAACGTGAAGCACGTTGCTGCCCTCCGGGCAACGGACGCCAAGGAAGCCGACTCCGTCCCCGAGAATCCGCCGCACTGATGTCCGACGACCTCGCCACCCTCATCAAGGCCCGCCGGGAGGACCTCGGGATGTCACAGGCCGAGCTGGCTCGCCGCGTCGGCAGGGCGCCGTCCACCGTCGGCTCGTGGGAGCAGGGTCGCACACGACCGACCCCGGCAACCCTCGAAACCCTCGCAGGCGTCCTTGGACTCGCCGAACCCGGCCCTGCCGGGGGTTTCCCCCCAATGGAGGGAACGGCGCAATCGAATCCCGCCGACTCGGTCGATGAACCCGTCACATCGGTCGACTCACCTCCCGAGGAGGCCTCCTTCGTCCTGGACCTCACCGAGTTCGAAGAGGTTGTTGCGTCGTTGGACCCCGAACCGGAGACCGAGGCCGATGGTGAATCGGAGCCCATGGAGGAACCAGACGCGCCCCTCCCGTCGTTGGACGAGCTGAAGGAGTCGGCCGAACCTGCCGATGAACCACCCATGGTCACACCTCGGATGGCCCCGACGACGGTCGTCGTCGCCCCGACCAGGCGTCGGGCGGCGAAGGAAGCGGCGCGCGTCGACGGGCCGGCGGCGGTCGGCACCGTCCAGCCGATCCGGACCGATGCCGATCCGATGTACCGGACCCGGGCGCTGGTCACCTTGGCCGCGCTGGGCCTCATGGGCATCGTCTTCTTGTGGGCGGCGACCGCCGGCGTCGAAGCGATGCGGGACGTGCTCGACGCCTTCATGGCGCCGTTCACCGGCTAGGCCGACGCAGCGAAGGCCCGGTCGAGGTCGGTGAGCAGGTCGTCGACCCGTTCGATCCCCACCGACAACCGGACGAGGTCCGCCGGCACCTCCAAGTCGGTCCCCTCAACGGACAGGTGGGTCATCGCCGCCGGCACCTCGATCAGGGATTCGACGCCGCCGAGACTCTCGGCCAGGAAGAAGAGCTCGGTCCCAGCCGACAGTCGAGCCGCCCGATCGGGTCCGCCATCGGGGCGGAACGACACCATCCCGCCGAAGCCGGACATCTGTGCCGTTGCGGTGTCGTGACCGGGGTGGGAGGTGAGGCCGGGGTGGAACACCTCGACCACGTCGTCGCGATCGGCCAGCCACCTCGCCACGGCCTCGGCGTTGTCGCAATGCCGCTCCATGCGGACGGCCAGCGTCTTGAGACCTCGTAGGACCAGCCAGGCATCGAACGGCGATGCCGTCGGACCGGTGGCGTTCTCGAGGAACGCCAGTCGCTCCAGCAGCTCAGGATCGCCGGTCACGAGCGCCCCGCCGACAACGTCCGAGTGGCCGCCCAGGTACTTCGTGGCCGAGTGCAAGACGATGTCGGCACCGAGGGCCAGCGGGCGCTGCAGGTAGGGAGTGGCGAAGGTGTTGTCCACGGCCAGGAGGGCATCGGCATCGTGCGCGATGTCGGCGAGGGCGCCGATGTCGGCTATCCGGAGGAGCGGGTTCGTGGGGGTCTCCACCCAGACGACCTTGGTGGCCGGGCGGATGTCGGCCGACACCCGGTCCGGGTCGGTGAGATCGGTCGAGGAGACCTCGATCCCATGGCCCGTCAGGACGCGTGCGAAGTAGCGGTAGGTACCGCCGTAGGCATCGTTCGGGAGCAGGACGTGGTCTCCGGGCTCGAGCATCGTCCCCACGAGCGTCGTCGCCGCCATCCCCGACGACGTGATGATCGTCCCGCCGTCACCCGCACCCTCCAGCGCCGAGAGCGCCGTCGCGAGTGCGGTGCGAGTCGGGTTGCCCGTGCGGGAGTACTCGTAGCCGCGGTGCTCGCCGGGTGCCGGTTGGGCGTACGTGGATGTTGCGTAGATGGGGACCACCACCGCCCCGGTCGTCGGGTCGGGCTCCTGTCCGGCATGGATGGCGTCCGTCTCGAATCCGTACTCGCTCACGTGGCGTGTCCCTTCGAAGTGAGCCAATTCTCGTCGAAGACCTTCGAGAGGTAGCCGCGACCGGAGTCCGGTAGGAGCACCACCACGAGCCGTTCGGGATGGCGCTCGGCGATGGCGACGGCCGCGTGGAGCGCCATGCCGCCGGACCCACCCGTGAGGATCCCTTCGGCTTCGGCGAGCCTGCGCGTTGCGGCGAAGGACTCCCCGTCCGTCACCATGAAGAACTCGTCCACGACTTCGACGTCCATCGTTTCGGGCCAGAAGTCCTCGCCGACTCCTTCCACGTCGTATTGGTGGATGCTCGCCTCGTCCGGTGCCGTGTAGATCGATCCCTCCGGGTCCGCCCCCACCACGAGTACATCCGGGTCCTGCTCCTTCAGGTAACGACCCGCACCGGTCAGGGTGCCGCCCGTCCCGGCCCCGGCCACGAAAGCGCCGATCGTGCCCCCGGTCTGCTCCCAGAGCTCGGGTCCTGTGGTCCGGTAGTGGGCCTCGGGGTTGGCGAGGTTGGCGTACTGGTCGGGGTTGTACGCCCCGTCGATCTCGGCCGTGAGCCGGCGGGCCACCCCGTAGTAGGAGTCTTCGTCCTCGGGGAGCCGGTCGGTCGGGGTGATGATGACCTCGGCGCCGTAGGCCTCGAGGAGTTTGATCTTCTCGGCGGAGACCTTGTCGGGGACCGTGCAGATCACCCGGTACCCGCGCACCGCCCCGACTTCGGCCAGTCCGAGGCCGGTGTTGCCTGATGTCGGCTCGACGATCGTGCCCCCGGGACCGAGCAGGCCGAGCTCCTCGGCCCGGTCGACCATCGAGACGGCGATGCGCTCTTTGACGTTCCCCCCGGGGTTCAGGTGCTCGAGCTTCGCCACGAGGTTCCCCGGCGGGTGCAGGCGGGAGAGGCGGACGAGCGGGGTGTTCCCGATTGCTTCGAGCACGGAGTCGAGGATCATCGGGGCGGGATGGTAGGCAGCGAGTGGGAGACCCGACGAAGCCGCCCTAGCCTCTCGCCCGTGACCGCACTCGCTCGCTCCGCCTGGGCCGTCCTCGCCCTCAACATCCTCACCATCATCGGTGGCACCGTCGTCCGCGCCACGGGATCCGGAGCTGGCTGTGGCCAGCACTGGCCCGCCTGCCATGGAGAGCTCATCCCCGGTTTCGACGAGGTGGCGACCCTGATCGAGTTCTCCCACCGCGTGGTCAGCGGCCTGGCCCTGATCGCCGTCATCTCGTTGGCGTTCGTCATCAGGCGGCGGTTCGCGTCCGGTGCCTCGGCGCGACGTTGGGCCTTCTGGTCGGTCATCGCCATCCTCGGCGAGGCCGCCATCGGCGCCTGGCTGGTGCTCGCCGAGCTCGTGGCCGACAACGACAGCGTCCTGAGGGCGATCTCGGTGCCCGTCCACTTGGTGATGACCTTCGTCCTGCTCGGATCGCTCACGCTTCTCGGGTGGACGCTCACGACGGGACGGGAGACGCACTGGGGCGGACCGCACACCCGCTCGTTCGTCATCGGAGGGGTCGGACTCCTCGTGCTTGGGGCCACCGGGGCGGTGACGGCCCTCGCCGACACCCTCTTCCCCGCCGAGTCGCTGGCCGAGGGCATCGCCGCCGACCTTGCGGCCGAGCATTTCCTCACCACGCTCCGGGTCATCCATCCCTTCGTCGCCGTGGGTGTCGCCTGGTACGTCATGTGGTTCGCGAACCGGGTCCGTGACCAGCGTGCCGCCCGTTTCGTCTCCATGCTGGTGTTGGTCCAGTTCGTCGTCGGCCTCCTCAACATCGTGTTCCTGACCCCCATCTGGTCGCAGGTCGTGCACCTGCTCCTCGCCGACCTCCTGTGGGTGTCCTGGGTGGTCCTCGGGGCCGATCTCATGGCCGAACAGGCCGTGACGACCGAAGCCTGACCCGGCTGCGGACGCGCGCGTAGGGTCGGCCCATGGAGGCCTCCCAGCCGCCCCGACGAGATCGACCGAGCCGATGACGGCCGTCACCCTTCGCCTCGTCGAGATCGCGCTCCCGTTCCGACGACCCTTCACCATCTCGAAGACGACGGTCCGATCGCGGCGCACCGTGCTCGTCGGCCTCGGCGACGGCGTCCACTGGGGATGGGGCGAGGCTGCCCCGTTCCCGGGGGTCACCGACGAGGAACCCGCCGCCGTTTGGGACGCCCTGCGCGACGCCGCCGGCGACATCATCACCGGTAGCCCGACGGACCTGCCGCCCACGGCGGCGGCCGCCGTCGACCAGGCCCGGTGGGACCTCGAGGCACGCCATGCCGGGCAGTCGGTGACCGTCCGCCTCGGGGGCATGCCCGGGCCGGTGCCGGCATGCGCCGCCATCGGCCTGACCGACACGATCGGGGAGCTGCTCGACGTGGTTGCCGAGGTCGCCGCCCGAGGTGTTCGGTGCGTGAAGCTGAAGATCAAGCCGGGCTGGGACGTCGAACCGCTCCGAGCGGTCCGTGACGCGTTCGAGTCGCTCCGGGTGGGGGTGGATGCGAACGGCGCCTACACCGACCCTCATGACCCGGTGCTGGGCCTCGTGGACAGCCTCGGTCCCATGTACATCGAACAGCCGCTGCCGGCGGACGACCTCGGCGGCCACGCCTTCCTCCGTTCGCGGTTGGACTCACCGCTGTGCCTGGACGAGTCGGTCGGTTCGGTCCGCCAAGCCCACCTGGCGGTCGAGGCGGGGGCCGCCGACATCATCTCCATCAAGCCGGGCCGAATCGGGTTGACCGGGTCGAAGGAGGTCCACGACCTCGCCCATGATGCCGGCCTGTCGGTCAAGGCGACCGGGCTCCTCGAGTCCGGGATCGGTCGGGCGCACACCATCGCCGTGGGTTGCCTGCCGAGCGTCACCCACCACGACCTGGCGCCGACCGATTGGTACTTCGCCGCGGATGCCGCCGACCGCCCGTTCGTCCTCGAGGACGGCCTCGTGCTGCCCCCGACCACACCGGGGATCGGCGTCACCGTGAGCGAGGCCGCACTGGGCGAGATCGCGGTGCGTGAATCAGAGTTGGTCTGAACGTGACGATTGCCGAGGCCCTCGATGCCCACGAACGCGGCGAGATCGATCGCCGAACGCTCGTGTTGGCCATCGGTCGGGCGACACGCTCGGGCCCGGACCCCAGCACCTTCACGGTGGCCGGCCTCAATCACATCGCACTGAGCGTTTCGGATGTCGCCGCCACTCGGGACTTCCTCGTGCGGCACATCGGCGCAGGCGTCGTCCGCGACGACGGCGAGCGCTGCTTCTTGGCAGTCGGGGACAGCCACTTCGTCGGACTGTTCCGCGTCGAGCCGCCACCAAGCGGACCGGGCGTCCTCAACCATGTCTGTTTCACGGTCGAGGACTACGACCCCGACGAGGCGGAGCGCATCGCGCGTGACGCCGGGCTGGAAGTCCATCGGACCGAGGATCGAGTCTTCTTCGCCGGGCCCGACGGATTGGTCGTGCAAGTCGCGTCAGCGTGGGGCGACTTCCCCATCCCCGAGGCGTAGAGAGGTGCCCGTGAAGACGCTGCTGTTGATGCGCCATGCCAAGTCGGACTGGGACGCCGAGTACGGGCGGGACCACGACCGGCCCCTGAGCGCCCGGGGCGAGCGATCCGCCAGGAT
>JAHEFX010000034.1 GCA_024639975.1 bacterium
AGCCTCGAACGGTGGAAGGCCCTCAACGGGGCGATCGTCCAGTGGGCCAGCGAGCGTCCGACCCCAGACGTCGACCGCATCGAACGCGACCTGTTCGGCTCGTTCGACAAGGCCCAGCGGCAGATCCTCCATCGGTGGTTCGCGGCCGCCCGGAACGTGATCGGGGAGGCCGTCCTCGACGACGCCCCTCCCGCCGCCCGGGTCTTCAGTGACGACGGGGCCGTCGTGCTCCGCCAAGCCATCACCTATGAGCTCACCCATCCCGAGGGCGACCGTGAGCTGCTCCGGCTCAAGGTCGGCAATCCGTCCTCGGCAGAGGAGGCGGCCGTTCTCGTCGCCGGCACCGATCCGGACGCCCACCTCGGCGACCTGCTCGCGGAGCCGGGCCAGGTCTCCGAGATCGAGCGGGACGAGATGGCCGCAGATGCGACGGTCGAGCGCTTGTTCGCGCTCCACGAGGCCGACGGGCCGGGTGACCCCGTGCCCGGGTTCCACTGCTGGCTGTGCGACCGGGCCGCCGTCTGTGGCACCTACCCGAACCCGTGGGGCGACGACCTCCCCCGGGGTCGGCGGATCCGGTCGGTAAAGGTCTCCCGTTCGACGCTCTCCAAGCTCGGTGAGTGCGATCGGCGGGTGGCCTGGAAGGCCATCCACCAGATGCCGGCGGCCGAGGAGGATCGTCCCGACAAGCCCGGCGTCGGCCGGAGCCGCGGCACGGCCTTCCACGACGCGGCCGAGCTGGCGATCCTCGACGAGGACCCAGCAGGCGTGGTTGCGGCCCACGCGGCGACGCTCCCGGCCTCCGAGCAGGACGACCTCCACCTGCTCTGGGAACGCCACGAGGACCTCTGCGCCTCCGAGCCCAGCCCGGTCTCCATGACGGCGACCGAGCTCCCATTCGGCGTGACGATCCCGCTGGCCGAGACGGACACCGTGGTCGTCGCCATCGGCACGATCGACGCAGCGGGCAGGGAGCCCGACGGCACGGCTGCCGTGGTCGAGCACCGGACCGGGGCACGAGCCGACATCCCCCATCTCGAGCAGGAGTTGTACGCAGTGGCGGCTTCCCAGACGGCTCGGGTCGATCGGGTCGCCGTCCACCACCACTTCCTCCGTGCCGACGGCAACGAGGCCTGCACCCGGCGGGTGTTCGAAGCGACCGACCTCGAATCGGCCCTCGCCGAGCTCCGGGACGCGGCGGCCACGATCGCCGGATGGAGTCCGGTCGACAGCCTGGAGCCCGGGCACACCACCGGTGACTGGTGCCGGGCCTGCCCCTACGAGGCCCTGTGCAAGGAGTGGCGGGCCTAGAGCTCGACGACGGAGGTCGGTGCCCGACGGACAACGGCCTCCAATGCCCGGTAGGCAGCCTCGGAGACGCCCGACTCCTGCTCGTCCTCCTCGAGGAGGTTGGCCATCACCTTCAGAACCCATTCCATGAGTGGCTTCGAGCGAAGTCCGACGTGGGTGAGGGTCTGCATGACCGAGGGGTAGCCGATCGCCTTCACGAAGAGCCGGGCGAAGCGGTAGTAGTCGGCGTACTCGTCGTCCAGGATCTGGTCATAGCGGTGGAGGAGCGTCGAGTCCCCGGCACCCTTCGCCTCACCGATCACCCCCGCGGCGATACGGCCCGTCTCGTAGGCGTAGGAGATCCCCTCGCCATTCCACGGATTGATCGTGCCGGCGGCATCGCCGACGACCAGCCAGTTCGGGCCGACGCGGGGCCCGACGGACAGCGCCATCGACAGCTTGCCGCCCCGATGGGGCGTCGGATTCGACAGGTCCCAGTAGTCAGGAGATGACTCGACGTAGGCGGCCATCATGTCCGAGGTGTTGACGTCCTTCCACTGCTTGAACGTGGAGAGGAGGCCGACGCCGACGTTCACCGTGCCGTCGCCGAGCGGGAAGATCCAGCCATAGCCCGGCATGGCGTTGCCGTTGGCGTCCCGGATGTCGAGCTGGGACTCCATGAAGTCGTCGTCCGAGAGCGGTGAGTCGAAGTAGCCGCGGGCGGCGAGGCCCATCGGGTAGTCGCGGCGGCGGTGCGTGCCGAGGGCCCGACCGAATCGGGACAGCGACCCATCTGCCACCACGACATAGTCGGGCTCGACGAGCTCGGTCCCGTCTCCCTCGCTCAGCTCGACGGCCGCCACCCGGCCACCCTCCACGACCGGCGCCGCACTCGTGTGCTGGCGGATCGTGACGCCTTCCTTCTCGGCGAGCTTGGCCACCTGGGCGTCGAGGTCCTTGCGGCGAATGATCCCGCCCCAGTTCGGGAAGCGAGTGTGCTCGGGCCACTCGAGCTCGAGCTTCAGGTCCTGACCGGCGTAGGACCGGAGCCCGCGGACCGTGTGGAACTCGGGGACGTCGAAGTCGAACCCCATGTCCTGGAGTTGGAGGATCGCCCGGGGCGTGAGGCCGTCGCCGCACGTCTTCTCACGGGGGTACTCCTTCTTCTCCACCATCGTCACGTCGTGCCCGTCGCGGGCCAACCACATGGCGGCAGAGGCCCCGGCGGGGCCGCCGCCGACGACAACGACTGAAGGTGAATTGGACATGGCCCGAAATGGTAGGGCGACGCCCGGCGAAGGCGCTCGGGGCACAGAGAGATCCCCCCAACGGGGGAATGGGACCCACGAGCGAAGCGACTGGGAGGGGGAGACCGAACCGTTCCCGAGGGTCCCAGGGAGTAGAAGGACCAACCCCCCTCCCGTCTCCGGGGGATCTCTCGGTTCATGCGTTCCCGCGAGCGCGCCCAGGAAGGACGATTCGGGGATTGTGCACCGGCTCACGTGATCCCTACGCTGCCGAGCCATGAGTGAGCCGAAGCGAGTCGCACGAGCGACGATCACCCGCCTTCCCCGGTATCTCGCGTACCTGGAGGGGCTCGACGCGCAGGCAAAGACCGTGTCTTCCCAACAGCTCGCCGACGGCGCCGCCGTCAAGGATGCGATCGTCCGTCGCGACATGTCGGACCTCGGCATCACCGGGACCCGAGGCGTCGGCTACGACGTGGCCGAGCTCGTCGAGCACCTCCACCGAGAGCTCGGGCGAGGCGAGGCCCGCCGGGTCGTGATCATCGGAGCAGGCCACCTGGGCCTCGCACTCGCCAACTACCGAGGCTTCGGCGACGCCGGGTTCAAGTTGGTCGGCATCTACGACGCCGATCCCGAGCTCTTTGGCAACGCCGCCGGCGACGCTCGCGTCTCGAACGTCGCGGAGTTGGAGAAGGACCTCGCCGGCAACCCGGGAACGCTCGGCATCGTGACCGTGCCGGGTGGCGTCGCACAGGACATCGTCGATCGGCTCGTCGCCGCCGGGGTGAAGTCGATCCTGTCCTTCGCTCCGACGACGCTCTCGCACCCCGACGACGTCGACGTGCGCCACATGGACCTCGCCACCGAGCTCCAGGTCCTCGCCTACTTCGCCAGGTAGCCACCACCGGCGCCGCCGATCGGCAGAATGCCGATCGTGGAACTTGTCGTCCTCCTCGTCACCGCCTTCGCACTTGGCTTCCTGGCTCGTGCGCTGGGACTGCCCGCCCTCGTCGGCTACCTGATCGCAGGGTTCGCGCTCGGCGCCCTCGGCTACGAACTCACGAACGAGATCCAAGCGGTCGCCGACATCGGGATCCTGCTGCTCCTGTTCGGCATCGGGCTGAAGCTCGACCTGCGAACCCTCGCCCGACCGGCCGTCGGGATCACCGCCCTGGCACAACTCGGCTTCGCCGTCATCGCGATCGGCGGTTTGCTGCTCGGCCTCGGAGCCCTCGGCCTACCCCTCCTCGCCGACCTCGACCTCGGCACGGCTGCCTTGATCGGTTTCGCTCTCTCGTTCTCCTCGACCGTGTTCGCCGTGAAAGCCCTCGAGCAGAACAGCGAGACGTCGTCGTTGAGCGGACGCCTGGCCGTCGGCGTCCTCATCCTCCAGGACCTCCTCGCCGTCGTCTTCCTGGCGGTCGCGGGCGGCACCTGGCCCTCTCCTTGGCTCATTCCCGCCGTCATCGTCCTCGTCCTCGCCAGGCCGTTGCTCGGCAGGGTCCTCGACTTGGCCGGACGCGACGAGATCCTCACGATGCTCGGCTTCGCCCTGGCGATCGGGATCGGCACCGGGGTGTTCGGCTACTTCGATGCGAAGCCGGACCTCGGAGCCCTCATCGGTGGCGTGCTCCTCTCCGGTCATCCGAGGGCGGGCGAGCTCTCCGATCGCCTCCTGGGCTTCAAGGATCTCTTCCTGGTCGGGTTCTTCGTCTCGATCGGGCTCACCGACCTCCCCGAGGCGACTGCTTGGATCCTTGCCCTTGCCCTCCTCGCCCTCCTGCCGCTCCGGAGCGCGCTGTCGTTCTGGGTGCTCACCCGCTTCCGACTGCGCCCCAGAACTGCCTTCCAAACATCACTGGTGTTGTCCACCTACTCGGAGTTCGGTCTCATCGTGATCTCGGCAGCGGTGGCGGCCGACCTCATCGGAGCCCAGTGGATCGCCGTGTTGGGACTGGTCGTCTCGGTCTCGTTCATCGGCGGCTCCCCGATGATCGGGCGCCGACACGCCATCTATGGACGTCTGCACCCGCGGCTGGGGACCTGGGAGAAGAAGCCGATCATCGACGAGGACGGGGTCATCGACTGCGGCGATGCCGAGATCCTCATCTTCGGGATGGGGCGGGTCGGCACCGGTGCCTATGACGCCCTGGTCACCCAGCAGGACCGGGCGGTCAGCGGGGTGGACCGAAGCGAGGAGACGGTGGACGCCCAGCGGACCGCGGGCAGGCGAGTGATCCGCGGCGACGCCCTCGACCGTGACTTCTGGGACCGGGTCCAGGTCCATCCCGACGTCTCCCTGGTCGTCGCGGCGATGAACAGTCACAACGCGAACCTCGAGCTGGCAGGACGGGTGCAGGAGTACCTGCCCTGGGTTCGGGTAGCGGCCATCGCCACCTACCCCGACGAGGTGGCCGAGCTACGGGCGGCCGGTGTCCGAGTGGCGCGCAACCTCTACGAGGAAGCGGGGCAGGGATTGGCCGAGGACGCGATCGCCGAGGTGTTCGACGACGGGGGCTAGCTGCTCATCGTCTTGTTCTGCTCGGCCTCGTACTTCGAGAGGGCCGACACGAACATGAAGAAGAGGATTCCCGAGATCAACAGCCACGAAATCGGGATGAGGCGGATCTCGAACGAGTTGAGTCCCTCGATATCGGCCTGGCGCGGCCCACGGGGCGCGTAGAGGATGAACAGGATCGAGTTGATCGACACCCACCCACTCACCCCGGCACCGGTGAGCAGGAAGCCAAGCTTCTTGCCGACGTTGGTGCCGAGCAGCAGCCAGATCGTCCCGACGAATATGACGACCGAACCACCGAAAACGATCAGCCCGGTGATGAAGGGGTTGGCGGTGAACAGGTCCCGCATGAACTCGCTGATCACCGTCGGGGCGCTGGCTTCGAGGAACATCGTCATCCGGATCCCTCCTCGGTCGGGTCGGCCGGTGGCACGTCGGGGCCGCCGAGGCTCTCGCCCCAGAGGTAGTCGACGATCAGGTCGATGTCCTCTGCGGTCAGCGAGGCACCGAAGCCGGGCATGTAGCCGCGGCCGATCCCACTGACGCCGTAGCCGACCCCGGATTCCGAACCGCTGTAGAGGAAGTTCCGCAAGTCATCGGGGGTCGTGAACTGCAGTCGCGCCCGTGGCGGCTGCAGGGACGGACCGAACCCGCCCGAGCCGATCGGGTTGGCGAACATCGTGCCCGACGACCAACCAGAGGTGTGACAGCGGGCGCAGTTGGCGTTGAAGAGGTTCACGGCTCGCTCGGGATCGTCGACGGTGAGGCTGCCGGTGTCGACCTCCCAGAGCTTGTTCGTCTGGGCCGCCTCGAGCCAAGCGAGGCCCTCCTCGAGGGGTTCGAGGGTCTTGTCGAGGTTGTCCGCCGTGACCCGGATGAGCAGCACGGCGTTGGAGAGGTGCCCAACCTGGGCGGTCGCGATGTCGAAGTCCTGGTCGATGCCGTTGGTCATCGGATTGCGCGGGTCGAGGTCGATGGCGGCCAGCGCCCCGTCGAAGTCGCCGAAGCCCAAGGAGAGTGCCTCATCGATGAGGGCCGGGAGGCGGTTCTCGGCCTCGTCCGTCAGGCCATCCCGGTCGGTGTCGACCCCGGCGGGGGCTTGGCTCGGTTCGCCTTCGTATTCCTCGGGACGTCCGGCGATGAGATTGGTGGCCGCCGCCCCGATACGGGTGGCGTCATCCTTGAGGCCCGGGGCCGAGTTGGCGACGTCGATCTCGTCCTGCTGCTCTTCGAGTGTGGTCTCCATCGCGGCGTCGGCTCCAGCGAGCAGGTTCGCGGCCGAACCCACGGCGCTCTCGGCGTTGGCGATGACTTCGTTCTGCGGGAGTTGGATCTCGAGCATGTAGTTGAGGATGTCCTCGACCTCTTGGTCGTTGAACGCCCCACCACCCTCGAGGCCCCATGCAGGCATCGGGGAGCCGGCACGGCCGTAGACGATCCAGAACTTCACCTCTTCGCGGTCATACCGGTAGAAGATGTCGTTGAGGGCGGGGGCCGACCAGGTGGTTGCCACACCGGAGCGAGGCTCGAAGGTGGCCGCCGCACCACCCACGCCGCCGCCGCCGTGGCACTGGGCGCAGCCGGCGGGATCCTCGAAATGCTCCTCGCCGCGGAGGATCGACTCCTCGAGGAACGTGTCCTCGAAGCGTGCCTGTCGATTGGTCTCGGTGAGGAAGTAGAGCGGGATCGAGACGGCGAGGAAGCCGACCAGAACGATGGAGACACCGAGGGTCCGGTCCATGCGGACGGTCTCGAGTTCCTCGTTCGACAGGAACGGTGAGAGGTTCGGTGCGACCTCCTCCTCACCGGCTCGGATGGAGGAGACGAACAGGAACGCAAGCCAGGCGATGCCTGCGACGCCGACGACGATGAGGACGATATCGCTCATCAGATACAGGACGGTCCCTGCGGGTACTCGACGCCCTTGGCCTGGGCCCGGGGGGTGGCAACGATGCTGCCCGTCGAGATGATCAGCCGGTTGTCGTCGTTCACCGAGACGATGAAGCGATCGAGGTTGCGGGGGGCCGGGCCGGCGAAGTACTCGCCGGCCGATGTGTACTTCGAGCCGTGGCACGGGCACTCGAAGCCTTGCGAGCTCGAGCACCACGGCACTCGGCATCCGAGGTGGACGCAGGTCTGGAACAGCGCCACCAGGCCCGAAGCGACCGTCGTGTCCTCGAACTCGGAGGCTGCCAGCTGTTCGTCGGTCAGGGGAATGACGTAGGCCCGGCCCTCGGGGATGAACAGCGGGGTGACGGAGCCGTCGGCCTGCAGCACCTGGGAGAGGATCTCGGTGGCATCACCGGCGTCGATGTCGGCACCGAAGCCGCCCTTGACCTTCGGCCACATGAACGACAGGTACCCGGCACCCATGGTGGCGAGCCACACGAAGAAGGTCGTGAAGGTCGCCTTCTTGAGGAAGTTGCGGCGGGTGACCGCCTGCTCGTCGGCCGGCGTCTCCTCGTAGACGATCTCGGCCGGGGACACCTCGTCGTCGGCGACCTCGGCCGGCGCGGCGACCGTGTCCTGGGTGATGACCGCGACCCCCGACAGCGGGGTCGGGTCCGACGCCCCGTCGGCGGTCTCGGCGGCGGGTTCGGGCACGGACACCTCGATGGCACCCTTGTCGGCCTTCCTGGCACCGGCGGGTGCGTTGGCCTCCCAGTCGTCCTTGGTCGGGCGACGGAAGGCCACGGCGAAGACACCGGCGGCAGCCAGCACGCCGATCGCGATGATCGCTATGACGAGTGCGTCGCTCAATGCCCCTCCAACGGAATCCAGTCCTTCAGGTCATCGAAGAAGATGCCGTCGCGCCACGGATAGGTGAAGTTGAAGCCCGGGCCACGGAACAGCACGCCGATGATGGTCAGCGTGGCCGAGCCGGCGATGAAGAAGGTGAACAGCATGACGGCGAACTTGCGGTCGGACGGCTTGTTCGACGGGTTCTTGTCGATGTACGGGACACCCATCAGTGCGGCGAACCCGACGATGAGCGGGACCGATACGCCGGCCACGCCCGGGTCGAAGTAGGAGAGCAGCTCCTGGAGGCCGAGGAAGTACCACGGGGCCTTGGACGGGTTCGGGGTGGCGTTGAAGTTGGCTGCCTCGAGCAGTGGTGCCTGCAGGGCGACCGACATGATCACGAGGATCGCGCTGACCGCCAGCAGGGCAGCGAACTCGATGAGCATCAGGTGTGGCCACGTGTTGACCTTGTCCTGGGGCTCGGGCTTCGTCTGCTGGATGGCCTTGGCCCGCACCACCGTGAGGAGGCGCTGGGTGCGGGCTCCTTCGGGGCCTGCCACCGGGGCCTCCTGGGGCACCACCCGGGTGGCCTTCGTGGGGTCGGCAACAGCCGTGGCCGTGGCGACCGGGGCGGCAGTGGGTTCGGGCTCGGTGGCCGGTTCGGCCGGAGTCGCCGGCTCTTCGGGGGCAGCCGGTTCCGGTGCGGCCGCCGGTTCGGAGGGCTCCGGCGCATCGCCCTTCAGGATCGCCATGGCCTCGTCGACGGAGATCCCCAGGGCCTTGGCCTTGGCCTCCGCAGAACGGCGCAGCAGGTGTTCGGGTAGTTCAGCCATGCCTATCTCCTACAGCGGCCCCGAGATCCCGCCGTCCTTGCGGACCCGCCAGAAGTGAACGGCCATGAAGATGACGATCACGAAGGGGAGGAACAGGACGTGGAGGACGTACCACCGCAGCAGCGTGTCGGCGCTCACGGCGACGGCACCCAATAGGAGGAACTGCACCTGCCCACCGAAGACCGGCACGAACGACGCCATGTTCGTCCCGACCGTCACCGCCCACAGGGCCAGCTGGTCCCACGGGAGCAGGTACCCGGTGAACGAGAGCAGCAGCGTGAGCAGGAGCAGGATCACGCCGACCACCCAGTTGAACTCGCGGGGAGCCTTGTAGGCACCGTGGTAGAAGACGCGACTCATGTGCAGGAAGACGCTCAGCACCATGAGGTGGGCACCCCACCGATGCATGTTGCGCACGAGCGACCCGAATGCCACCGACGTCGAGAGCTCCTGGATGTCCTGGTAGGCGTTCTCCGCCGTCGGGGCGTAATAGAACATCAAGAAGATGCCCGTGATGGTCAGCAGGATGAAGAGGAAGAAGCTGATCCCACCGAGGCAGAGGGTGTAGGACAGCCGGACGCCATGACGCTTCACCTTCACCGGGTGGAGGTGATAGAGCACGTTGTTCATGATCACGTAGGAGCGATTCCTCGGGCTGTCGGAGTAGCCCTGCTTGAAGGGCGACCCCGGCCGGAGGATCGAGTCGACGAGCTGGCTCCCGTGGAGCTTGTCGCCGGCTTCCTTGACGCGTTCGCGGAGAGTCATCGGTTCACATCCCCCGGATGCCGTAGACGTAGCCGTTCTTGTGGTCCCTGGCACCGGTGTCCGTCTCCCAGGGAGCGGGCACCCCGGCCGTCTCGTCGGCCACGGAGCCCTCGAACTTCCCGAGGGTGATCACACCAGTCGGGCAGCGGTCGATGCAGAGCGCACATCGGGTGCACGCGTCCTCGTCGACCATGAAGAAGCCGAAGCCTTCCTCCGTCTCGGAAGGGTCGGCGACGCCGAGGGCGTCGGTGATGGCGTCGACCGAGAGGTAGTGGATGCACTTCCATGGGCAGATGTCCACACAGCCCTCGCAGAGGATGCACTCCGCCTGGTTGATGTGGAGGAACTGCTTGGGCTTCACCGACTTCTGCACGAAGTCGGGCTCGACCAGCGCCAACTGGTAGTCGTCGCGGATCGGGGGCATCTCGAAGTAGACGTCGGTCCGAGCCATCAGGCGCCCTTCCTGAGGGGGCGCCCGTAGGGCGACGGGACGTCGGTCGGGTCCTTGCGGCTCGGCTCGACCTTGCCCCAACCCTGGATCTTCACGGCGAACCAGAGGACGATCACGAGGGAGAAGACGTGGTAGCCGCCGACGATGGCATCCTTGACCACGGCCAACGAGATGTCGATCGGGTTGTTGAGCACCAGCAGTGGCGGGATCGTGAAGAGGATGTCCTGACGGGTCCAGCCAAACGGCCCCTGCGTGAGGTTCAGCCACTCGGAGGGAACGATCGCCCAGAGGATCACGAGCTCCATGAAGGCGATCCACACGGCGACCGAGGCGACGGCCCAGGTGAACGGCTTGTTGGCCACCCACTTCAGGGCGGCGCCGGCGAGGATGAGCTGGGAGCCGCCGAGGGCGACCAGCTGGCCGGCGGTGAACACGAGCCAGTGACGGGGCACCCATTCGAGGTAGAAGTCATTGGCCACCGACGGCTCGGCAGCGAAACCGGCGTGGGCGAAGAAGACCCCGACGGCCAGCAGTAACAGGCCGGCACCCATGAGCGCCCACGACAACGCCGACCGACTCTCGTCGGACATCGTCGCCAGCCGATGCATCAGGGTGTCCATGTGCCTCTTGTGTCGCTTCGTCGGAGCAAGGCTATCGCCACCGACGTCCAGTGGAAGGGTTCGGTGGTGGCGCATGTTTACCACACCGCCCACCGGTGCCGACAATCCGTCGGCAACCGGATTCATGGGCTGGCGGAAGCCCCGGGCGACGCCAAACGGATTGGCGAAGGCAGGGGGTCCTACGGGTATGCTCCGGCCCCGTCGACACGGTGTCGACACAGCACCGCCGACCCATGGACCTTCGATGAGCGACGTGCAAGCGAACACGGACCAATCCCCCGGTGAGGAAGCCACCCGCTGGGCCTTCGGGCTCGCAGGCCTCTTCGCCGTCCTCGCCGGAGTACTCGTCTTCGGCGCGTTCGCGAAACTGGCGTTCCCCTTCCTGCTGGCGAACTGGGGCATGGCGTCGTTCGGCCGCATCTGGCCGATGGCGACCCTCACCCTGGTGTTCGGGGCCATCACCTTCGCCCACATCGGCACCACCTACCACCTGACACCCCGCCTGACCGGCGTCGACCTCGGCGGTAGCACCGAGCGCTTCGGTCCGATGATCACCGGCGTGCTCGTCGGCATCGGGATCCTCTCGGTCGGCCTTGGGTTCGGCGACGGAAGGGCCGGGTTCGAGACGGGCCTGCTCGCCGACCTCGCCCTCGTCCTCGCACTCCTCGGTCCCGCCGTCTACATCCTTCGCTCGACCCTCAAGAAGGAAGAAGCGACCATCTACCCGACCATCTGGTACCTGGCAGGGGGCCTCGTTACCGCCCTTGCCGCCGTGGTGGTCGCCAACTTCCCGATCTCAGAAGCAACCGGCTCGTTCGTCCAGACGGCCTTCGGGCGCGGCGCGATCCTGTGGGGCTGGGCAGTGGCCGGCGGCGTCGGTGCCGCCTTCTACCTCGTTCCCAAGATCACCGGGCGCCCGTTGTTCAGCCGCCAACTCGCCGTGGTCACCTTCTTCTCCCTGCTCGTTCCGGGCCTCTTCTACGGGCTGTCGACCCATCTGTTCGGCCCGATCCCGGACTGGGCCGAGGCGATCGGTGTCGGCATGCGATTCACCCTCGTCGTCCCCGCCGTCGCCATCCCCGTCGGACTCATCCTCAGCGGTGAAGGGCGGCTCGACCTGCTGCGCCACAACGTCGTCCTCCGGCTCGTCGCGGCCGGGGCCGGCCTCGTCTCGGTCGGAGCACTCATCTCGGGACTCACCGCCTTCCCCGGCATCCAGTCGGCCGTCGGCCTCACCACGTTCGACATGGGAACCGAGTTCCTCGTCCTCTCGGGAGCCCTGCTCCTCTCCTCGGCAATGGCGGTCCACGCCTGGCCGAGTGCCGTCGGGGCGTCGAGGGCCTACTCCGACGATTCGGCCGAATGGCACATGCGCCTCACCGTCATCGGTGCGGTCTCCAGCGCCGTCGTCCTGTGGATCGCCGGGATCGCCGCCGGGTCGAGCATGCGAGCCGGCGCTGCGACCGGTGCCTTTGCGAACTACGGCGAGGGGTTTGCGGAGACGCTCGATTCGGTCAGCCTCCTCTACGTCTTGCTCCCGGTGACGGGCCTCGTCTTCATGATGGGCCAGTTCGTGCTGGGCCGGCACCTCTGGGCCAGCCACCGCCACGCCGACGAGCTCGGTGAGTCTCTCGACGCAGCGTCCGACACCGTCGATGAACCGGTCGAGGGAGAGGGGGTGAGCGCATGAGCGAGCACCTCGCCAAGGCCGCCGAGAAGATGGGAATGCCCGAGGCACTGGTCCAGCGTTCTGCCGAAGCCAAGGCCAAGGCCGGCGGCACGACCGCCGACGCGATCCTCGCCGAATGGGCGGGCGAGTCCGACGGCTCCGCACCCGCCGCCGCACCGGCCGCGGCCGCTCCTGCCGAACCAACCCCCACTCCTGCTCCTGCTCCGGCCCCGGCGGCTGCTCCTGCCGCCCCCGCTGAACCTCGAGAAGTCATCACGATCTACAAGGCCGGTCCGATCCGCGACCCGGAGGCGGCGCCGCTGCTCGTGGAACGCGAGGACTCCGGCTGGAAGATGATCCTGACGATCGTCGCGGTCGTCGCACTCGGTGTCGTGCTGGCCGCGATCTCCCCGGCCGCGTCGGCCCGCGACGAGGTCAACAACTCGGTCGGCGACCAGCCGACGTTCAGCCAAGCCGCTGAGGACGGCCGCAAGGTCTACCTGGCTGAAGGCTGTGCCTCCTGTCACACGCAGATGGTGCGGTCAGTGCTCACCGACGCCGACCTCGGCAACGTGACCCAGCCGATGAACGTGGCGCCGCTCTCGCCCGACACGTTGGGTGCGAGGCGCCTGGGACCCGACCTCGCCCATGCCGGCACCCGCGAAGGAACCAGCGTGCTCACCACGGTCATCGACTTCCTGGAGGACCCCTCCCAGGTCAGTCTCGACATCAGCCACCAGCGCTACGGCTACCTCAGCGAGCGAGACCTCGCGAGCCTCGCCCAGTTCATCGTGGAGTCGAAGTAATGAGCGAATACCTCGCCAAGGCAGCCGAGAACATGGGCATGCCCGAGTCCCTCGTCATGCGTTCGGCCCAGGCCAAGGCCAGCGCTTCGGGCGCCAGCGTCGACGCCGTGCTCGCCGAGTGGGCCGGCGCCGAGCCGCCGGCAGAGACCGCAACTCCCGCAGCCGAAGCCACACCCGAGCCCGCTGCCGAGACCGAAGCCCCAGCCGAAGATGCAGCCCCAGCCGAAGATGCTCCAGTTCCAGCGGTCGCACCGGAGCCACCTGAGATCGAAGGTGCCCGCTCCCCCGAGGACGTCGAGATCACCTTCCTCGACACCCCGGAGACCGTCACCCCCGACGAGGCTCTCGACTGGGACCAGGTGACCACCGTCCAGTCGGAGGGCCTCAAGGAGAAGACGATCACCACCGTTCCCTCGTGGCTCGTGGCCGTCTTCGTACTCGTCCCCCTGGTCGCCGTCTTCTGGATCGGGCTCAACGCCGAGGGCGTGGAGTGCGGTGAGGCCGGGAACCTCGGGGTGGGCTTCGACGGCACCCAACTCAACTGTGACGGCACGGCCTGGTCCCCGGGCGGCGGTGGTGGCGGCGAGCTCGCCGCCCTGTTCGCCGACGGCGAAGAGATCTACGCCACCTGTGCGGGTTGTCATGGTGCCGGCGGTGAGGGCGGAACCGGTCCGGCTTTCGCCGGCGGAGCCGTCCTCGAGACCTGGCCCGCCTGTACCGACCACATCGAATGGGTCACCCTTGGATCGTCCAACTGGCCCGACGCCACCTATGGAGCCACCGCCAAGCCGGTGGGGGGCGGCATGCCCGGCTACGCCGCGAGCGGTGAGGAATACGTGCTGGCTGTGAGCTTCTACGAGCGGGTGCGCTTCGGTGGCCTGGCTCTCGAAGAGGTCGCGCTGGACTGCGGTCTCGAGGTCGAGGAGGAAGGCGCCGAGACCGAGGACGGGACCGAAGGCGAGTCCGACGGCGAGTCCGACGGCGACGAGACGACGGAAACGACCATTCCGTCCGAGGACGCCTAGTCACCCTCGGTACTGACGCAGCGCCGCACCGCCGACCCCGGAACCGGCTCGGACACCGCAGTACGGAGTACCGGGGCTGGGCCCCATAGGCTGCACCCCCATGCGTCCCGTCTCTTTCCTCTCCGACTTCGGATTCGACGACGAGTTCGTCGGCGTCGTGCACGGAGTCATCGCCACGCTGGCCCCGGAGGCCCGGGTGATCGACGTGACGCACGGAGTCCCCCGAGGCGAGGTCAGGGCCGGCGCCCTGGCCCTCATGCGAGCGATCCCCTACCTCCCCGACGGCGTCGCCCTCGCCGTCGTCGACCCGGGGGTCGGGACCAACCGTCGGGCGATCGCCGCCGAGACCGAGTGGGGCTACTTCGTGGGACCCGACAACGGATTGCTCTCGCCTGCGGTGGCCAATGTCGGCGGGGCGACCCGGGTCGTCTCCCTCGACAACCCAGAAGCCCAGATCCCGTCGCCGGGTCGGACGTTCGCCGGGCGCGACGTGTTCGGTCCGGCAGCGGCCCTCCTCGCCTCGGACCAGATCGCATTCGAGGACCTGGGGACGCCGGTCGACCCCGACTCACTCGTCCCCCAACTACTCCCGCTTCCTGAAGAGGACGGTGGCTCGCTGATCGCAGCGGCCTGGTGGACGGACACGTACGGCAACGTCCAAACGAACGCCTCACCGGATGACCTCGCCCTGCTCGGCCTCCGGGAAGGCTCGACCGTCGAGGTGAAGATCGGCTCGCGAGCCCGTCAGCTCAGATGGGTCGGCACATACGGCGAGGCAGCTCCGGGACAGCTGGTCGTCCACGTGGACTCGTACGGCTTGATCGCCCTGGCGACCGTCGAGGGATCGGCGGCCGAAGAGCTGGGGATCGAGGGCGAGCGACCGATCCGGTTCAGCCCGCCGACATCAACTGCCACGTGAACACCGCCGCTGCGGCCCCAAGCAGGAGCAGCAGCACGATGAGTGAGAACACGGTGGCAGGACGCATGGGAGCCGAGCCTACGGCGCCCCAACCGACACAACACGGGACCCCGGCTCGCGCCGGGGTCCCGCTTGGAGAAGGTGGGCGCCGCTTGGGCGGGCTGGGAGGCTTCCATTGAAACCCGATGTGGACACCGGGTCGGGCGCCACCACTCCTCCGTCTTTGCCCGGGCAAAGGGACCTGCCCGGGACTGGTGTGTGCCCCCTCTATCGTCCGTGACCCCCATGGACTTGAGCGATTCACTCCGATTCCTCGAACGCAAAGGCTGTCACCTGTGCGACGACGCCTGGGAGATCGTCGAGCGCCTGGGCCATGGCGGGGCCAAGCGAGTCGACATCGAGCACGACGACGACCTGCTCGGCACCTACGGCCTCCGGATCCCCGTGCTGCTCGACGTCGACTTCGGTGTCCTCGCAGAGGGCCAATGGAACGAACGCGAGCTACGCAAACGGCTGAAGCGACGAGAACGCCGGCGTCGCAAGGCCCGATAACCCCCCTCCCACCGGGCTGACGCCCGGCGGGGCCCATCCCCCCGAACGGGGGGATCTCTCCTTCACCAGGCAGGCGTCGCCCATGCCCCAAGCCGGGGAACTCTCCTGGCGGGCGGGGTCAGCGTCGGCGTGCCGGAGTCGTAGGCTCGGTCCATGCTTTCCCCCGAAGCCGTCCTCGAGCTCTTGCCCGGACATCCGGCGGCCGTCATGTTCATCGGCGCCGCCGACACCGGGAAGAGCACGTACGCCATGGACGTCGCCCGGGTCGCCCTCGAGCAGGGCAAGGTCGTCGGTTACGTCGACGCCGACGTCGCCGTCGACACGATCGCCCCGCCGGCCTGCACCGGGCTCCGCATCATGCGATCGGTGGACGACCTCGACACGATCGCCGACGCCGATGAGATCCGCTTCGTCGGGTCGACCCAGCCGAAGCACCTGGTCACCCAGCTCGTCGTATCGACGGCGAGGCTCGCCAAGCACGCCCGTGCCGAGGCCGACCTGATCCTGATCGACACCACCAGCATCGTCTCTGGGGTCGTCGGCGAGACCCTGAAGTACCACAAGATGGAGCTGTCCGAGCCAGAGCTCGTCGTCGGACTCCAGCGCGGATCGGAGCTCGAACCCCTGGCGGGCATGCTGTCGCGCTTCTTCGACACGACGGTGGAGCTGACGACCGCACACCCCGACGTCTCCGTCTCCCCACCCGTGGTCAGGTCCGAGCGACTGCGCGAGGCCCTCCGTAGGCACCTGAACGGGGAGACCGACCGGTGGCGGGTGCGCCCCACGGTGTTCGCCCCCACCCTGCCGGTCGGCCTCGACCTGAGCCGACTCGACGGTGTGCTGGTGGGCGTCCACGACGACCTGGACCACTGCCTCGGCGTCGGGGTCCTCGGCTGGGATGGCTCCGTCCTCCGCGTCGAGACGAAAGTCGGGGAGGGGATGAAGGGATTGCGGCTGGGATCGATGCGCATCGACCGTGAGACATTCGCCCCGACGCCCGTCAACCTGCGCGAGGTGATGTTCGGGTTCTAGGCCGGCTCGGCCTGGTCCTCTGGGTCGTCTGGCAGCGGGTTGGCGGTCTCGAACTCGTCGAGTACCCGCATGGCCCGGGAGACGAGGGCCTCCACCGAGTCGTGGTCATAGCCGCGTCGCCTGGTCCCGAAGGTGCGTCGATCCACCTCGCCTGCCGTGAGGTCGGGGCGCACCCCCTCTTCCCAGAGGTCGATGGCTTTGATGACCGATTCCACGAACCCGTCCACCTCGTCGGTGTCGTAGCCGCCGAACGTCCGGCCAAGGCCATCCGTGGAGATCGCCGATGCCTCCGGCTCGGCACCGCCGGCCCGGAGCACACCGCGCCGCCGGAGGACGGCTGCGGCCTCGTCGATGAATCGATCCACTTCACGGTGGTCGTAGCCACCGCGACCGAAACCGAGCTCGACCTCGATGAGGTCGTCGGCGCCAAGGGGAACCCCCTCGGCCTGGCCGCGTTCGGTCAGGGTGAGCGCAACGACGACTCGGGCCCGGAGGGCCTCGACCTCATCCCGCACATACCCCTTGCGACTGCGCTCGAAATGGCGCATCGCTGCGGCCTCGGACGTCAGCATCGGTTCGAATCGTACCGGGGTGGGCATTCAAGGCTCCCCACTATCCTCTCGGACCGCATGACCGAACCGACCTTCCTCACACCCGGCGCTCACGACAAGCTCAAGGCCGAGCTCGAGCAGTTGACGACGACCGGCCGGATCGAGATCTCCGAGCGCATCGCCGAGGCGCGCGCCCACGGTGACCTCAAGGAGAACGCCGAGTACCACGCGGCCAAGAACGAGCAAGGGCTGATGGAGGCGAGGATCCGCCAGTTGACCCAGCTCCTGGAGAACGCCGAGGTGCGTGTCGTCGCCGGCGGAGACACGGTCGAGGTCGGGACGGTGGTCACCGCCACCGACGAGGACGGCGACGAGATGCGCTACTTCGTCGCCCCCCAGGAGAACCGCGTGCCGGGGATGATCCTCGCCTCGCCCACTTCGCCGGTCGGAAGCGCACTCGTCGGTGCAGCCGTCGGAGACACGGTGTCCTACGACGCCCCGGGAGGCACCTTCTCCCTGACCATCACCGCCATCGAGCCCTTCGAGGGTTGAACCATGGAGGGCGGCAGTGGTCAGGCTGAGACCCACTAGTCCGCGGGAGGCGGCCACCCGCCTCCGGGAGAGGGCAGCCAAGGAACCGGACACGGTCGCTGCCCATCTGCGCTCCAATCCCAAGGAGTGGCGCACGCTCGCCACGGCCGACCCCCACGACGCAGCAGACATCCTCGAGGAGCTGGGCGACGACCGGGCCCCCGGCCTGCTCGCCCTCCTCACCCCCGACCAGGCCGGCGAGCTCCTCGAGCAGATGCGGGACGACCTCGCCATCGACCTGATGGAGTCGATGGGGGCTTCGGCGGTGGCGCCGCTTCTCGAGGCCATGTCGGCCGACGAGGCCGCCGACCTGCTCATCCCGATGGACCCCGAGGACCGGGACGAGTTCCTTGCCTCGGTCGACCAAGCGATCGCCGCCGAGATCCGGGGCCTGCTCAGGTACCCGGTGGACTCGGCCGGCGGCATCATGACGACCGAGTTCGCGGCGCTCCCGCAAGGCATGACCGCCGGGGAGGCGCTCGAGGCGATCCGCCAGATCCACGAGGAGATCGATCGGCTCCGGTACGTCTACGTCGTCGACGACATCGGGCGGCTGTCGGGAGTCATCTCCTTCCGGGACCTCGTCTTCCGGCGCCCCGGAGCCGGCCTCGACGAGGTGATGATGGCGAACCCCATCGCCGTCAACCCGCTGACCGACCGCGAAGACGTCATCGAGCTCGCCCAGCGCTACAACCTGACGGCACTTCCGGTGGTCGACCAACGCCGCCGGCTCGTGGGCATCATCCCGCCCGACGCCGTCCTCGAGTCCATCCAGTCCGAGGCCTCGGAGGACTTTGCGGCCGCCGTCGGCGCCGGTGCCGAGGAGACCGTCTACTCGCCGGTCGGCGACTCGGTTCGGTCCCGCTCCCCCTGGCTGCTGTTGAACCTCGTGCTGGCCCTCATCGTGACGATCTCCATGACGCAGTTCGAGGAGATCCTCGAGGCAGTCCCACTACTGGCCGTCCTCCTACCGGTGGTGGCGCTGCTCGGCGGCAACTCCGGGGCCCAGAGCCTCGCGGTGACGATCAGGGCGCTCGCTTCGTTCGACGTGCCGCGTACCGAGGTCGGGGGCA
>JAHEFX010000035.1 GCA_024639975.1 bacterium
ATCGACAAGGAAGCCGTCGGCCAGGTGGCCGCCAACATCCGCGCCGTGAAGCCGCCGGAGCCCTACAAGGGCAAGGGCATCCGCTACACGGACGAGCACGTGGTCCGCAAGGCCGGAAAGGCTGGTGTGCGATGAGCCGTTCCGCCGCCCGCACCCGTCGCCAGCGTCGGGTCCGCAAGAGCGTGCGCGGGTCCGCCTCGCGTCCGCGCCTCGCGATCTTCCGCAGCAACAAGTACATCTACGCCCAGGTGATCGACGACGACGCCGGCAGCACGCTGGCTTCGGCGTCCTCGCTCGAAGGCGACCTTCGCGACAAGGGTCTCTCCGTGGAGACCGCCACCGAGGTGGGTCGTATCGTCGCCGAACGCGCCAAGGACGCCGGTGTCGACACCGTCGTCTTCGACCGGGGTGGCTTCGCCTACCACGGGCGCGTCAAGGCACTCGCCGACGCTGCCCGCGATGCGGGCTTGGACTTCTAGGAGCAGTCATGGCACGACAGAACCGCAGACGTGACGATCGCGAAGTCAGCCCCTACGACGAGCGCGTCATCCAGATCAACCGAGTATCGAAGGTCGTCAAGGGTGGCCGTCGATTCAGCTTCACCGCCCTGGTGACGGTGGGGGACAACGAGGGCAAGGTGGCCATCGGCTACGCCAAGGCCTCCGAGGTCCCTTCCGCCATCCAGAAGGCGATGGAGCTGGCCCGCCGCGACATGGAGCTCATCCCCATGGCCGGACAGACGCTCGTCCACCGGATCACCGGTGAGCACAAGGCCTCCTCGGTCCTGCTCCAGCCGGCCGCACCCGGTACGGGTGTCATCGCCGGTGGTGCCGTCCGACAGATCCTCGAAGCCGCAGGCGTCAAGGACGTACTGGCCAAGTCCCTCGGCAGTCCCACCCACATCAACGTGGCGAAGGCGACGATGGACGGGCTCCGGTCCCAGCGGCGCCCCGACGAGGTGGCGAAGCTCCGAGGTCGTAGCGCCGACGAGATCTTCCCGCCCGCCGTGCTCGCGTCCTACCGCTCGACCGAGGCGATGCGAGCCCAGTCGAAGGGTTCCTGAGATGGCTGACAAGACCATCAAGATCACCCTGCAAAAGAGCCTCATCGGCCAGAAGCCCAAGACGCGGGCGACCGTTCGCGCCCTGGGCCTTCGCAAGATCAACCAGACCGTCGAGCACCGTGACGATGCGTCCACCCGTGGGATGGTCCACCGTGTGCAGCACCTCGTCACGGTCGACGAGAACTAGGAGCAGCCATGTCCGACGAACAGCTGCGGCTCCACGACCTCAAGCCAGCCCCCGGTTCGAAGAAGCGGAAGATCCGCGTCGGCCGCGGTGAGGCAGGACGTCGTGGCAAGACCGCCGGTCGGGGCACGAAGGGCCAGAAGGCCCGCTCGAAGGTCCCGGCATGGTTCGAGGGTGGTCGCACCCCGATCCACCGCCAGCTTCCCCAACTCAAGGGGTTCAAGAACCCGAACAAGGTGGTCTTCAACCCGGTCAACATCGGCGATCTCGATCGCTTCGACGCCGGCACGGAGATCACCCCCGACCTCCTGCGTAGCTCGGGTCTCGCCAAGAAGAAGGGCCCCATCAAGGTCCTCGGCAACGGCGAGCTCGAGACCGCGTTGACGGTCAAGGTCCACGCCGCCTCCGGCTCGGCCCGATCGAAGATCGAGTCCGCCGGTGGCACGGTGGAGCTCATCGAGTCCTGATTCGACGAGGGCGGGTACGGGTAACCCCCGTACCCGTCTTCGGTTCAGGACCACCCACGCAGTAACCTTTCCCCTCGCCTCGAACAGAACCCCCGGAGCCACATGCTCGCCGTCTACCGACACATGTTCACGATCCCCGACCTCCGTCGGAAGATCCTGTTCACCCTCCTCGTCTTCGCCGTCTACCGCCTTGGTGCGACCATCCCGGTCCCCGGCATCGACCTCGGCCAGCTCCAGTTGCTCGCCGACCAGACCTCCGGCGGTGTGATCGGGCTCCTCAACCTCTTCTCCGGTGGTGGGCTCGAGAACTTCTCGGTGCTCGGCCTCGGGATCATGCCGTACATCACGGCCTCGATCATCATGCAGCTCCTCCAGGTGGTCATCCCCCGCCTGCAGGCGCTCCAGGAAGAGGGCAACGCCGGCCAGAAGATCGTGACGCAGTGGACCCGGTACCTGACCGTGATCCTCGCCCTCATCCAGTCGACGACGCTGACTTTCCTTGCCGCCCAGGGCTCCACCATCTTCGGTGGCATCTCCCTGATCCCGGACTACAACCCGTGGCTCGCCATGCTCATGGTCCTCACCATGACGGCCGGTACGGCGTTCGTGATGTGGCTAGGTGAGCTCATCACCCAGAAGGGCATCGGCAACGGTATGTCGCTGCTGATCTTCGTCTCGATCATCAGCCAGCTGCCGGGCCAGTACCAGTCGATCTACACCTTCACGGCCGGTGCCGGCAACTGGGAGCGGTTCGCCGTCTTCGTGCTGGTCAGCCTGATCATGATCGTGGCGATCCTCTACGTCGACCAGGGCCAGCGCCGCATCCCGATCCAGTTCGCCAAGCGGGTCCGCGGTCGCCGCGTGCTCGGTGGCCAGTCCTCCTACATCCCCCTCAAGGTGAACACGGCAGGCGTGATCCCGGTGATCTTCGCCACCTCGGTGCTCATCTTCCCGGCGCTCTTCGTGACCCTCATCCCATCCAACGCCGCCTGGCTGGAGAACGTGCGGGCGTGGGTCGATGAGAACTTCGGCGCCGCCGGTGGGTCCACATGGACCTACATCTTCGCCCTGTTCGGCCTCATCGTGTTCTTCACCTACTTCTACACGGCGATCCAGTTCGACCCCCAGAAGCAGGCCGACACGATCCAGCGCCAAGGCGGGTTCATCCCCGGCGTACGCCCCGGTCGCCAGACCGTCGCGTACCTCGAGCACATCCTCAACCGGATCACCCTCCCGGGTGCCCTGTTCCTCGGTGTGATCTCGATCCTCCCGTCGATCCTGTCGAACATCTGGAACATCCCGATCGGGTTCTCCGGTGTCTCGCTGCTCATCGTCGTGGGTGTCGCACTCGAGACGATGAAGCAGGTCGAGAGCCAGCTCACGATGCGCAACTACGAAGGGTTCCTGACCTAGGTCGGGAACCCGTTGCCGAGGTACTGGAGTACCGAGGTAGTCAAGAGAAGGAGAAGCGGTGAAGATCCTCTTTCTCGGTCCTCCCGGGGCCGGCAAGGGAACGCAGGCGGTCCGGGTCGCCCAGGAGCTGGGGCTCGCCCATGTCTCCACCGGGGACATGTTCCGGGCACTCGACTCGGACTCCGACCTCGGCCGACGGGTCGCCTCGATCATGGAATCCGGTGAGCTCGTCCCCGACGAGATCGTCATCGAGATGCTCGAACGCCGGATCTCCGAGGACGACGCCGCCAACGGGTACATCCTCGACGGCTTCCCCCGCACCCGCCCCCAGGCCGAGGCGCTCGACGCCTTCCTCGGCGACGACGGGCTCGACCGCGTGGTCGTGCTCGAGGCCGACGCCGATGAACTGGTGGGACGGATCCTTGCCCGCGGTCGTGCCGACGACACAGAAGAGGCCGTGCGCACCCGCCTCGCCGTCTACGACCGGGACACCGAGCCGCTCATCGCCTTCTACGAGCCCCGCGACGTCGTCGACCGATTGTCCGGCGTTGGTGGGATCGAGGAGATCACCGAATCGATCCTGACCGTCCTGCGCGGATGATCACGATCAAGCGTCCCGAGGACTTCGCCCGCATGCGCAGGGCCGGGATATGCGTCGCCGAGGTCCACCAGGCGACCCGCGACGCCGCCAAGCCGGGCGTCTCCACGAAGGAGCTCGACGAGCTCGCCGTCGAGATCATCGAGGCCCACGGCTGCACGCCGTCGTTCTACGGGTACCTCGGCACCTACCCCGGCCACATCTGCGCCAGCCCGAACTCCGTGATCGTGCACGGCATCCCCGGTGACCACGTCCTCGTCGAGGGCGACCTCATCTCCGTCGACGTCGGGGCGATCTACGAGGGCTACCACGCCGATGCCGCCGTCTCGTTCGGGGTGGGGGAGCTGGCTGCCGACGTCGCCAAGCTCAACGACGACACCCGTCGCGCCATGTGGGCCGGCATCGCCGCCGTCCGGCCCGGTGCCCGCGTCGGGGACATCGGCGCCGCAGTCCAGGCGGTCGGCGACGAAGGCGGCTACGGCATCATCCGCGAGTACGTCGGACACGGCATCGGCCAGAAGATGCATGAGGAGCCCCAGGTGCCCAACTACGGGCGCAAGGGCAAGGGCATGCGACTTCGGACCGGCATGGCGATATGCATCGAGCCGATGTTCACCCTCGGTGGCGAGGAGACGGCCGTTCTCGACGACGAGTGGACCGTGGTCACGGCCGACGGCTCATGGGCCTGTCATTGGGAGCACACGGTTGCTTTGACCCCCGACGGCGTCCAGGTTCTGACGGTCGGCGAGCACGTTTCCACCGACTTGGCAGACAATCTCGGCCACGTGTAGGATGCCACTTCGGCCATAGGGCCGAGTTCTGCATGCCCGGGCATCGCGGAGATCACCTCTCATCGATTCCTTGGCCTGCACGCAAGAAGTTTCGTCCAGGTTCCCCCGGCCCTCCGCTCCGCTGAGGTGCGTCCGTGCCGGGGCACGACCACGAGGTCCAGACCATGAAGGTTCAGCCTTCGGTGAAGAAGATGTGCGAGAAGTGCCGCATCATCCGGCGCCGTGGTCGCGTTTGGGTGATCTGCAGCAATCCGCGTCACAAGCAGCGACAGGGGTAACGAGAGAATGGCTCGAATCGCCGGTGTCGACCTCCCCCGTGATAAGCGGTTGGAGATCGCGCTGACCTATATCTTTGGGATCGGTCGTACCCGAGCCCAGCAAACCGCCGACGAGCTCGGCATCGACCGGAACACGAAGGTGCGCGACCTGACCGATGAAGAGGTCACGCGTATCCGCCGGCACATCGACCAGGCCTACGAGGTCGAGGGCGACCTGCGCCGTGAGGTGAGCCAGAACATCCGTCGCAAGATGGAGATCGGCAGCTACCAGGGCCTTCGCCACCGTCGTGGCCTGCCCGTGCGCGGTCAGCGGACCCACACCAACGCCCGCACCCGCAAGGGCAAGCGCGTCCCCATCGCCGGCAAGAAGAAGGCTGTCAAGTAATGGCCGAACAGGATCAGCCGCAACAGCAGGCGCCGCGTTCGCGCGTCCGCCGCCGCGAGCGCAAGAACATCGCCCACGGCGTCGCCCACATCAAGGCGTCGTTCAACAACACGATCGTCACCATCTCCGACGTCAACGGCAACACCGTGACGTGGACCTCCGGTGGCTCCGTGGGGTTCAAGGGCTCTCGCAAGTCCACGCCGTACGCCGCCCAGGTGGCCGCCGAAGAGGCAGCCCGTCGCGCCGGCGAGCACGGCATCCGCAAGCTGGACGTCATCGTCTCGGGCACCGGCTCGGGTCGTGACACCGCCGTTCGCACCCTGCAGAACATGGGCATGGAGGTCACGGGCGTCCGTGACATCACCCCCATCCCGCACAACGGCTGCCGTCCCAAGAAGCGTCGGAGGGGTTGACCCATGGCCCGTTACACCGGACCCACCTGCAAGGCCTGCCGGCGTGCCCGCACGCCGCTCTGCCAGTCCAAGAAGTGCGCAGCGGACACCCGCCCGTACCCCCCGGGCCAGCATGGCCGTGGCCGCATCCGGGAGTCGGACTACCAGATCCAGCTCCGCGAGAAGCAGAAGCTGCGCTACATGTACGGCGTCCTCGAGCGTCAGTTCCGCCGCTACTACGCCGAGTCGGCACGCCAGACCGGCATCACCGGCGACAACCTGCTCCGCATCCTCGAGTCCCGACTCGACAACGTCATCTACCGGTCGACGTTCGCGTCGACCCGTCCCCAAGCCCGCCAGCTCGTGAACCACGGTCACTTCACCGTCAACGGCAAGAAGGTCGACATCCCGTCGTACCAGGTCCGTGCCGGTGATGTGATCGAGCTCAAGGAGCGCAGCCGGAACTTGATCATCGTGGAGCACAGCCACGACACCGCAGAGATCACGGTCCCCGAATGGATCACCGTCGACTTCGGTGAGCGCCGCATCGTCGTGAACGACCTGCCCCTCCGGGCGCAGATCGACACGCCGATCCAGGAACAGCTCATCGTCGAGCTCTACTCGAAGTGAGGTAGCACCGGATGCTCATCGTCCAACGCCCGCAGATCGCCGAGGAGCCAGTCTCCGATACCCGCTCGCGCTTCGTCGTCGAGCCATTGGAGCCCGGCTTCGGATACACGCTCGGCAACACGCTGCGCCGCACGCTCCTCTCTCGCATCCCGGGTGCCGCCATCACGGCCATCCGGGTCGAGGGCGTCGCCCATGAGTTCGACACCGTCGAAGGCGTCGTCGAGGACGTCGTCGACATCATTCTCAACCTCAAGCAGGTCGTCCTGAAGGTGGAGACCAACGAGTCGCAGGTGATCTACCTGTCGGCCAAGGGAGCCGGCGAGCTGACCGCTTCGTCCCTCCGGGTCCCCGCCGGTGTGGAGGTCGTCAACGGCGACCAGCACATCGCGACCCTGTCCGACGGTGCCAACCTCGAGATGGAACTGACCGTCTCCGGTGGCGTCGGCTATCGCGGTGCCCAGTCGTCCGGCGACCAGATCGGCGTCATTCCCATCGACGCCATCTACTCACCGGTCCGCCAGGTCGCCTACACGGTCGAGCCGACCCAGGTCGGCATGATGACGAACTACGACAAGCTCGTCCTCGACATCGAGACCAATGGTGCCCTCACCCCCGGTGAGGCCGTCTCGTCCGCCGGCAAGACGCTGCGTGAGCTCATGGGCCTGTTCGCCGACCTCGGCGAGGGCGTGGGCCTGGAGCTCGGCGACATCGAGGTGGAAGAAGTCGGTTCGCCCGACCTCGACCTGCCCATCGAGGCGCTCGACCTGTCGGAACGGCCCCGCAACTGCCTGCGCCGTGCCCAGGTCAAGACCGTCGGCGAGCTCGTCGCCAAGTCCGAGGACGACCTCCTCAACATCACGAACTTCGGCCAGAAGAGCCTCGAGGAAGTCACCGTCAAGCTCGACGAGCTCGGCCTGTCCCTCCACGGTGGTGGCTGATGGCCCGTCCCGTCAAGGGCAAGCGACTCGGCGGCTCCCCTTCCCACCAGAAGGCGATGCTCTCCAACCTCGCGGCCGACCTGTTCGAGCATGAGCGGCTGACCACCACGGTCCACAAGGCCAAGACGGTCCGCCCGTTCGCCGAGCAGTTGATCACCAAGGCGAAGAAGGGCACCCTTCATGACCGCCGTCAGGTGCTCAAGTACATCGAGGACTCCGAGGTCGTCACCAAGCTCTTCGACGAGATCGGCCCCCGCTATGAAGAGCGGGCCGGCGGCTACACCCGAATCGTCAAGATCGGCCCCCGCCGCGGCGACAACGCCGAGATGGCCATCATCGAGCTCGTCTGACCCCTCGGTCCGACCAACCAATCTGCGCAGGGCCCCGGGCAACCGGGGCCCTGCCGCGTCCGAACCCAGGGTTCGGACCTACCGCCGATTGGTGTTCCGAGGGCCGTGGGCTACCGATGCGGTAGGCCGGGGCCCGCGGTTCAGAGCGATCGCAGCTTCGAGATCGCCCGTTCGAGGCCCGCATCCGGTCCCAGTTGGCCAACATCATCCAACGGCACCCAGCGGGACTCCCTGACGCCCTCGCCGACGGTCAGGTGTTCGGAGCCGGCGACGAAGGCGAAGCGGAGATCGTGATGCTGGTGCGCCGGCTCGGTGCCATGGGCGGGGATCTCGTGGACGTCGACGTCGATGAGTCCGAGCGACCCGAGGCCGGCGAGCCCGATCTCCTCTGCAACCTCGCGCTCGGCAGCGGCCTCGATGGTCTGGTCATCGGGTTCGACATGGCCGCCCGGCTGCACCCACATGTCCAGCTTGTCGTGGTGGATCAACGCGACCGAGCCGCGATCGGGGGAGAGGACGAATGCACTTGCAGTGATGTGACCTGGTTCGAAGTGGAATCGACTCGTCGCCGTCTTGCAGGAGAGGACCAGCAGCTCCTTGATCGCCGCCAGGTGCCGGGACTCGGTGTCATCGGCCGGTTCGTGGTCGAGGACGAGGTCGGTGAGGTCCATCGTCGGCATCGTACGGCCGGCGGAACCGAGGGCTTGGGACTACCGCAGCGGTGGGTGGGGGCCCTCGGAACGCCGACGGGCGGTAGGTGCGAACCCTGGGTTCGTCAGATGCGGCGGAGGGAGACGGACTCGACGCGGTGGTCGGGGGCCTTGCGCAGGATCAGGTCGGCCCGCTCGGCGGTGGGGGCGATGTTCTCGATGAGGTTGGGACCGTTGATGGTGTCCCAGATCCCCTCGGCCGTTTCGCGTGCCTCGTCGTCGGAGAGCTCGGCGTACTTGTGGAAATACGAGCCGGGCTCCCGGAACGACGAGTCCCGCAGGGTGAGGAAGCGGTCCACGTACCACCGGCGAACCGCCTCGAAGCTGGAGTCGACGTACACGCCGAAGTCGATGTAGTCGGAGACCATGAGCACCGGTCCCGGCTGCAGGACGTTGAGGCCCTCGATGATCACGATGTCGGCGCCCTCCACCGTTCGCGACTCATCGGTGACGATGTCGTACGACTGGTGTGAGTAGACCGGCGCGTCCACCCGGTCCTCACCGGACTTCAGGGCTTCGAGGAAGCTGAGCAGGGCGCGGGTGTCGTACGACTCGGGGAACCCCTTGCGGTCCATGAGGCCGCGCTGTTCCAGCTGGGCGTTCGGACGCAGGAAGCCGTCGGTCGGCACCAGCGCAACGTTCGGGTGGTCGGGCCAGTGGCGCAGGAGCTCGGCGAGGATGCGGCTCGTCGTGGACTTGCCGACCGCCACGGAGCCGGCCACGGCGATGATGTACGGGACCTTCTCCACCGGCTTGCCCAAGAACGTGTCGGTGACCCGGTAGAGCCCCTGGGAAGCCGACACGTAGAGATTCAAGAGCCGGGACAGGGGCAGGTAGACCTCTTCGACGTCGTCGAGGCTCAGCTGTTCGTTGATACCCCGCAGTCGCTCGACATCGGCCGACGACAACGTCATGGGTGTCTGGGCCCGCAGTCGGGCCCACTCGTCGCGGGTGAACGTCTGGTATCGCTCGGAGGTCACGATCGGGGAGGCTAGGACCGATCGGCACCCGACCGCACGTCGCCGAGCGCGATACGATTGCGCCCATGCAGCGGATCGCTCGCAACGCCGGCCGTGCCCTCCGGCTCGACCGGAACCTCTACTCCTCGCTCGTGTACGACGGATCGGCCACCGCCGACGCCGTCCTGATCGTGCTCGTGGTCGGCGCCATCCCCCCGGTACTCGGGGTGGCCTTGGGTCGTATCCCGATGCTCGCCCTCCCGAGCATGGCCTTCGCCCAGGTCGTGGGCTACCTCATCGGCTGGCTGGTGGCAGCCGGTCTCACGTACCTGCTCTCCACCAAGGTCTTCGGGGGCTACGGCAACTGGCAGTCCGGCCTCGCCCTCACCGGTTACGCCTATGTCCCGTTGCTGGTCTTCGCCGTGCTCGGGCCGATCCTCGCCAACCCGTTCGATGGCAGGAGCGACATGGTCGAGCTCCTGCTGAGACTGGGCGGGATGCTTTGGTTCGGTGCCGGGCTGGCCCGTGTCGCGGACGTGGCGTTCGAGGTGTCGGCCGAGCGCCGGATCATGGTCGCCGTGCTCGCCGTGCTCGGCTGGTGGGTGATCACGCTCATCTTCCTGTGACGGTCCGTCTCGACCTTTCCTACGACGGGACCGACTTCCACGGCTTCGCCCGCCAGAAGGACGTGTCCACGGTGCAGGGCGCCCTCGAAGCGGCCCTGGCGACCGTCCTGGGACCCATCGAGACAGTCGTCGCCGGACGCACCGATGCCGGTGTCCACGCCCGACACCAGGTCGTCTCGTTCGAAGCCCCGGAGGTCGACCTCGCCCGCCTGCAGGCTTCGCTCAATCGGATGCTCCCGGCGTCGATCGCCGTCCACCGGGTCGACCGGGAGCGGGACGGGTTCTCCGCCCGCTTCGACGCAAACCGACGCACCTATCGGTACTTCATCGACGCCGCCCGCGTGCCGAGCCCGTTCTCGGCCAGGTACTCCTGGCATACCGGGCACGACCTCGATGTCGAGCGCATGGACGAATCGGCGGCGCACCTGGTGGGCGCCCACGACTTCGCATCGTTCTGCCGCAGGGCAGAGGGCCGATCCACGGAGCGGGAGGTCCTTGCAGCGGGGTTCTCGTCGGACGGGAACCGCCTGGTGTTCGAGGTTGCCGGCACGGCGTTCTGCCACCAGCAGATCCGTTCCTTCGTAGCCCTCCTCGTCGAGGTCGGACGGGGGAGGCGGGACCCCGAGGCGACGGCCGAGGCCCTCGCAGCACGGGACCGGGCTGCTGCAGCGGGTGCTGCGCCGCCCCATGGCCTGTTCCTGTGGGAGATCGCCTACCCCGCCGGGCTTGCGGAGCCACCCGACCTCCCGTAGCATTGCTCGACGGCCCCATCCGGGGCCGGTTTCCCACGTCTGCACGAACCCCGACGAGGTATCCCCGTGCCCGTCGGACCCCAAGGACACACAATCGTGAAGCTTCAGAAGACATACACACCCAAGGCTGCCGAGATCGAACGGCACTGGTGGGTCGTGGACGCAGAGGGCCTGCCACTCGGTCGGCTCTCGACGGAGGTCGCCAGCCTGCTGCGCGGCAAACACAAGCCTTCGTACGCCCCGCACATGGACACCGGCGACCACGTCATCGTGGTCAACGCCGACAAGGTGGCGGTGAGCTCGGACAAGAGCAAGACGAAGATCTACTACCGCCACTCGGGCTTCCCGGGTGGGCTGAAGGCGGAGTCCTTCGAGGCACTGCGCGAGCGGCGTCCGGAGGCGATCGTGGAGCGGGCCGTGCGCGGCATGCTCCCGAAGAACCGCCTCGGCCGTCAGATCGGCGGCAAGCTGAAGGTCTACGCCGGTCCGGATCACCCGCACCAGGCGCAGAAGCCCAAGCGGTACGAACCCAGCATCGAAAAGGTGGAGAACTGATGACCAAGCCACTGGTCCAGGCCACCGGTCGCCGCAAGTCGTCGGTCGCCCGGGTGCGCCTCTACGAGGGCACCGGTCGCGTGCTCCTCAACGACCGTCCCATCGAGGACTACTTCCCGACGATGGCCCAGCGCATCCGCGTGCTGGAGCCGTTGCGGGTCGCCCAGATCGAGGGCCGGTACGACGTGATCGCCACCCTCCACGGCGGCGGCACGACCGGGCAGGCAGACGCCGCCCGACTCGGTATCGCCCGTGCGCTCATCGAGGTGGACCCCGAGCTGCGCCCGACCTTGAAGAAGGCCGGCCTGCTGACTCGTGACTCCCGGAAGGTGGAGCGCAAGAAGTACGGCCTCAAGAAGGCCCGGCGCGCTCCGCAGTACACCAAGCGCTGAGTCCCGCCTTGGGCGACCGCCTCTTCGGCACCGACGGCGTCCGTGGCGTCGCCAACCGGGACCTCACACCCGACCTCGCGATGGGGCTCGGCCGCGCAGCGGCCGAGCCCCTCGCCGTTGGGCCCGTGCTCGTGGGCCGCGACACGCGTCGGTCCGGGACGATGCTCTCGGCCGCCTTCCAGGCCGGAGTCCACTCGGTGGGGATCGACACCGTCGACGTGGGCGTGCTCCCGTCCGGCGGGATCTCCCGGCTTGTCGCCGACTCCGGCGCCGTCCTGGGGGCTGTCATAACCGCGTCCCACAACCCGGCACCGGACAACGGCATCAAGCTGATCGACGGCCGGGGTTACAAGCTCTCCGACGAAGCCGAGGACACGATCGCCGCCCGGTTCGAGCAGGGGGCTCCTTGGCGGTCGGCAGTCGGCGCCGAGGTCGGGCAGGCGTTCCCGATGCCCGACGCCCAGGACCGCTATCTGCGACTCCTTCAGGATCGCTTCCCGTACTCGCTGCGTGGCATCCGACTGACGCTCGACGGGGCCAACGGTGCCGCCCACTCCGCCGCCCCGAAGCTCTTCGGGGACCTCGGTGCCGAAGTCGAGTCGATCGGCACCACGCCCAATGGCATCAACATCAACGAAGGTGTCGGGGCGACCGCCCCGTCGGCGCTGGCCGCCGCCGCCAAGGGGAGGCTCGGCCTCGCATTCGACGGCGACGCCGATCGGCTGATAGCGGTCGACGAAGAGGGAGTGGTGGCCGACGGTGATGTCATCATGGCGGTCATCGCGATCCACCTGCACGCCCAAGAGCGCCTGCGAAACGGCTTGGTCGTTGCCACCGTCATGTCCAACCTGGGCTTCCGCAAGGCCCTCAACGAAGCGGGCATCTCGGTCGCCGAGACCAAGGTCGGCGACCGCTACGTGCTCCAGACGATGAAGGAGCTGGGCGCTTCGCTGGGTGGCGAGCAATCCGGCCATGTGATCTTCGGTGACGAGGCCCCCACCGGCGACGGCCTGCTGACTGCCCTCAGGCTGCTCGAGGTCATGGCCGCGACGGGCAAGCCGCTGTCGGAGCTGCGCCGGGTCATGACGTCGTACCCCCAGATGCTGAGGAACGTCCGGGTCGCCGACCAGTCCGGCCTCGCCGACGCCGAGGCGATCTGGGACGAGGTGGCCGCCGTCGAGGACGAGCTCGGAGCCGACGGCAGGGTGCTCATCCGGGCGTCGGGCACCGAGCCCGTCATCCGGGTCATGGTCGAGGCCGCCGACGACGAGATGGCCAAGTCGGCGACGATGCGACTGTGCGACGCCGTCCGAGCCGAGATGGGCTGATCAGGCGCTCCAGCCGAAGATCCACGAGCCCAGCTGGACGAACCCCACCCAGTAGATGACCGCGGCGAGAGCCACGACCGGCGTCCACTCCGGGACCCTTCGGAACACCTTGACCGCCTGCCATCCGCCCCACAGCCACGGGATCCACATGACCACCGGGTAGGGCATCACCAGACCGCTGCCGAGGTATAGCCAACCGGTGAGCGCGTAGGCGAAGAGCCCGAAGATCCCCAGCGCCGTCCGGGGCCACGTTGCGCGCTGGCCGTCCATGGGTGCCATGTTCGCAGCCGCGTTCGGTATCGGAGCCGGTATCCTGTGGGCCACAACCGAGGACCATCACCTTCGAGCGCCAGGCCCCGAGAGGGGTGACGAGGCAGCGGGAGTATCGAACCATTCGGCGGATGCCCGCTCGGCCCACCCGAGGTCGTCACGGAGGGGAGCAAAACCCGGGAGCGATCCCGGCACAGAAGCCCCTTCGATCCGGGAGCACGGACGCCCTGCGTCCGTGGACATCCATGGAGGTCCTCACCGAATCGAGGAGACCACCATGTGTGGAATCGTCGGCTACGTCGGCCCCAGGCCGGCTCGCGACATCATCGTTCCAGGACTCGAGCGCCTCGAGTACCGGGGCTACGACTCCGCCGGTATCGCCGTGCTCGAGGGTGACCACATCGTCACCGAGCGGCGCGCCGGACGGATCGAGGCCCTGAAGGGAGCGCTCAACGGCCGATTCACCGATGCCACGACCGGCATCGGGCACACCCGCTGGGCGACCCACGGCCCGCCGACCGAGCGCAACGCCCACCCCCACCTCGGGGGGAAGGGGGAAGTCGCCGTCGTCCACAACGGCATCATCGAGAACCATGCCTCCCTGCGGGCCGAGCTCGTCGCGGAAGGTTTCGAGTTCCGCTCCGACACCGATACGGAGGTCTTGGCCCACCTCGTGGCGGCGCTGGACGACCGTCCGCTCGCCGAGGCGGTGCGCGAGGTCATGCGGCGTGCCGAGGGCGCCCTCGCCGTCGCCGTGATGCGGACGGACGAGCCGGGCGTCATCGTCGCTGCACGCAGGGGCTCCCCGCTGGTCCTCGGCGTCGGCGATGGTGAGGCGTTCGTCGCATCGGACATGCCGGCGATCCTCGAGCACACCCGGGAGATGGTCGTCGTGGACGACGACTGCGTCGCCATCGTGACCGCGGACGGGGTCATCGTCACCGACCTCGATGGGGCCGTTGTCGACGCACCCTCCCGAACGGTCGATTGGGACCTCGAGGCCGCCGAGAAGGGTGGCTTCGACGACTTCATGCTCAAGGAGATCCACGAGCAACCCACCGCGATCCGTGACACCCTGCGCGGCCGCCTCGACCCCGCCGGCCGCGTCGTGCTCGACGAGCTCCCGCTCGGGGGACGCGCCGCACGCTCATTCGACAAGGTCTTCGTCGTCGCCTGCGGGACGAGCTACCACGCCGCGATGATGGCCAAGTACGCCATCGAGCGGTGGACCCGCCTCCCGGTCGAGATAGACATCGCCTCGGAGTTCCGATACCGGGACCCGGTACTCGACGAGCACACCCTGGTGGTGGGCATCAGCCAGTCCGGCGAGACGGCGGACACGCTCGCCGCGACGAGGTATGCGAAGGCCCAGGGGGCGTTCGTGGTCGCCGTCACCAACGTCGTCGACTCATCGATCGCCCGGGATGCCGATGCGGTGCTCTACACCCGATCTGGCCCCGAGATCGGCGTGGCGGCCACCAAGACGTTCATCGCCCAGCTGGTGGTCCTCCAGCTGCTGGCGCTGTTCCTCGCCCAAGAGCGCGGCTCCATCTCGGCGGGACGCATCGTCGGGCTGGTCGAGGCGATCGACAAGCTCCCCGGCCAGGTCGAAGAAATCCTCGGGCGCGCGAACGAGTTCGAGGCGTTGGCCGAGAAGTGGCAGGACGTGAACGACTTCTTCTTCCTCGGCCGCGGCGTCTCGTGCGCGACCGCCGCCGAAGGGGCTCTGAAGCTCAAGGAGATCTCATATGCCCGGGCCGAGTACTACCCGGCAGGCGAGATGAAGCACGGCCCGATCGCGCTCATCGACGACGAGGTCGTGGTCGTCGGCGTCATCCCCCAGGGAGACCTGCACGCCAAGGCCCTGGCGAACATGGAGGAGATGCGGGCCCGTGACGCCTCGACGCTGCTGGTCCTCACCGATGGTGACACGGAGGGCCAGGAGCTCGCCGATCACTCGATCCTCCTGCCGCGGACCGAGGAGCTGCTCAGCCCGGTGCTCGGGGTCGTGCCCCTCCAGTTGCTCTCGTACTGGATCGCCAAGGGTCGCGGCCTCGACGTCGACAAGCCCCGCAACCTCGCCAAGACCGTCACGGTCGAATAACCCCCCGAACCCGGAGTTCGGGGAACTCGGCGGACCGCCAAAGCGTCCAATCGCCATGCGGATCGCGATCGCCGTCCTTGTCGTCCTCGTCGCCGGCTGCGCTGCGCCGGCCGAGACCGCATCGATCGACGGGGACTGGCTCCTCGTGTCGGGCATCGACGTCGTCGCGGACTGGCCGGTCACGATGGAGATCGACGGCGAGACCTGGCGCGCCCGGGTGTGCAACTGGATGGGCGCCGAGGTCGATCTCACGGGTGGCCGTTTCGTCGTCGGGGAGGTCGAGCGCACCAACATGTCGTGCGGACCCGAGGTCGACGCCGTCGAGAACGCGTTCCTGGAAGCGATCTGGTTGGTGGAGGAGGCGTCGGCGGTCGGTGACGAACTCGCCCTGGAGGACTCCGACACCCGGCTCGTGTTCGTGCGGCGGTCCGAGGTCGAGCCTGCCGCGTTGGTGGACACCCGCTGGTCGGTCGAGACCCTCGTCGATGGCGACACGGCGCGGACCCCCGACGCCGAGGCTTGGATCGAGTTCGGTTCGGACGGGACCTTCTCCGGGTGGACCGGGTGTCGTGACCTCACCGGCACCTTCGCACTGGCGGGCCCCGACGTCAGCATGACGTCGCTGGCGGCCGACGGCGAATGCCCGCCGGACCTCGTCGACCAGGACGGGTTCGTCATCGGCGTCCTCGAGGCCCCGACGGCCACGATCGAGGGGGATCGGCTCACCCTCTCGGCATCCGGTGGCGACGGCCTCGTCCTCGTCCTGCCGTGAACCCGATCGCCGACCGCCGATCGCTGCCTGACGCCTGATGCCCGGCGCCTGACGCCCCGCCGTAGGCTGGCCCCATGATCATCGGCATCGGGCAGGACCTCACGGAGATCGGGCGGGTCGAGCGGCTGCTCGAGAAGTACCCCCGATTCGCCGAACGGTGCTTCACGGACCATGAGCGGGCCTACGCCCAGCGATTCGACCGCCCGGGCCGGCGCTATGCGGCGCGGTTCGCCGGGAAGGAAGCCGTGATGAAGTCGTTGGGCACCGGCTACCGCCGGATTCGTTGGCGGGACATCGAGATCACCGGTGGCGGCAAGCCCACCGTTCGGCTGTTCCGGACTGCCGCGGCTCGCGCCGAACACCTCGGGGTGGCAGAGGTCCACGTCTCGATAACCCACACCGACGACACGGCCATGGTCCTCGCCATCGCAGAGGGTCCGTCAGCCGCCTAAAGGCCCACTCCGAACCTGCCGATTCCTCACCGGACGCGTCCGAACGGGGGCCATGCGCGTGCGCAGGCAACACATCACGATGGAGACGGGCCACCCCTGCTGTGACGGGGTGACCATCGAGCGCCGTCGTCGCGTTGGTCTCGACCGTCTTCCTCGTCGCATAGCCGGCGGCTTCCGCGTCCACCACTTCCTCCTCCTCCTTGCCGTTGCGTCGATCGTTGCGCTCCCGCTCACGGTCGAGGAGCTCGGCGAGGCGGAGGTCCTCTGGATGGCCATCGTCGCCGTGGGAACCGTCCTGTGCTGGGCGGGTACCCGCATCGGCTCGCTGTTCGGGGCGATCAGCTACATCGGCTTCGCCGGGGCGCTCATCTGGCACGCCACCGAGTACGGCAACCCGCTCCACGCACCCGAGGCGCTGCTCCTGACCGGTCTCCTCGCCATCGCCCAGATGCTGTTCACCCGAGGCATGGAGCCCCTGATCGGCTTCGGCTACGGCGTGCTGCTCTTCATCGGGACCTTCAGTGCGGGATCCATGGGTGATGCGATCCCCTTGCCTGTGGCCATCGCGGTCGTGTCGGCATTCGTCGCCGCCGCCTGGGCGGTCGCCTCGCTCCTGCGCCGTGAGCGCGAGACGCGCGACCGCTACCGCAATCTCGTCAGGACCGCTCCCATCGCCATGCTCGACTTCGACCTCTCCGGCCTGGCCGAGATGATCGAGCATCTCCGGACCCAGCGACTGGACCGGCTCTGTGAGCACGTCCTCTCGGCCCCCGAAATCCTCGAGGAGGCGATCCGTCGCTCTCGGGTCCGCTCCGCCAACCGAGCGGCCTCGGAGCTGTTCGAGGTCTCCGACCGGGGCTCACAAGACCTCCACGAGCTCGTCGGGATCGAGAACCCGATGATCATCCCGCTCGTGCAGCAGACCATGGTGGCGATCTGGGACGGCCTCCCGTCCCTCTCCACCGAGCTGACGGCCGAGACGGCCACGGGTCGCCGGATGCACATCCTTTGCGCCGTCTCGCTCCCGGCGGGCGGCCCCAAGGCCCTGCGACATGCTCCCGCGTCTGCGGTCGACCTGACCCGTCAGAAGCTCCTCGAAGAGGACCTCCACGCCCAGCTCGCCGACCGGGACCGCTTCGTCGCCTCGATCTCCCACGAGCTGCGCACACCGTTGACCTCGGTGCTCGGCCTCGGCCAATCCCTGCTGGACCAGCCGGCGATGCCGTACGTCGAGATGGCCGACATCCTCCGGATCATGGTCCGTGAGGGCCAGGATCTCGCCTTCATCATCGAGGACCTGCTCGTCGGTGCCCGCCTCGAGCTCGGTCCGCTCGACATCGTGACCCAGGCGGTCCCCGTGGGAAGCGAGATCGACCGCCTGCTTGCCTCCTTGGATGTCAACATCTCCGAGCGCCGGGTCGACGACGAACTGGTCCTCATCGGCAACAAGGTCCGCTTCCGACAGATCCTGCGCAACATGCTCACGAACGCCCTGAAGTACGGCGGTCCGCAGATCAGGGTGGTCACCGGGCGCGCTCCGGGGATCGGGTACGTCGACATCCGGGACAATGGGGACCCGATTCCCGAAGAGAACCGCCATCGCATGTTCGAGCCGTACCAGCGACTGCACCGCCAGAAGGGTACGACCGACTCGGTCGGCCTCGGCCTCGCCGTGTCGCGCAGCCTCGCCCGGGCCATGGGCGGCGAGCTCGAGTACGTGCACGACGGGGTCGAGGGCATCTTCCGGGTGACGCTGCCGGCGATGCCCGTCGCCGTTCCCGTCGCCCCGGCACGGGATGCGATGGCGGCCGGGCGCTGAGTCACCGGTAGCTTCCAACCCGTGCAGCCGGTACTCACCCCCGACGAAGCTCGCGCCTTGGACGATGCGGCCGACGCCCCGGTGGCGACGCTCATGGAGCGGGCCGGTCTCGGCTTGGCGCTGGCCATCGTCGCTCGCGGCATCGGGTACGGCAACAGGGTGACCGTCCTCGCCGGGCCCGGCAACAACGGCGGCGATGGATATGTCGCCGCCCGCCATCTTCGGGCCCGCGGCGTGGCCGTGGAAGTGCTCTCCCTGGGCGAACCCCGCAGCCGGGCCGCCGCCGAAGCCGCGGCGTCGGCCGCCGCCTCCGGTGTGCCAGTGCGCCCTTGGCGGGAGCCCGACGATGACCACTTCGTCGTGGACGCCCTGTTCGGTGCCGGCTTTCGCGGGCCGCTCCCCGCCGAGGTGCAGGCATGGGTCGGCCATCCTGCACGGGTCGTGGC
>JAHEFX010000036.1 GCA_024639975.1 bacterium
CCGACGACATGGGAGCCGTGCTGCGACACATGGTGATCGGGGGCATGCACGTCCACCTCGGCGTGGCGGACCAGGACCTTCGTGTCGACCTCATGGGTCAGTTCAACTACTTCATCCCCCACCTCCTTGCCCTGTCCACCTCGTCGCCGTTCTGGGACGGTGAGGACACCCAGATGCAGAGCTACCGGAAGTCGGTGTTCAAGGCGATGCCGCGAACCGGCATTCCGCCTCGATTCGTGACCTGGTCGGAGTACGAGCGGCACATCGACGCACTCGTGGCCCCGGGCGTTATCGAGGACGCAACGAAGATCTGGTGGGAGGTGCGCCCGTCGGCCCGCTATCCGACACTCGAGTTCCGCGCCTGCGACGTGTGCCCAGACCTCGAGGACGCTCTCACGATCGCCGCTCTCTACGCCTCGCTCATTCGCATGCTCTGGCGGCGTCGGGTGGAGAACCAGCGCTGGCGGGTCTACGAGCCATTCCTCGTCGAGGAGAACATCTGGCGGGCGCAGCGGTACCCGCTCGCCGACCTCACTCTGGTCGATTTCGGTTGGGGCGAACTTCGGCCCTACCGCGACCTCGTCGCCGAGATCGTCGAGCTGGTCCTGCCCGATGCCGAGGCACTCGGCTGCTCCGAGGAACTGCTCCGCGTCGGGGAGATCCTCGATCGGGGCACGAGTGCCGACATGCAGCGTGGCGTGTACGACGCCGCATTGGCGGGCGGTGCCGACCACGACGCCGCCCTCGTCGACGTCGTCGACCATCTGATCGAGCAGACGAGCCTCCACCTGTAGGTACCCCACCTAACCGCACGGGGAGGGCAGACTGCACGCCGATCCTTCCCAGGAGTGTTCATGGACATCGGAGTCGTCGACCGGTTCTTCGCGGTCGGCTCGCTGCTCGCCGGCGCAGCCGGTATCGCACTGGTGGTATGGGCCCTGGTCGACCGTGCCGCCCTTGGGCGCTCCCTCGGAGTCCTGCTGCTGCCGGGGGCCACGATCATGGCCGGTGCGGCGACCGCCGGGAGCCTGATCTATAGCGAGTACTTCGGCCGGCTGCCCTGCACCCTGTGCTGGTACCAGCGGATCTTCATGTACTCGGCGGCCGTGATCGGGGTGGTCGCCCTCATCAGGAGGATGGATAAGGCGGCCCTCCCGTACATGGGCTGGCTGGCTACGGTTGGCGGGCTGGTCAGCGTCTATCACATCCTGGACCAGAACACGGATTGGATCGAGTCCGGGGCCTGCACGATCGACATCCCGTGCAGCTCCAAGTACGTCGACCTCTTCGGGTTCGTGTCCATTCCCGTGATGGCGCTCGGCTGTTTCATCTTCATCGCCGCGGCAGCGTTCATAGGGGCCGCCCTCGCAGGAGACAAGGAATGAGCACCAAAACGGAGACCGGGTCGAACAAGTCGACCTTCATCTGGATCGGGATAGGCGTCGTCGTCGTCGGCGGCCTGTTTGCCTGGGCCATCGCCTCTGGCGGCGCCACCTCCGGAACCGCCAGCTTCGACGTGCCCGCCTTCGGCGACGTGGAGGTCGAAGGATCCCTCGATCCCCTGGACCCGTCATCGGCCGGGATCGCCGAGTTCGACCCTGCCACCGGTCAGCCGGCACCGCTTGCCTCCGGGACGGACTACAACGGTGAGACGTCGTCGATCGGGGGCTCAGGAGAGCCCCAGATCATCGCCTTCCTGGCGCATTGGTGCAGCCACTGTCAGGCCGAGGTCCCTCGGCTCGTGACCGCCATGGATGGTGGATCGGCCATCGGCGGCGTCGAAGTCGTCGGTGTGGCCACGGCCACCAACGCCACCCGGGGGAACTACCCGCCGGCCGCTTGGCTCGATGCCGAAGGATGGACCGGTGGCGTGATGATGGACGATGCCGAGTCCTCGACGCTGCGCGCCTACGGACTCGGGTCGTTCCCGGCGTGGGCGGCCGTGAAGGCCGACGGCACGATCGCTGCTCGCGCCACGGGCGAGCTCAGCGAAGAGCAGGTCCTCCAGCTGGCAGCGCTCGCTCAGGGCTGATTCCGGGGCGCGGTCGGGTCTTTGGCTACCCCGCGGCCTGGGGTACCATGCCCGAACCCCGTTCGGGGGTGGTGTAATTGGCAACACAACTGGTTCTGGTCCAGTCATTGGGGGTTCGAGTCCTCCCCCCCGAGCCAGGGGAATGGCCAAGGTCATGACCCACGCGCAAGGCCCCGTCGTCTAGTGGCCTAGGACGCCGGCCTCTCAAGCCGGTAACGCCGGTTCGAATCCGGTCGGGGCTGCCACGCAGCGAGAGCCCTCCACCGTCGGTGGAGGGCTCTTCTCGTTTCCACTGGGCGTGGATCGCCTCGCCTCGTGACCCCACTCGCACAGCAGACACCGACGGATACCAGCCCCCCGATCGAGATCGAGGAACCGGCCCGACCCATCACCGATTGGCTCGTGGACCTCTTCAATGCCGACGACTCGGGAGCCGTCGCCGAAGTCTTCTCGGCCATCATCGAGCCGGTCCTCCAGGTCATTCTCATCGTCATATTGGCGTTCATCGCGGTGCGGACCATGCGGTGGATGGTCCACCGGGTCATCTCGGGGGCGAAGAAGGACCAGGTCGTCAGCGCCTTGGGCGATTCGCTGTCGTTCGGCAATGAGCAGTTGCCCTTCACGCGTCCAGGAGCTCGGCGACAGCAGCATTCCCATCCGTCTGGTCGTGAAGACGACGCCGGGCGAGCAGTGGCTGGTGGCCCGTGAACTGAGACGACGCATCAAGCGTGCGTTGGACGGGGCCTCGATCGAGATCCCGTTCCCGCAGCGGACCGTATGGGTCCGCCCGGATGGGGAAGCGCTAGGTGCGCCCCCTGGCCTCGACGACGGACCCGTTCACGGCTCCGGCATCCTCCCGGAGGAGGAACTCGACGAGGGCGGCGATCTCGTCGGGGGAGGGCCAGTCGACGTAGTCGGCGAAGGGGAGGGTCTGGCGGGTGGCCGGCGTATCGATGACGCTGGGCATGACGACGTTGACGGTGACCCCGTCCGGGCCAAGTTCGTTGGCGGCGCTGCGGCCGAGAGCGACGACGCCGGCCTTGGCGATGTTGAAGGCGGCCTGTCCGATGGGGGCGTCGAAGACGGCGGTTGAGCCGATCAGCACGATCCGGCCCCACTCCCGCTGCACGAGGTGCGGCGAGGCCGCACGAACGGCATTGAACGACGACCGCAGGTTCAGGTCGAGCATCCGCTCGAGGCGGAGGTCGTCCGTTTCGGCGATGACACTCCCGCCGGCCCAGCCGCCCGTCAGGCAGGCAAGTGCGTCGAAGCCTCCGAAGTGCGCATTGACCTCGGTCATGAAGGCAGCCATCTGGTCCGGGTCGGTCGAGTCCACCCGCTTGAGGAAGATCTGGTCCTCGTGCGAGTCGAACCGGTTCTCGAAGGCCTCTGCCTCGGCCGGGATGAAGTAGGTGACGGCGATGCGGGCGCCGGCATCGAGAAGCCGACCGGCGAGGGCGGTGCCGAGTTGGCCGGTGCCACCGGTGAGGACGATGACGGGTTCGGACACGGGGGAGGGACTCCTGAGGTGACGGTTCCCCGGATCCTACCGGTCCGGGGCGAGCCATCCCGACAGGCATAGGCTTCGCCGATGCAGGAATCACGGCACCTGAGCCCTTGAGCAGGGACTCGACCGCCTCGGGTCTCGGTCATGCCTTGCGGGCATTCCGCCACCGGGACTTCTCGATCTTCTTCGGAGGTGCCGTGGTCTCGAACACCGGGACCTGGCTCCAGGGCGTCGCCGTCCCGTATGTCCTGTTCCAGCTGACCGGGTCGGCCACGTGGGTCGGCCTGGCGACCTTTGCCACCTTCATCCCGATCATGGTGCTCGGTCCGATCGGTGGGACCCTCGCCGACCGCTACTCGCGTCGGCGGATCCTCATGATCGGGCAGTCGTTCGCGGCGCTGTTCGCTCTCGCCCTCTACATCGCCTACGCCTCCGGAACCAGGGAGCCGGCTGTCGTGCTGCTGCTGACGTCTGCGATGAGCGCCTCGGCCGGGCTGACGATTCCGGCGTGGCAGGCCTTCGTGCCGGCCCTCGTCCCGCACGACGACCTTCCCTCGGCGATCACCCTCAACTCGGTCCAGTTCAACGCCGCCCGGGCAATCGGCCCGGCACTGGCCGGCATCGTGCTCGCGTCATGGGGTGCATCGGCTGCGTTCCTGCTCAACGCCGTGTCCTACGTCGCCGTGGTCGGTGCCCTGGCCCTCGTTCGGGTCCAGCTCCCTCGGCTGGGGGGACGCGGCGGGTCGGTGCTCAGGGGGTTCGGCGCCGCCTTCGGCTACCTCAAGCGGCGAGCCGGCATCTGGCGGGGCGTCGTGCTGGCGATGGTCGTGGCCTTCCTCGGCAATCCCATCCTGCAGTTCACCATCGTCTGGGCGGAGGATGTCTACGGCGTCGGACCCGAGGCGCTCGGTGTCCTCACCGGGGCGATCGGGATCGGCGCAATCGCCGTCGCGCCTTGGGTCGCCGGCGCCATGGGTGACATCCCGCGAGCCCAGGTGGTGCGGGTCGGGCTGCCGGCCTACGGGGCGGCGGTCATGGGTTTCGGGTTGTCCACCGGCTACTGGTTCGGCGTCGTCTGCGCAGCCATCGTCGGGGCAGGGTTCCTGGCGGTGATCTCCACGACCAACACGGCTGCCCAGTCCATCGTCGCCGAGCACTTCCGCGGCCGGGTGATGGCGATCAGGGTGATGGGTTTCACGGCGGCCTACCCGCTCGGCGGTCTGCTCCAAGGTTGGCTCGCCGACCGGATCGACCCGGCCATCGTGGTCTCCACGGCCGGTGCCACGCTGCTCGGTATCGGGTTGTGGTTGGCCTGGCGGCCCACCTGGCTCGAACCGCTCGACGACCCGCCTGATGCATTCGCCCCCGACGTGGCATGAACCTCAGGGACGGATCAGCTTGAACGCCTCGGCCGGCCCCAGGCCGAACGGCCGACCCGCCTCGTCGGCCCGGGCCCGGACGTGTTCGGCGAACCGTTCCTCGGCCCCGGAACCGCCCATCGTCGTCTCACCCTGGGTCCCGTGGCAGAGCAGTGCAGTGACCTTCTGGTCCAGGTGGTCGCCGATCGGCTCGCCATGGTCGGGCTCGTCCGCCGCCCACAGGAGCAGGGCATCCGGCCGATGCTTGGGTCCGAGTTCGGGGAAGAACAGGTGGTCCCGGGCGGCCACCACACCGTCGACGGCCGCCCACCCGGCGGCCCGGTGGTCGGGATGGAGCATGTATCGGCGCCAGGGATCGTGGGTGGCGACGACGTCCGGGCGCACGGCCCGGATCCAGCCGCAGATCTCTCGCCGGAGGGCGGTGTCATACACGAGCTCCCCGTCGACGTGGTCGAGGAAGACCAGGTCGGAGGCACCGAGGGCATCGGCGGCGGCCCGCTGCTCGGTGCGCCGGATGGCTACCAACGCCTCGGTGTCCATGTCGGGGTCCCAGGTCCCCTTCGAGCCGTCGGTCATGACCAGCATCGTGATGTGGGCTCCCTCGGCGGCCCAGCGGGCGAGCGTCCCACCCGCGCCGAACTCGGCGTCGTCGGGATGGGCCCCGATGGTCAGGACGCGCCGGGGTATCGGCAGCGGGCCCTCGGTGGAGTCGTCCCGTTCGGGGTCGTGGAGGTTGGACGCCGTCATCGGCGTCGAGGGTAGGACGTAGGCTGCCGGTCCATGGTCGACCCACAGTCCCTGCACGTACCCGAACTCGGTCTCGGCGATGTCGTCGAGCGCCTGGACCACGTCGCCTTCGGCGTCGGGGACCTCGAAGCGGCGGGCGCGTTCGCCCGATTGATCGGCGGTGCGTTCTTCGAAGGGGCCGATTCGCCCTCCAATGGGTTCCGATGGGTCCAGTTCCGGATGCCCGGCGGTGCGAAGCTCGAGCTCATCGCACCGACGGCGGATGACTCGTTCCTCGTCCCGTTCCTGGAGAAGCGGGGCGATGGCCTGCACCACCTCACGCTGAAGGTCACCGACATGGACGAGGCGGTCGCCCGGGCCGAGTCCGCCGGTCAGCGAGTGGTCGGCCGGAATCGTCTCGGCAACAACTGGGAGGAGGCGTTCCTCCACCCGTCGACCGCACACGGAGCCGTCATCCAGCTCGCCGTCTGGGACGACGCCATCCCGGCCGGTTCAGACGACTGGGACGCGGTCATGCGCGGCGAGGTGACCGAGTCGACGTGAGATCCATCGGGATCCCGATCCGGAGCTTCTCCGGAGCCAAGGTCCGCCTCGTTCCGGCCCTCGACGGAAAGCAGAGGGCTGCGCTCGCCCGTCGCCTGGCCGCCCACACGGTGGACGTTGCGCGAGCTTGTGGGGACGTGGCGGTGGTGACCGCTTCGGCCGAGGTGGCGGATTGGGCGAAGTCGATCGGTGTCCGAGTCGTCACCGAAGGCGGCTCGGGCCTGGACGCGGCAGCCGGGTCGTTCGTCGCCGATGCCGGTCGGCGCCCTTGGGCGGTGCTTCACGCCGACCTGCCCCTGCTCGCGGCGGGCGAGCTCGCACGGGCCCTCCGAGCGGCCGATCTCATCGGGGCGTGCGTGGCGCCATCCTCGGACGGGGGGACTTCCTTGCTGGCCGCCCAAGGTGCCTTCGAGTTCGCCTACGGACCCGGCTCGTTCCACCGCCACCTGCGGTTCCGGCCGGACGCGGCGGTGGTGGTCGCCCCAGGACTCGCCGTGGATGTCGACCGGCCTGCCGACCTGACGGTGCTCGGCTGAGGGAATCGTCCCCTCGTTCCGGTGGTTCCGTATGGAAGCGAGCCAACCCGGAGCCGCCATGAAAGCCATTTGGAACGACACCGTGGTCGCCGAGAGCGATGACACGATCGTCATCGAAGGTAACCACTACTTCCCACCCGCGAGCGTCGACTCGAGCTACCTCGAGGAGTCCTCGACGAACACGGTCTGCCCATGGAAGGGCACTGCCTCCTACCGAACCGTCGTGGTCGACGGGGAACGGAATGTGGATGCTGCCTGGTACTACCCGGAGCCGAAGGATGCTGCCGCCGAGATCGCCGGCTACTACGCCTTCTGGAGGGGTGTCACCGTCCGTCCCTGAGGTCGGAGTACGGGTGCGCTCGTGCCACCATTGGCGCCGATGCCCCGTCGTCTCCTGCTCGTCATCGTTGCCTTGTCCCTTGTTGGCGGCGCCTGCTCCGGTCCGACATCGGGCGAGCTGACCGGCATCGTCTACGACGAACCGGTGGCGAAGCCTTCGTTCACCCTCACCGACCTCGACGGGGAGCCGTACGACTTCGTTGCCGAGACCGACGGCAAGCTCACGCTGCTCTTCTTCGGGTACACGTCGTGTCCCGACATCTGCCCGGTTCACCTCGCCCAGATCGCCGAGGTGTTCGACCAGCAACCTCGGATCGCCCGTGAGGCGGAAGTGGTCTTCGTGACCGTCGACCCCGAACGGGACACACCGGACGTGATGCGGGCCTGGCTCGATCGCTTCGACAGCCGTTTCGTCGGCCTGACGGGCACGGTCGAGGAACTCGACGCCGCCCAGGAAGCGGCCGGCTTGGCCCTTGCCATCCGCGAGGACGGCGGTGAGGACTACCTGGTCGGGCATGCGTCCCAGGTCCTCGCCTTCGCTCCCGACGGGCTCGGCTACAGCGTCTACCCGTTCGGCACGCTGCAGTCGGACTGGCTCAACGACCTGCCGATCCTCGTCGGGCTGACCACCTCTTGACCCGAGCTTGGCTCCTCCTGGCCCTGCTGCTTGCCGGGTGCGTGGCGACCGAAGGCCTTTCGGTGGCCGAAGCCAGGATCTCGGAGCCGTTCGCCAACAGCGCAGCGCTCTATTTCGCCGCTACGAACCACGGTGCCGAGCCCGATCGGCTGTTGGCCGTCTCGGCGGATGCCGTCGAGGAGACCCGCCTGCACGAGGTGACGATCGACGGCAACGGGTTCGCCACGATGACCGACGCCGACGAGTTCGTGGTCGAGACCGACGCGGACCTCGTCCTCGAGCCCGGTTCCCGGCACGTCATGCTGCTCGGCATGAGGGCATTCGACGTTGGGGATGTGGTCGAGGTCGAGCTCGTGTGGGAGCATGCGGGCAGCATGATCATCGAAGCAGAAGTCGTGCCGGCCGGGGCCGGGTGGTGAGCACATGATCACGTGGTGGTGCGTCTCCCAGGAAGAGCCCTGGACCTGGTCCTGGACCCCATACCCCGGCGTCTGGATCGCCTCCCTCGTCCCGTTGTTCGCCTACCTGGCCGCGCATCGGCGAGCGGGCCGCCCGTTCGAGTCCAAGCGAGTCTGGGCCTTCGTGGCTGGGGTCGTTGCCTTCTGGGCGGCCTCGGGCTGGCCGATAGGACCGCTCGGCGCGGGCTACCTCGCTTCGGCCCACATGCTGCAGTTCCTGCTCTACACCCTGGTGGCGGCCCCGCTCCTGCTGATCGGCACGCCTCGGTGGATGGGGGAGCGGATCTTTGCCCGGATGCGCCTCTCGAAGCTGTCGTTCAAGCGTGGGAAGTCGTTGGTCGCGGCGGCGGCGGTCTACAACGTCGGTCTGCTCCTGTCCCACGCCCCGATCACGGTGGAGGCGCTGCGGGGCTATCAGCTCGGCTCGTTCTTCATGGACATGGTCTGGATGCTCATGGGTTTCCTCCTCTGGCTCCCGGTGCTGTCACCGGTCACCGAGATGCGAACGGAGGCGCCGCTGGGGAAGGTCGCCTACCTGCTGGCGACCACGATGCTCGTGGCGATCATCCCGGCCTCGTACCTCACCTTCAGCGAGGTCCCGATCTACTCGATCTACGAGCTGGCCCCGCGTATCGGCTCCATCACGGCCGGCCAGGACCAGCAGATGGCCGGTCTCATCATGAAGATCGGCACGGTGCCGATCATCTGGGGTACGGCTGCGGTGATTTGGTTCCGCTGGGCCTCCGAGGAAGCGCGCGCCGACTCCCGCCGCTAGGCAGGCTTCAAAGCGCCGGGCCGACCTCCTTCGCAAACAGTTCGAGTCCGGTGAGGTCGTATGCCGCGTCGGGGAAGTAGGCGATGGCGTAGGCCATGCCGGCCTCGGTCCACGGACGGAGACGCTCCACCAACTGCTCCGGGGTTCCTGCCATCGATTCGAACTGCTTGCGGTAGCGGGCGGCGGTCTCGGCGTCGGTGAGGGCGGCCGTGTGGGCTTCGGCCCAGTCGAGCTTCTCGACGACCTCCGCCTCGGTCTCGGCACAGATGACGTTGAAGTTGGCCGATCGGGTGATGGCGTCGTAGTCGGTGCCCTCCCGCTCGCAGTGCCCGGCGAGGACCTCCGACTTGTGGGTGAAGGTCTCGACGTTGCCGCCGAAGTTCGTGTACTGGGCGAACCGGGCCGCGACTCGGAGGGTGAGCTGCTCGCCGCCCCCGGCCACCCAGAAGGGGATGTGCGGGTCCTGGACGGGCTTGGGTTGGCAGATGGCGCCGTCGAGGGTCCAGTACCTGCCCTCGTGGTGGACTTCGTCCTCGGTCCACATGCGCTGCATGATCTCGACGGCTTCGCCGAGCTGGCCGATCCGGACGGAGGGCTTGGGGAACTCGTAGCCGTAGCCGAGGTACTCGTGTTCGTACCAGCCGGCACCGATGCCCATCTCGACCCGTCCCCCGGAGATGACATCGAGGGTGGCGGCGACCTTCGCCAGGTAGGCGGGGGGTCGGTAGGAGTTGGCCGTGCACATCTGCCCGAGACGGACGGTGTCGGTGACCACGGCGAGCGCCGACATGAGGCTCCAGGCCTCGTAGGTGACCTCCTGGGTGGGTTTGGGGACCGTGTGGAAGTGGTCGTAGACCCAGAGTGACTCGTAGCCCGACGCCTCTATGGCGTGGGCCACGCGGGTCATGGTGGCCCAGTGGTCGGTGGGTTCGATGCCGGCGAGGTCGAGTCGCCAGCCTTGGGGTACGAAGGCTCCGATACGCATGCGCCGAGGCTAGGCACGGACGCGGAAGGGCCCGGACGGCGACGCCCGGGCCCTTTCGTCTGTGCAGGGGAGCTCTAGGCCTGCCCCTCCTCCTTGCGGGTCGCAGCGACCAGGGTGCCGCCCAAACCGAGGGTCAAGGCGCCGAGGAGAGCCAGGCGACCGGTATCCGAACCGGTCACCGGCAGCGTCTCCTGGGCCTTGGGCTCCGGGTCGTCATCATCCTCGATCACGTTGCCGAGGACCTCGGTCGCGTCATCCTCCTCGTCGGTGCCGTCGACCGGCGTCTCGGGCTGGACTGGCGTCTCGGGATCGACCGGGGTCTCGGGCTGGACCGGCTCGCAGTCGAACGTCTCGAATGAGCCCGAGCCGACCTGCTCGCCCGCATACCAGGCCGTCCACGTGTGGACGCCCGGGCCGAACGGTGCTTCGACCGTGCCGTCGGCACCGACGAGGTACTCGCTGCCGTCGACCACGTAGGTCGTACCCGGCAGGCCGCTGCCGTCAACCTTGGTCTCCGAGGTCCCTGTCGACTCGTTCCAGGTGCACTCGTGTCTGAGGACATCTTGCATCACCGGTGCGCACCTGTCCCCCGAACAAGCCCCAGTATTGGGGAGTTCTTAGGGTAGAGGGGCCTTTGGCCACCGCTTCTCAGACGGCTCTCAGAATCGAGCGCCTACAGGTGGCTGCGGAGTGTCTGCGCCAGCTCGGGTGACCGGTCCTCGTGCTTCAGGTACGCCCAGACCTCTTTGGCCGTGGACGCCTGCATGCGAGCAGCCCATTCGGCCAGTTCGGCGTCCGAGTACGCCGTCTTGCGGAGCCGCAGGTAGAGCACCGGCGCCGTGACCACGTCGGGCACGGCGTTCTCGTCTGTCTCCGACAGAACCAGCCCGGCTCCGCTGTCGCCGAGCAGGCCGTAGACCTCGTCGTCGAACCATGAATCGTTTCGGAACTCGAAGACCGGCGACAGGTCGTCCGGCAGGGCCGCAAGGAACTCCGACAGTCGCTCGTCGTTGCGGGGCAGGTGGGGCGGTGTCTGGAACAGCACCGGCCCCAATCGACTGCGGAGCGGGCCGAGCGAATCGAGGAAGTGCGGCAGGTTGTCTGCCGGATCCTTCAGACGCTTCGTGTGCGTGATCCGCTGGTGGGCCTTCACGGCGAATCGGAAGTCCTCGGGGACGGTTGCCGTCCAGTTCTCCGCCGTCTTCTCCGACATCGTTCGTCGGAAGGTGTAGTTCACCTCGACCGTCTCGAAGACCGAGGCGTAGTGGCCCAGCCATCTCTTCCTGGGAACGTCCGCGTAGAAGGAGTCCTTCCACTCGTCGAACGACCAACCCGATACACCAACGCGGATCCTCGGCATGGGGCCACGCTACCTCCGGAGTCCCGAAACGGTCCGGGGCTACGCTCCACGCGATGCGCCGCACGAAGATCATCGCCACGCTCGGGCCCGCCAGCGAGGACCCCGCCGTCATCCGGAAGATGGTCGATGCCGGACTCGACGTGGCCCGCCTCAACTTCTCCCACGGCGACCATGCCGTGCACGAACGCAACCTGGCGTCGGTTCGGCAGGCGTCCGAAGAGGCCGGACGCCCGGTGGCCGTGCTCCAGGACATCCAAGGACCCAAGATCCGTCTCGGGGCCTTCCCCGACGGCTCCCGCGAGGTCGAGGTCGGCGAGGTGGTGACCCTGACGCCGGCCGAGCACCCCGACGACGACGCCATTCCTTGCGTGTACCCGGGGCTCCTCGACGACATCAAGGTGGGCGAACGTGTCGTCCTCGCCGACGGTCTCGTCTACCTCCGCGTCGAAGGCGCCAAGGACGATCGCCTGGTTGCCCGCGTCGAGCTGGGCGGCGTCCTGGCGGATCGCAAGGGCGTGGCCTTCCCCGACTCGCGTCTCAGTGTGGAGTCCACGACTCCCAAGGACGAGGTCGATCTGGCCTTCGGACGTGAGATCGGCGTCGACTTCGTGGCTGCCTCCTTCGTGCGATCGAGGAGTGACGTCGAACACGTGCGGGAGCTCGCCGGAGGGGTGCCGGTCATTGCCAAGATCGAGCTCGTATCGGCGTACGAGAACCTCGACGAGATCCTCGACGTGGCGGAAGGCGCGATGGTCGCCCGTGGCGACCTCGGCGTGCAGATGCCCCTCCAGACCCTCCCCAGCGTGCAGCGGGACATCATCCACCGCACCAATCGGCGCGGCCGGATCTCGATCACCGCGACCGAGATGCTCGAGTCGATGACCAACTCGCCCCGACCGACGCGTGCGGAGGTCACCGACGTGACGTACGCCATCAACCAGGGCACCGACGCCGTCATGCTCTCGGGCGAGACGGCCATCGGCAAGTATCCGGTCCGAGTCATCGAGACGATGGCTGCGATCTGCAACGAGGCCGACGACGAGCTGGGTCCCCAGGACATCAGATTCCTCACCGAGAGCGCTCGCTTCGCCTCGGCCATGGCCCGGGCGACCGTGGAGATCGCCAACGACATGGGCCTACGGACCATCGTTGCGTTCACCGAATCGGGCACCACGGCCGCACTGCTCTCCAAGTACCGGCCCTCGGCCCAGGTCGTGGCGTTCACGCCGGTGCCGGAGGTCTATCGCCGCATGGCGCTCCTGCGGTCGGTCCGACCGCTGATGTTCGATCGCCGGGACACGACGGACCGCATGCTCTCGGCCGCCGAGAAGATTCTCGAGAAGACCGGCATCGCCGAGGTCGACGAGGCAGTCGTGATGGTCGCCGGGATCCCCCCGAACGTCCAGGCGTCGACCAACATCGTGAAGCTCCACACCATCGGCGAGCGGAACCGCCGCCTCGGCCAACACCTCTCCCCGGAGTAGCATCCCGGGCCACCGCAACAGGAGACCAATTGGGCCAGCGCATCGTGCTCAAGGGCGCCACCGTCATCGGTGACGTCGCCATGTTCGACACCGACCGAACCATCAGCGGCCAGGATGGTGACTCCTTCACCTCTGCCGAGGCCGCCGCCGATGGCGAGTCCTTCTCGGCCCAGTTGGCCGCCGAGGTCTTCGGGGCTGACACGAACGTCACGTCCGTGTTCATCCAGTCGAACCTGATGGTCGTCGGCCGCGACGGCGGCTGGACGTCCACCGACGAGGTCGCCGGGGTCATCGAGCGGTTCTTCATCCACTACGACGAGAACGCCCAGGCGTCCTGAGCACCGGGGCCGGTCTCAGCGCTCGCCGGGCTCGATGTTGGTGATCAGGCGGGATCCCCGTCGGAAGGTCACGTAGCTCCAGGCCCAGGAGAAGAACACGAAGACTCGGTTGCGGAAACCGATCAGGTAGAAGATGTGGATCGTCAGCCAGGCGAGCCAGGCCGGAAAGCCCGAGAACCGGGCGATCGGCAGGTCTGCCACGCCCTTCGCCCTGCCGATGGTCGCCAAGGAGCCCTTGTCCCGATAGATGAAGGGGACCGGCTCCCGCCCCTCGAGCGCGCCGATGATCTGCTCGCCGGCGTGGCGTCCGGCCTGCATGGCGGCCGGTGCCACTCCCGGCACAGGACCTTCCGGGCCCTCCACATGGGCGAGGTCACCGAGGACGAAGACCTCGGGATGGCCGGGCAAGGTGAGGTGTTCGTCCACCAGTACGCGCCCGGCCCGGTCCATCTCGGCACCGAGGGTGGCGCCGAGCGCCGATCCCTCCACCCCGGCAGCCCAGAGCACGGAGTGACTGTCGATTCGTGTGCCATCCGAGAGCGTGACGCCGGTGGTGTCGATCTCGGAGGCGAGTGAGTCGGTGCGGACCTCGACGCCCATGCCCTCGAGTTGGCGGCGTGCGCTCTCCGAGAGGCGGGCGGGGTAGACGGGCAGTACGGCCGGTCCGCCTTCGACCAGGACGACCCTGGCCGTCGCCGGGTCGATGTGTCGGAACTCCTTCGCAAGAGCGTGCACGGCTATCTCGGTCATCGCGCCGGCGAGTTCGACACCCGTCGGGCCGGCGCCGACGATGACGAATGTCAGCCACTCGGTGGCGGTTTCGGGGTGGCGTTCGGCCATCTCGAAGGCCTCGAGAACGCGCCGGCGGATGAGCAGCGCATCCTCGACCGTTTTCAGGCCCGGAGCAACGGCCTCCCACTCATCCCGCCCGAAGTAGGAGTGGGTCGCCCCCGTTGCCACGATGAGGAAGCCGTAGGGAATGGCCGATCCGTCATCGAGTGTCACGATGCGTCGGTCGACGTCGATGGCCGTCACCTCACCCAGGACGATGTCGGTCACATTTCGCTGACGGCGAAAGATGGACCGGATCGGGTAGGCGATGTCGGACGGATTGAGTGCCGCGGTCGCCACTTGGTAGAGCAGCGGCTGGAACAGGTGGAAGTTGCGACGGTCGATCAGGGTGATGTCGACCGGCGCCTTGCCGAGGGCTTTCGCTGCGTTGATGCCGGCGAACCCGGCCCCGACGATGACGACCCTCGGTCGGCTCATCCGCCGTCGCCCTCGCCTTCGCCTCCGCCTTCGGTCGGGACCGTCGTGGTCGTGGCGACTGGCGGGAGTGTGGTGGTGGTGGGTGGCGGAGGGCACGCCGGACCGCCCGGTAGGTCGCACGGGTGGACCTCGTACCGCACCGGCTTGGCCCGGTACCGCCAGGTCCAGTTGAGCGTCTCCGAGGCGCCGCCCTCTTCGATCGTGCGGGTGATGGCCACCGTGAACCCGGCGATGCCGCTGTCGACGCGCTTGCGGGTTCCGGGCTCGATCTCGGGGTTCGGGATGAGTTCCTCGGCGGGTTCCACGGGATCGGTCGGCTCCGAGATGGTCCCGGTCACGATTCGGGCGTCGGATCCGCCCTCGGTGAGCACCCAGGTGGAGGTCGTGTTGTCGGCGTGGTGGCCGGCGATCGCCCGCCCGTCGTTGTTCCCCCAGAGCTCGACGGTCACGGCGGTCTCGGAGTAGTAGGTCTTCACCAGGACGCCGTCGGTGTCGTCGTTGCGCCACACGAGCGGGACGGAGAAGTAGTCGAGGGTCGCCTCGACGCCCATCGGGTACCGCGAGAAGTAGTACGAGTGCGGCTTGTGGTCCACGTCCTCGTAGCCGCCCCAGAACACGGCGTTGTACATGGTCGTCGTGAACTGGCTGATTCCGCCGCCGATGATCTCATTGTCGATCTCGCCGCCCACGATGCCGCCGGCGGGGAGGTAGCCCTTGTCCTCGGTGCGCTGCCCGGCCACCGCATTGAGGTCGAAGGTGCCGCCCGGTGGGACGATGACGTCGTCGGACGCCTCGGCGATGATGTGGATGTTCGTCACGCGGTTCTCACAGCAGCCGTGGTAGGTCGTGAACTTCGAGACCATGTGAGTGATGTTGAGGCCCTCGAGGTACTCGGTGGTCACGTCTGGCTCGGCGGACACCTCCAACGGCAGCGGCGCGGACCGGCTTGGCTGGTGGTAGGCGTCCAGGACGGCCGCCTCCAGCTCGTCGGTTCTGACGCTCGTCCCGTTCTCGCCGGGGATGATCGTTGCTTGGAGCGTCTCGCGATTGGTCACGATCCGTGCGTCGACCGGCGCCTTCGAGAGGGTCTCGATCAACGGATCGACCTTGGCCCGGAGGAGTCCGTCGTCGAGGTCGATGATCAACGCTCCAGCCTCCTCGTCGACGACGACGGAGAAGGCGGCTGTGAGGTCGGCCACGTAGTAGACCAACTCGCGCCCATCCTCGGTTCCGAGCGTCACCGGCCCCTCGAGCAGGAGGGAGGCCTCCGCGACGGCGGCGTCCACCGCGGCATCATCCAACACCGGTACGTCGTCGGCCGTCGGTAGGACCACAGGGGCCCGAGAGGTCGAGACGAAGGCCTCGAGCAGGAGTGGCCGGGCTTCATCCTGCACGATCGCCGTGCCGTTCTCGGGGTACAGGGCCACGGGCCGGCCGTCCTCGAGAACCACATCTCCCGGGAATGCAGGGTCGCCGACGAGGTGCTCGTCGAGGAAATGGATGCCGGCGGCGTAGACGTCTTCATCGACGTCGACCGGCAGCGGCACTTCCTGGGGAGTACTCAGTCGCCGGAGCCATGAGCCGAGGTTGCCGAAGAAGCCCTCGCCCTTGCCAACGGCGAAGGCGGTATCGACCGCAGCTTCCGGGTCCGGTTCGAAGCCGAGGGTGAGCGGGGACACCTCACCGAGTGTTCCCGCTGCCTGCACCGGGATCTGGGTGCCCACGAGTAGGTCCCCATGGAAGGTCAGCCCGGCGACTGCTTCTTCGGTCGTCATGCCGGCGACCGGGACGCCGGCGATGGTCACGTTTCGACCGACCACATCGCTCGTGAGGGCGCGGTTGATCCCGTACACGGCGAGGAATCCGAGGAGTAGGGCGGCTGGGATGCCGATGAGGAGGCGGGTGCGACGGTCCATTTGAGGCATGGAGGGACACGATGAGTTCGATCGCTCCCCCTGGAGGAATGGTAGGACCGGACAGGGCCTAGCCCGAGGACCGCGGAGTGGGGTCGGTTGGTGGGTGTGCCACAATCGCAGCCGATGGAACAGGAGCCTTCCGGGCGCGACCCGGCAGCGGCAGTCGCCCTCGGTCGATTGGCCACAGAGATCCGCCAGGTCGAAGGACTCGACGAATCGTGGACGTCCAGGCGGGACGAGGTCGCCGCGTTGGTCGACGTGGTCGCGGCCCGCCTCACCAGCCCCGCCGACGAGGTGCTCGTCGTGCTCATCGGATCGACGGGTTCGGGGAAGTCGACGCTGCTGAACGCCCTGTTCTCAGAGCCGATCACCGAGACCGGGATCCGGCGTCCGACGACCTCCGTCCCCCTGGTGGTCACCCACCCGATGAGGGCCCCGCAGCACCGGATCGCCGCGATCGGTGGTGTTGAGGGGGCCCGACTCGTGACGCGCGACGTTCCCCTCACCGAGCACCTCACCTTCGTCGACTCACCTGACCCCGACTCGCTCGCCTCCGGCCACGAAGCCATGGCTCGGGCGCTCGCGACCGCCGCCGACCTCATCGTGCCGGTCACCACTCCTTCGCGCTACGCCGATGCCATCCCCTGGGACCTCTTCGCTCGCCGATGGAGGGTGGGGATTCCATCGATGCCGGTCATGAACCGCATCCGAGCCGACCGGGATGGCCGGATGCAGGTGGGCCACCTCGTGGCGCGCGCCGCGATGGCAGGCTTGCCGCTGGAGACCGATGAAGTGCTCCGCATCCCGGAGCGTCCGGGGGTGGGAATCATCGCCGAGGACGTGGCCGAGCTCGTCGACGTCCTCCTGGAGGTCGGTTCCCAGGACCGGAGCCAGACCATCGGCCTGGCCCGGCGGGGTGCGGCGTCGGACGGTCTGGCGTCGGCGCGTCGCTTCGTGGACGACGTCGAGGAGTTCGAGGCAGGTATCAGCCGAAACCGTCGGCTCACCGAAGCGGCATGGCAGGCACGCCGAACGACGTTGGCAGAAGAGCTCGAACGGGATCCGGCCGGCGTCGGCATCCACGCGGCGGTCCTGTTGGACCTGGCCGGGCCCGAGGATGTCGCAGCCCATGCGGAGCGGCTCGTCCACGCCGCAGCGATAGACCTTTCGGCCCGGGCCCAGATCGACGACGCGGCGGCCGCCGTGCGCTCCGCCGCCGCCAAAGCGGGTGCCACCGACGACGGGTCGGTCGCCACCCTCCTCCTGGCGACCGGTCCCGAACCGCCCGGCTGGGCCGTCTCCGCGTTCGATCCAACGGCCGTGGGGACGTTCGTGGGAGGACTCGTGGACTCCCTCGAACTGGAGAGCTTCGCCGATGCCCCCGTGGTCCCGACGACCTTGCGGGGCGCCCTGCTCGAGGCGGGGAGAGTGCTCCGATGAGCTTGGCGGACGATCTCTCCCTGCTCGTGTCCGAGGCCGAGCTCGGTGCGGACGCCGCAGCGATCGCCCGGAATGCGTCGTTGCGACCGGCCGGCACACCTCCCGTCGTGGCGGTGGCCGGAGGGACCGGCAGCGGCAAGTCGTCACTCGTCAACGCCCTCGCGGGAACGAACGTGACCGAGGTCGGCGAGCTCAGACCGACTACCAGCGAGGTCTTCGCCGTCCTGACCGCCGGGGGAGAAGGCTCCGGCCTCCTCGACCACCTCGGGGTCTTGGAGCGACATGTCGGGACACAGAAAGGTTTCGTCCTACTGGACCTGCCGGACCTCGACTCGTTGGTCGGTGGCCATCGAGACCTTGCCGAAGCGGCGATCGCTGCGGCGGATGCCGTGGTCTGGGTCGTCGACCCGGAGAAGTACGCCGATGCCGTGGTCCACGAAGTGATGGATCGGTTCGGTGACGCCCCGTCGCTCGTGGTGCTCGGGCACTCGGACCGGCTCTCGGGCCCGGATCGCTTGGAAGTGCTGGACGACCTCAGGTCGATGGTGGGCGATCGGTCGGTGCTGGCCGTTGCGGTTCCCAAGGACGAACCACCGGTCGGCCTGGACGAGTTGACCGGTGCGCTCTCGGCCATCGGGGCAGGGGCCGTCGACAACGCGACGCTTGCGGTCATCTGGCAGGTCCTGGAGGCAGC
>JAHEFX010000037.1 GCA_024639975.1 bacterium
TCCGGCATCTGGGACACCATCGGGTCATGGGTCACGAACCTCGTGGGGATGTTCGGGGCCTTCTTCGGATGACCGAGCGAGGGTCGGTCTCCGTGGAGCTCGGCCTGCTCATTCCCGTCTTCCTGATCCTGCTGGCGATCGTGGCCGAGACGGCCGCGATCGCCCAGGCCCAGGTGGCGTTGGTCCACGCCTCGCGAGAAGGGGCCCGGGCGGCAGCTGTCGCCCCGGACGTCGCCGTGGCCGTCGACGCCGTCGAACGGTCACTCCCCGGTGGGCTCGCCGACCGGGCATCGGTCTCCGTCGAACGGAGCCGAGGGGTGGGACAGCCGGTTCGGGTCACGGTGCGGGCTCCCCACGAACTGTTCCGGTTCGTCGGGGGCGTGCCGATCGTGCTCGGTTGGACCACGACCATGCGCTCGGAGCGGTGACCGACGACCACGGCGCCGCTGGCACCCTGCTTCTCTCGGTGCTCGTCCCGGTCGCCGTGCTGGGTGTCGTCCTCGTCCTCGGTATGGCCCAGCTCGCCGTGGCGCGGGCGGCGGTCCAGGCAGGCGCAGACGCCGCTGCCCTGGCCGCCGCACCGCTCACCTTTCATGCCTTCGACGGCCGGGGCGATCCGCAAGCGGCCGCATCCGACGCCGCCTCCGCGAATGGTGCCGTGCTGGCGCGTTGCGACTGCGACCGTGACCCCACCTGGGCCGAGCGCACGGTGGTGGTTGGGGTGGAAGCGTCGATCCGGCTGCTGGGCGCCTACCGGGTGGTGGTGGCTGCCGAGGCGGCGGCCGAGTTCCGTCCCGTGGACCTGATCCGCGGCCGCTCGTGACCCGGGACCGACGCGTAGCCTTGGGTCGTACTGCAAAGGAGCAGGACATGGAGCAGGACGTCACGCTCTCGATTCATCTCTCCGAAGATGAGACGAACACCGAGGCGACCGCCCGACTCGACCTCCGCGGGGAGCACTTCGAGTCCACCGGCAGGGCCCGGAGGAACCCGATCGACCCAGCGAAGCCACTCATCGGCGAAGAGCTCGCCATCGCGCGTGCGCTGCGTGAGCTGGAGGCGATGATCACGGCTTCGGCCGAGGACAAGATCGAGCGGTACCTCGTCGACGCTTGAGCGGTCCCGAACCGGTCTGGTGGGAGCGGCCGGGGTGTTCTGCGCGCTCTCGCGACCTAGTCGATCGCCATCTCGAGGTCGATGGCGTACCGGAGCCAGTGGACATCGTGGTGCTTGCGTAGCTCGGCGATGTGGGCCCAGATCGCCGAGGCCGTTCCTTCGGGGAGCGCCGACGGCGTGACCAGCACACCGATGGTGGGTCCCATGATCCCGGAGATGACCTTCAGTTCATCGACGAGCGGCATTCGCGTGGAGGCCACCATGCCCCCGGACACCATCACGACGACGTGGGTCCCGTCCTCGGCGCGCAGGAGGACGTCCGGAGTGACGGACTTCCCGAGGTGGTAGTAGCGGCGGCTCGGCTTGGTCCCGCCGGCCACGACCTCCAGACGGCCGAAGCCGAGGGACTCGAGGAGTTGGGTGTGGTATCCGGCGACGAACCGGGCCAGCAGCTCGGCGGACGGGAACCCGAGGGTGAAGGTCCGGGTGCCGACATCCTCGGCGAGCGCCGAATCGACCGCGTTGGCCGCCGGTTCCGCGGCGTCCTGTTCGTCGATCAGGTCCCGGAGGGTCTTGCGGGTCTTGGTCGGGCTCGCCGACTCGATGCGGAGGAACTGGTCGTCTTCCATCCCCGGTAGCCCCGTCTGTGGCGGGTTCTTTCCCATGTGGCCACGGTACCGGTGGGCCGGCGTCAGTCCCGGGATTGGCCCCGCTTCGTGCGCTTGGTCGGGGTCGCCGACCGCGGGTCCTCGGGCCACGGGTGCTTCGGGTACCGGCCGCGCATCTCCTTGCGGACCTCGGCGTAGGAGCCATCCCAGAAGGCGTCGAGGTCGCTCGTTATCTGGAGCGGCCGCCCCGCCGGGGAGAGGAGGTGCACGACCACCGGGATCCGCCCGTCGGCGATGGTCGGCCCCCGGCTGGCACCGAACATCTCCTGCAGTTTCACCGAAAGGACTGGCAGGCGGCCGGGATCGTCGTACCGGATCCGCACCTTGGATCCGCTGGGGACTTCGTAGTGCGACGGGGCGAGTGCCTCGAGTGAGCGGACGCGGTCCCAGCCGATCCGTTGTGACAGCGCCGTCGTCACATCGACCGACCGCAGGTCGGCCGCCCGACGCGCCTTTCCCAGGTATGGGCCGAGCCAGGTCTCGACGTCCGCGAGCAGCGCGGTGTCCGACAGGTCTGGCCAGGGGTCGCCCAGGTGATCGTGCAGCAGGCCGGCGCGCTCGCGCAGGGAGGTCGCCTTTGCCGACCAATGCAGCAGATCCAGCCCATGTCGGCGGATCCCGTCCAGCAATGCCCCGGCGGCGAGACCTGGCGTTGGCGATGAGGGACGCTCGGCGAGCACGAGTGAGCCGATGCGCTGGATCGTCGCGGATCGCACGTCGCGCCGGTCCGGGTCCCACTCGACGACGTGTTCGGCGGTCGGCTCCCGCAACTCGAGGAGGGTGTCCTCGTTGAGAGGGGCTGCCAGCAGGATCCGTCCGTCGTCGCCTCGGTCGTCGACCGGACCTACGGCGAGCAACTCGTCGCCCGTCAGCACGTCATCGTCGAGGAGCCGGAGACCGCGACCCGATACCGAGGTGTAGGTGCCCTCGCCTCGCTTCTTGGCCACCCGCTCCGGGTAGGCGACGGCCAGGAGGTGGCCGGCGGCGTCGGGATCGAGGTCGCCCTTGGCATTGATGGCCCGGCCCAGGCGACGTGCCTCGGAACGGACCCGTGCCAGCGGCCCGCGGGCGAGTCGTGTCCCTTGGGGCGGGGCCGCCCCGGACAGGACGTCGAGGCGACTGCCCAGATCGGCAGTGGGGGCCCGCCCATCCCCGATCAGGATGTCCCGGTCGCCGACCAGCGACGCGATCGCCGCTGCGGTCGTCGCCTCCCCGGGGCCGGCGGCGTCGAGCATGGCCGCCAGTCGGGGATGGGTGGGCAGGCCGAGCAGCCGCGTCCCCCGCGCCGTGATGCCGCGCCGGTCGATGGCCCCGAGGTCCTCCAGGAGGGCCATGGCGCTCTCGGTCGCCCGGGTCGGCGGGACGTCGAGGAGGCGGAGCCCGTCGAGGGAGGTGCCCCAACCGGCGGCGGCGAGCAGCAGGGGAGCGGGGTCGGAGGTGGTGATGGCCGGCGGTGTCTCGTCGGCGAGGCGCCGGTGTTCGTGCTCGGCCCAGAGACGAATGCATCGGCCCGGAGCCGTGCGTCCTGCCCGTCCTGCCCGCTGGGCGGCGGATGCCTTGGAGATACGGACGGTGTCGAGGCGGTCCATGCCGGTGGCCGGCGAGAAGGAGGACGAGCGTCGCAGGCCGGAGTCGACGACCGTCGTCACCCCGTCGATGGTCAGTGAGGTCTCCGCCACATCGGTGGCGAGGATGACCTTCCGACGTCCGGCCGGGTCGGGTCCGAGTGCCCGGTCCTGCTCGGCCGGTGGCAACGATCCGTGCAGTGCCACGATGGACAAACCCTCGGCCCGCCCGAGCGCATCCGCGGTCCGTCGGATCTCGCCAGCGCCCGGCAGGAAGCAGAGGATGTCGCCCGTGCTGGCGGGGAGGGCGCGGAGCACCGCGGCAGCGACGGCCTGCTCGACTCGGGAGGAGCGGTCGCTCGGCTGGTACTCGATCTCCACCGGGTGGCTCCTCGCTTCCGACGTCACCACTGGTCCTTCGACGAGCGCTGCGACGCGCTCCGTGTCGAGGGTTGCGGACATGACCACGATGCGTAGCGACCGGAGCTCGGCCACGTCGAGCGCGAGCGCCAGTCCCAGGTCGGCGTCGACGGAACGCTCGTGGAACTCGTCGAAGATGATCCCGTCAACGCCTTCGAGTGCTGGGTCGCGTTGGAGGCGTCGGGTGAGGATGCCCTCGGTCACCACTTCGAGCCGGGTCCGTCCGGACACCTTGCGTTCGTCCCGGGTCGTGAACCCGACGGTCCCACCCACCCGCTCGCCGAGGTCCGACGCCATGTACCTGGCGGCCGCCCGGGCGGCGACGCGCCGGGGTTCGAGGAGGAGCAGTCGCCCGCCGAGCCACGGCTCGTCCATGAGGGCCGGGGGCAGGCCGGTCGTCTTGCCCGAGCCCGTCGGCGCCGCCACCACGACCCTGCCGACGTCGGCCAGGGCGGCGCGTACCGCATCGAGCGCGTGGGTGATTGGGAGGGTCACCCGGCGAAGGTAGTGCTCAGGTGGTCGGTCGCCAGGTGGCAGCCAGTTGGGCGGCGCCGGCAAGCACGCCTGCGGCAGCGATGCCAAGGCCGACGGCACCGTCGAGCGGCCCGGCGAGACCCAGGACGTGATCGACGGAGACGAGGCCCGGTCCGGTGACGGCGAGGCCCGCGGCGACCAGGGTCAGGGTCGCGACGTACTCCCAGCCTTCGTCGGGCCTGGCGTAGACGAAGAATCCGGCTGCTCGGTGGACCGACCAGAACGCCACCGTCATCGTGGCGATGAGTCCGGCCAGGGCCGGCCCGGTGAGCAGGCCGATGACGAGGGCAGACCCGATGGCGAGCTCGCCGAAGGCGCTCATCCGGGCCTGGAGCGGCGCGGCTCGAAAGCCGATCGATTCGAACCACCGGGCGGTTCCTTCGAGGTTGCGGACGTGGCCCACGCCGTGGGCGATCATGACGATGCCGAGCCACACCCGGATCGCGACGAGGACGAGGTCGAGGGTGTCCATGGGCGCTCCTTGGGGTGTTCCATCGGTCCAAGCGGCGGCGCCGGGCGCGTATTCCGCTCAACAGGAGCGAATGGAGGCGATGGACTCGGCGAGCGTGGTCGGCTCGTTGGTGGCATCGAGGAGCAGGTCGGCGATGGAGACGGCCGTCGGTCTGCGACTCGCCCAACGACGCGCCAACTCGTTCGCCGTCATTTCGCGGCGGTGGTCGTCCGGTTCCACGCGCGAGGCGAGGACGCTCGACTCCGCCTCGAGGACCACGACCAGCCGTGAGCGGCGGCGGATCAGGTCGATCACGGTCTCGTCGTCGAGGACGGACGCCGCCGGTGTGACCACGGCCGGCTCGTCCGACTCGAGGGCCGCGGTGGCCAACTCGATCTCGAGCTCGTGGAGGGCGGGTACCCCTTCGGCGGCTGCGAGCTCGCCGGCCGTCTTCCCCGTGAGGGCGGTGAGGGCGGCGTCCCCGTCGAGGTGGTCCAGTCCGGCTCGCTCGGCGACGATGTGGCCGACGGTGGTCTTGCCCACCCCCTGCATCCCGAGGATCGTGACGTGGGGGCGGTGCACGGTCAGGGGCCGACGAGTCGGTGCAACGCCTCGAGTTGTTGGCGAGTCCCGATCCCGACGAGCGTCGAATCTGCGGCCATGCGGGCCGTGGCGTCCGGGGACAGATTGAGCTGTCCGTCGGCGTGGCGGATGGCGATGATGATCGCTCCCGAGGTGCGGCGGACGTCCGACTCCCCGAGTGTCATCCCGACGAAGGACGAACCCTCCGGTACGTGCACCTCCTCGACGCGGAGCTCGAGGAGGTCTCCCTCGAAGGTGATGTCGACGAAGTCGGTGAGGTCGGCTTCAGCGGCCATCGCGACCAGACGCTCGGCGCCCACGTTGACGGGACTCACGACTCGGTCTGCCCCGGCGAGGCGGAGCTTCGATTCGTTGCGGGGCTCGGACGCCCGGGCGATGACACGTAGCTCAGGAGCGAGGGAGCGAGCGGACAGGATGATGGAGACATTGTCGGAGTCGCTTCCGACGGCGGCGATGAGCACGTCGGCCCGCTCGATGCCGGCCTGGCGCAGGACGTCGTCTGCCGTGGCGTCGCCGAGGACGACGGCGGCCCCGGCGTGCTCGGCCTCCTCGGCCCGGTTCCGCTTGGACTCGACGACGACGACATCGCGGCCGAGGTTCTTGAGGTTCACGTAGGCGGTGCGGCCGATTCGGCCGTACCCACACAGGACCACGTGTCCCGACATCCGATTGATCCTCCGTTGGGTGACCCGTTGGGCGAGGCGGCCGCCGATGAGGTCCTCGAGCACGAGTTCGAGTCCCGCTGTGGCGACATAGACGATCGTACCGAGGCCGGCGACCATCAAGACGATGGAGACGAACCGCCCGCCGGTACTGAAGCCGCCCGGGGGCTCGGAGTACCCAACCGTCGTGATGGTGACGAACGTGTAGTAGATGGCGTCGCCGATCGCCATCCCCTCGGTGATCATGAACGCCACCGACCCCCCGAGGACGATCAGCGTCAGCACCCCCAGCGCGACGAGGGCGCGGTTGCGGAGGGTCATGGGGCGTGGACCGGGGGAGTAGCCATCGACGCGGAGGATACGGCCCCCACCACGCACCTCTGACCCGCGAGGCAGCTCATCGATATCTCTTGACTGAAACCGAACACGTGATATCATTCGATGAGTATCGAACGCTACGAAGTGCGCGAAACCATATGACACTCGTCCGCAACACCCCAGGTTCAGGCCCCCAGCCGGTATCGGTCCGGGCCGTTGCCTCCCCGGCCATCGAAGCGGTGGTCGCGTTTTGGACACAACAGATCGAGGTCGAAGACGTCGACACCTACGCCGAGCACGAGGTGCTCAAGCGGGTGTGGTCGAAGACCGAGGACCTCGGCGACGACATCGCATGGATGGGCCGCAACTACGCCGCCGCCTGGACCGGACTCCTGCCGGCGATCGACGAGTCGGGCGCCGCCGACCTCGAAGAGCTGGCCGACTACCTCGGGGCCTTGCCCCCGGGGGGCGTGCGGGCATTGGTCGCCGAGGCGTGGCACGAGCACTCCGACGAGTGCTCCAAGTGCGACACCACGGACGTCGTCGAACTCGGCCCGGCCGACGAGGTCGACGAGCGGTTGGTCAGCATCCTGCGGAAGATCCATGAGCGCGCCGGCGACGAGTTCGAGGCCTTCGGCCCCAAGCAGAAGCACACCATCGAGATCGTCCGCTTCCTCAAGCGTCGGATGGCGCTCGACCGGCTCGTGGAGACGGTGACCAACGGAGTCGTCTACAAGTCCGAAGCCGGCGTCCGGGAGGTCGTGCTGGTCCCGAGCGGCCTGCTCCGCCCCTGGAACCTGCTGTTCCTGTTCGGGTCGGACCGGTACATCGTCCACCCGATCTCGGAGGAGTCCATCGACGCCGACGCCGACAAACCCCCGAGTTGGATGATCGACCTGTTCAAGGCACTCGGCGACGAGCGCCGGCTGCGCCTGCTCCGCCACCTGAACGAGGTCGGCGGTGCGTCGTTGGGTGAGCTGGCCGAGCACCTCGACCTGGCCAAGTCGACCACCCACCACCACCTTCGAACGCTTCGTGCCGCGGGACTCGTGCGTGCCCGTTTGCACTCGGACCACAAAGAAGAATCGCGGTACGAACTGCGTGAGGAACTCCTGCCCGACCTGGTGTCGCTGGTCAGCGAGTACCTGCTCAGTCCGTCCGAGCCCACCAAATAGATCTGGGAGAAACCATGCAAAACCATCTCATCGCAGACTTCGCCCGGAGCCGGGTGGAGCACACCGCACTGGTCACGTCACAGCGCCACGTCCCCGACGTGTGGCAACCGCCGCTGAAGGGGAGCGTGCATTCCCTCTCCGACTACCTCGGTCGGACGCTGGTGGCGCTTGGCGCCAGGTTCCTCGACGACAGAACGCTCGCCGAGGCTCTCGGAGGATCCCCGGCCCCGGGACGGGCGGCCTAGGAACCTCCGGTTTCGCTGGGACGGGGGCGGCCTTCGGGCCGCCCCCGCCTTGCGTTCTGGGGGTTGTTCGGGGGGTGGCAGCGGCGCGACAATTGGTCGGAAGGGAGTGTGTCATGACTTCGACCGAAGAGAAGGTCGATCAGCGGAACCGGGTGCGCGACTGGCTCTACCACCTGCTGACGTTCCTGTTGGTTGCCACGTTGCTGGTGATCCTCGACGTGCGGGGCGGCACCGGTGGCGGCGCGATCGTCGGCCTCGACTGGGCGTTCTGGGTGATCTTGTTCTGGGGCTTCGCCGTCGGTGCCCACGGCATCTCTGCCTGGTTCGGCGACGACTGAGCCCAGAGGGTTCCCATCGCGGGCGAACCAGCAGAGCCGCGGAACGCGCGGAGGAAATGGAGATGAGGTGCTGGAAGCCGACGTCTTCGGCGAGCCGTTCGACCACCTCGTCGACGCCGGCGGTGCATTCCCGACGATGTCCCTACCCGAAGACGTACCGCGGGTAGGTCGTCTTGGCGGCATCGGCCACAGCGAGGTCGATCTCGACCGTGACGAAGGGGTCGGCCGAGGAAGTCACTTCGAGGATCTCCCCGTCGGGGTCGATGACGAATCCCATCCCCCCGAGGTCGACTCCGCCCGAGCGGAACAAGTTGGACGAAGCGACGTAGGCGCCGGCCGTGACCGCCGCAGCCCGAGCACCGGCCAACCACTTCTCGAGCGTCTCCCCCGGCGTGGCCCGAGGGACGACGAGTACTTGCATGCCTGATCGTCCCATGGAGCGGACGTGCTCGAACGACCACATCTCCGTGCAGATGGTCATGCCGACCTTCGCGTCGCCGACGGCGAAGGTCTCGAAGGAGGGCTCGGCGGCGTCGTACCACCGGCCTTCCCAGAACCCCGGTTCGTTCGGCAGGTAGGCCTTGGCATGGACGTCGGACGTGGCGTCGCCGTCAACGAGGTATCCGACATTGTGCTTGGGCTCGGCCATGGCGCGGGTCCCGACGACGGCCGTCGGTGCGAAAGCAGGCATGACGGCAAGCCAGTCGGAGGCTGTCTTGGCGGCGTCCAGCCATTGCTGCTCGACGACGGTGTGGTCTGCAGCGAGCCACCTGGAGAACGGCATCTCGGGGAGCAGGAGGAGGTCCGAGGATTTCGCCCGTGCGTGGTCGACGAGGTCGTGCCACTCGTCGTCGAGGATGCCGCCGTAATTGGTGAGTTGGGTGACCGTGATGCGCATGGGTGGAGGCTACGGGCCGAATGCTGGCCCGGCCTTCCTGTTGACTCCGGATGCTTACTGGGAAGGTTCGGGGTGCTGAGGCGGGGGTGACCGACCTCGAAAGGATGTCTACACCAACGTTGCCAACCAACTCCAGACCAGGCCGCCCCCGAAGAGGCCAGCGAACAGGACGCCAGGGAACGCCAGGAGCACCGCCAGCCAGAGCGGACGCCTGCCCCGCCTGCGGAAGACGCCGATCACACCCCATGACGCGCCCACGAGCAGGGTAAGGACCCAAGCCAGCACAGCCCATTGGGCAGAAACTCGATCCAGTCGATCCAGCAGACCGGCTGACATGATCAACAGCGCGCCTGCGTAGTAGACCGGCCAGACGGCCAGAGAGGCGCCGACGAATGGCCACCAACGCCTCGTGGCTTCGTTGGACGTTGCTCCGCCTGAGTGGTCGCTGTCCGGCATGATCGCTATCGACTCCGAGGGGCGGCTCCTACCGAGGCTACGTCGGATCGGAGATGGCGACAGTCGCGGGTAGATGGCGACCGAGGTGCCGAGGCGGCAGCGTCAGAACCGCCCACCTCCTCCAGCAGCGTTGCGAGGTGGGTGGACGATCGAGGCCGGTCGGGCCCGCGCCGTCGGCGAAGCACCGCCTCGTAGGCTGGTCGGCGGCTGGAGAGGAGCCGGTTTTATGGGTATTGGGAAGCTTCGGTGCGCGGTGATCAACGTCACCGACTTGAGCGTGGCCCACGAGTTCTGGTCGCAAGTGGCCGGTCTCGAGATGATCGGATCGCCTGATGGGTGGCATGGGTGGCTGGGATTCCTTGGCACCAGGAACCCATGGAATCACGAGATCATCCTGCAGAAGGTGAGGTCTGCTCCCGTCGAGGCAGGGACACCGAGTCATGGTGTCACCAACCCAGTGCATCTCGACATAACGCCCAATGACGGAATAGACAGTGCGATTGAGCAGATCGTCCAGCTTGGCGGCTCTGTGAAGAAACCTCCCAGTCTCTACCCGAGACCTGGATCGCGTGGCGACGAGGCCCCGGCGATCGATTGGGCTGTGATGCAGGACCCGTTTGGCAACGAGTTCTGTCTCGTGAGCGATCTCACTGAGGAACAGTCAAGGGCTGCCATGGCCGCCGACGCCGAGTCCGATCACGAGTGGCGTCGCGCTGCCGGAGTCACGACCTAGGAGAGGCGGCGGTGCATTGGGGGGCGAGTCCTCCCGGCTGCGGTCTCATGAACCGAACCCCGTCAGTCGACACGTGGACTCTCGCGGGTAGGTACGGGCCGGGGTGCTGAGGGCCCCGGGCATATCACGCCGCTCCCCGCGGGTGCCCGAGGTTGGCGTTGGACTGCGGTGCGGGGCCTAGTGTCAGCCGGTCGACCGCACCCGAAGGGCTTGGACAATGGTCACCGGCAGCGCCGTCATCGAAACCGAGGGTCTGACCAAGTCGTACGGCACCTTCCAGGCGTTGAAGGGCGTGGACCTCCGGGTCGAACGGGGTCAGGTGCACGGCTTCTTGGGGCCGAACGGGGCTGGGAAGTCGACGACGATCCGGGTGCTGCTGGGCTTGCTTCGGGCTGACGGCGGGACCGTCAGGCTGTTGGATGGCGACCCGTGGGATGACGTGACGGAGCTACATCGCCGGTTGGCGTACGTGCCCGGTGACGTGTCCTTGTGGCCGGGGATGACTGGTGGTGAGGCGATCGACCTGTTGGGTTCGCTCCGTGGCGGCCTCGACGAGCATCGGCGCACCGAGCTGATCGAACGCTTCGAGCTGGATCCGACCAAGCGGGGTCGCCAGTACTCGAAAGGGAACCGCCAGAAGGTCGCGATCGTGGCGGCGCTCGCTTCGAACGTGGAGCTGCTGATCATGGACGAGCCGACCAGCGGCCTCGATCCGCTGATGGAGAGCGTGTTCCAGGACGTCGTCCAAGAAGCCAAGGCCGAGGGGGCGACCGTCCTGTTGAGCAGCCACATCCTTGCCGAGGCCGAGTCGCTCGCCGACAAGCTGAGCCTGATCCGGGACGGGCGAATCGTGGAGTCGGGCACGCTGGCCGAGCTCCGCGACCACACGAGCACCACGATCCACGCGGTCCTCGGCCGTCCCCTCGACAGCGCCGCGGTAGCCGCTCTCGGCGACGCCCAGGTGGACGGGTCCCGGGTGACCGCCCAAGTCGAGTCGACGCGGGTCGGCGACGCCATGGAAGTGCTGACTCCGTTTGGGATCAGCTCGCTGACCGTCACGCCCCCGTCGTTGGAGCATCTCTTCCTCCGCCTGTACGAACCCGACGACACCGACGCGGGACCATGAGCGAGAGCCTGACCGGGACCAGACCCCTGCTGGGTGCGCTGGCGAAGCATGACGGAAGCCGGTTCGCGCCGTGGGTCCTCATCGTGACGGCGCTCTCGGCGTCATCGGTGCTCGTCTACCCGTGGATCTTCCCCGATGCCGCCGACCGGGCCGCGTTGGCGGCCGCGGTCGGATCGAATCCGGCTCTCGGGCTGATCTTCGGCCCTGCCTACGACCTGAGCACGGTCGACGGGTTCAACTCGTGGCGCAGCCTCGCCCTCGGGGGGTTCCTCACCGCGCTCGGAGCGATCTTCCTCGTGACACGGGCCACCCGAGCCCAGGAGGACTCCGGCCAAGCCGAGCTGCTCGCCTCGGGGGTGATGGGCCGTTCGAGCCGACTCATGGCCGCCTCCCTCCTCGCCCTCGGAGCCTCGCTGATGTTGGGGCTCGTCGTGGGCCTCGTGACCGTCCTCTTCGGTGGTGGGTGGGAGGACTCGATGCTGCTCGGCTTCACGTTCGCCGGGACCGGCTGGATGTTCACCGGCATCGCCTCCGTCACCGCCCAGATCGGCGGGGACTCGCGGTCGGCCAACTCGATGGCGGTCGGCACATTGGGTGTGCTCTTCCTCGCCCGCGGGTTCCTCTACTCGGTCGAGGCACCCGAATGGACCACCTGGGTGAACCCGCTCGGGTGGATGCAGGAGACCCGCCCCGCCAGCGGCAACCACTGGTGGCCGCTCGCGCTCGCCGTTGGCTTCTCTGTCGTCGCCCTGGCAGTCGGGTTCTACCTCCAAGCCCAGCGGGACTTCGGCCAGGGGGCGATCGCTCCCAAGCCGGGGCCGGGCCGGGGCAGATACACCACCACGTGGCGCCTAGCACTGCGTCAGAACCGCGGTCCGATCGTCACCTGGTCTATCGCGTTCGTCGCCCTCGGGTTCGTCTTCGGGTTCTTCGTCACGTCCATCTACGACTTGCTCGGCTCCGACCTCGCGGTCCAGCAAGCCATCGCCGGCGGCGCGGTCACACCCGAGGGGCTCGTCGGTGCGTTCATGGCGACGATCCTCTCCATGGTCGGCATCGTCGCAGCCGTCCCCGGCGTACAGACCGTGGTCCGCATCCGCACCGAAGAAGTGAACGACCGCGTCGAACCGATCATGGCCACTGCCACCCCCAGGTGGCGGTACTACGCCAGCAACGTCATCGTCGCCCTCGGTGCCCCCACCATCTTCGTGCTGATCGCAGGCACCCTCGTCGCCGTACTCGCCTCCTCCGCCGACATCGGCGTCGAACTGGGCGACGGGGTCCTCCAAGCCGTCGCAACCGTGCCCGCCGTCTGGACCGTGGTCGCCTTCTCGGTAGCCGTCATCGGCGCACGCCCCCAGATCCCCGTCGCCGCATGGATCGGGGTGCTCCTCTCCTTTGCGATCACGCTCCTCGGCCCAACCTTCAACCTGCCCGACTGGGCCCTGGCCATCAGCTCCTTCTGGCACGTCCCCAAGGTCACGTTGCCCGACCCCGAGTGGATCGGCCTCGTCTGGATCAGCCTCGTGACCATCGTCTTCCTCGCGGTCGGGTTCGCCGGATTCGGCAAGCGAGACCTCGCCACCACGCCGAGCACCCCACTCCGAGGCCCCGCCCGACTCCTCGCCGGCGCAGGCGAATAGCGGCCGCGGCGGAAGTGCGGGTTCGGGCAGGTCAGCTCAGGACCGCCATCGACGCGGGTAGGTACTGACCGGGGTGCTGAGGCTCTTGCGCTGGACGGACCGAACGAGCGCATAGCGCACCGCTCAAGCCCTGCGCCAGCCGGGTGTGGTGAGCCATTTGCGCTGTGCCGCCGTGCCGTGGATCTCCGCGCCGCCGCCTTCGGCCTCTCCTTCGAGGACGAGATCCCCATGATGCGAGAGCCGCACCGAGACGGGGCAGTCGATGCCTTCGGTCACCGTCCGGTCCATGCCCTGCGACGACGGCCCCGCCAGTTCCACCGGGTGGGCGACCTCGGCGTCGACCTCCAGCCGCCACTCGTCGTCCTCGAGGACCACCCGGGCGGTTGTGTCGTCGGTCTCCAGCCTGGCGATGCGGGCACCGGTCCACGTGGCGAACCGGACGGTCTCGCCCGATGGCAAACGTACGGCGGCCAGGAACCCCGGGAAGCTGCCGCCGAGAAAGGGAACCCGAGCGATCGACACCATCACCGATGCCTCGTCGACGAAGGCGTGCACCCACACCCACGTGTCCGGGAAGTTGCGTCCCCAGTCGGTCTCGATGTACCCCCGTCCGCCATCGAAGTCGACGGACTCGCCGGCCACCTCCAGCGAGCCGGACAGTTCGTGGGACATGCTGACGACCCCGTGGTAGCACTCGAGAAACGGCATCCACCCGTACCAGCCCATGCACCCGGGTGCCCGCCTCGTGACCGGCCACGGCGTGAGTTCGCCGAACGAGACGCTCCCCCTCAAGGACAGCGTCTCGTGGGGGATGTCGATGTCGACGCCCCCACCGTTGAATCGGTTGGGACCCACCGCGACGTCGAAGGAGCCCTCGGCCCCCCGGAACGCAGTTGTCGGCAGCCGGATGCGATGGGCGTCGGCGGCTCCGGTGGCGGCGAACATCACGAACGCGTGTGGGTCGATTCCCCGCTCGAAGACTCCCGGGATCAGCAGGACCGTCCGACCCCCCGGAGCGACCAGCTTCACGTACCAACCCTCGAAGAAGGGACCCGTCTCCCCGAAGCCGTGGTAGGCCTCGGGGTACATGACGCCGCGGAGGAAGGAAGGCGTTGGCAGGACTGGCATGGACGGCACCTCCGGATCTGCGGGTCACCCTACGGCCGGACGCGTCGCATGGGCCCACCTCCGCCTCGCCGTCAGTCGATTGGTGGATCCCTGCGTAGGGTCGCAAGCCGTTGCGTCGACACTGAAGGGAAGAGGGACATGAGAGGCTCAACAGGGGCGATGGTCATCGGCCTGCTGCTCGCGCTGGGCATGGCGGGCCTGTTGCTCGCGTTCATTGCCATGGACTCGGGAGCATCGGGCATCATCGCCCTACTCCTGATGATCGGAGTCGTCGTGGGGCTGATCGTCGTCGTCATCGGAGCCGTCGCTGCTCGCGAAGGTCGGTGAACGTTCCAACTCATGCTGAGTGGGTCGGTAGAGCACCCGTACCCCACCGCGACGGTAGGCAGCGAGCCGGCGGTATCGCTGCCGGATGCCGGGTCGTAGCCTCACGGGATGGCACGCAAGGACATCACGATGACGCCCGGCGAGGTCGAGGCGTTCATGGCCGAGCAGCGGACGCTGCAGGTGGCGACGATCGGCAATGACGGGTTCCCCCACGTCGCGCCGATGTGGTTCGTCGTCGAGGACGGCAAGTTCGTCTTCCGCTCGTTCACCAAGAGCCAGAAGATCGTGAACCTGCAGCGCAACCCGAAGCTGACGGTCCTCCTCGAGGACGGCTCCGACTACGCCGAGCTGCGGGGCCTCATGGTGAAGGGAACGGCCCGACTCATCGACGACCGGGCCGAGGTGCTCCGCATCTACGGCCAGGTATCCGTCCGGTACACGATGCCCGGCACCGAAGCGGACGACCTCGCTCCCGACGCGCTGGAAGCGATGTTCGGGGGGTACGCCGACAAGAACACGGCCGTGGTCGTCGAACCCGAGCAGGTGCTCAGCTGGGACCACCGCAAGCTCGGCGGCGCCTACTGATCGGACGCTCGCAGGGCGAGACCGACGGCGACCCAACCGACTCCCGCGAGCCCGATGCCGATCCCCGGCACCGAGTCGGCGAGGGGACCGTCGACAACGGCGACCGCAAGGAGCGTCAGCGGTATGACCGGAGTCACGGCCCACAAGGCCCACACCCCCCGTGGATCGAGGACGCCGGCTCGCCTCGTCGCCGCCGCGAGCATGCCGTTCGCGATGGGAAGGGTGACGATGCCCGTCCCCGCCAGGAGCACCGGCAGTGCTGCGACCGGGCCGCCCGTGACGTCGTCGAGTCCGATGACGTCTCCGAGACCGAACGCTGCGAACGCCGCTGCGACCGCGGCGAACCCGAAGGCCGAGCCGCCGCCGCCCATCAGGACCCGGGCCGGGACGTCGGGCTCATGCAATCGGACGATGCCGAGACAGCAGACCGTAAGGAGTGCTGCTGCTGCGGCGATGGTCCAGGGGAACAGGCCGACCCGTTGGTCCCCGGCACCGAGCGCCGCGCCGCCGACGATCGCCAGGACCAGGGCGCCGAACGGTGCGAGCCCGGCGATCGATGGGTTGGTCACCGTGCCGGTGCGAGTGCCGCCACCGCCTCGAGGTCGAGGTCGGGTGACAAGGTCCCGAGCACGCCGCCGTGCCCGTCGGTGAGGCGACTCCGCACGAATGCGTCGGCGACCGCTTCCTCAGCCTCTCGCACCAGCACCGCCGCCTGTGCGGTGAGGGCCAGGTCGCGCACGAGGCGACGCGCTCGGGCTTCGTCGCGGGGCCCGCCGTCGGCGAGGAGGTCCTTTGCACGCTCGATGGCGGGGTCGAGCAGCTCGTGGCGTCCACTCGACCACTCGAGCTCGGCGACGAGGGCGTCGGCCGACCCGGGGCTCGTCTTCAGGGCGCGGAGCGTGTCGAGGGCGATCACATTTCCGGAGCCTTCCCAGATGGCGTTGAGCGGGCTCTCCCGCAACAGGCGTGGCATCGGGGACTCCTCGACGTAGCCGAGCCCTCCCAGGCACTCGAGTGCCTCGCCGGTGACGATCGGGCAGCGCTTGGTCACCCAGAACTTCCAGAGTGGCGTGAGGATCCGACGGAGCGGGTCCTCCTCCGGCCGGTCGAACGTGGCCGCCAGGCGCAGCATGGACCAGAGCATCGCCTCGCTCTCGATCACGAGATCGGCGAGGACGTTGCCCATGAGCGGGTGGTCGGCGAGGGTCCGCCCGAACGTCGCCCGGTTCCGTGTGTGGTGGACCGCCTGGGCGACCGCTTCCCGAACGATCGCCGTGGACCCGATCACGCAGTCGAGTCGGGTGGCGTTGACCATCTCGATGATCGTCGGGACACCGCGGCCCTCGTCCCCGATGCGCACCGCCCACGCTTCGTCGAACGAGACCTCGCTCGAGGCGTTCGACCGGTTGCCGAGCTTGTCCTTGAGTCGTTCGATCCGGAACCCGTTGACCTCGCCGTCGGGCGTCCAGCGGGGGAGGAGGAAGCAGGTGAGCCCTCCGGGGGCTTGGGCGAGGACCAGGAATGCGTCGTTCATGGGCGCCGAGCAGAAGTACTTGTGGCCGTCGATGCGATACGCGTCGCCCCCGGCCGGAGTGGCCGTCGTGAGGTTGGCGCGCACGTCGGAGCCGCCCTGGCGCTCGGTCATGGCCATCCCGAACAGCGCCCCGCTCTTGCGGTCGGCAGGTTTGAACGACGGGTCGTAGGCGCGTGTCGTGAACCGGGGGAGCCACTCGGCGAAGGCATCACCGTTGGCCCGCAGTGCCGGTGCCACGGCATAGGTCATGGAGATCGGGCACCCGTGGCCCTGTTCGTTGCGGGAGATGAGGTGCATGGCGGCGGCCCTGGCGACATGGGCGCCCTCGGGTGCTCCGTCCTCCCAGGGCAGCGAGTGCACGCCGGCACCGACCGACCGTTCCATGAGAGCGTGGTAGGCGGGGTGGAAGTCGACGACGTCGATTCGCCGGCCCCACCGGTCGTGGCTTCGCAGCTCGGGCGGGAAGCGGTTCGCGTCCACGCCGAGAACGATTGCCTCCTCGTCGGCCAACCAACCACCGAGGGCATGCAGGTCGTCGGCAGCGAACCCACCCCCGAATCGATCGACGCCGGCAACGAGCGTGGCGTCGTCCGCGAACGTGTTGCCCCCGACGAGCAGCCCGGGCATGTTCGAGGGGTGGCCGGTCATGCCCCGTATCCGTGCGTGCCGGTGCCGAGCGTGACGAGCTTGCCGTCGTCTCGGTGGATGAGGACCTCGGTGAAGCAGATCCGGCGCCCGGCGTGGACCACCCGGGCGTCGGCGGTGAGTACGTGGCCCGGTCCGATCGGTCTCGGGTACTGCACCTTGATGTCGAGCGGGCGCACGGTCGCCCCGTCCGGGGCCGTGGTGGCAGCGGCAGCGTCGGCCGCGGCTTGGGCAAAGAGCCCGAGCGTCCCGCCGTAGAGATTGGACGATGCCGAGAGGTGCCAACCCTGGGTCTCCATGCGGAGGATTGCGTCCCCGACCCGGGTCGACACGACCTCGATGCCGTGAAGGTCGAGGTAGGGGACTTCCACCCCTTCGGGTACCGGCCGGGCGTGGTGGGGCACGAACCCGTCGGGAACGGGCCGACCCGCGGGCATCTGGAACCCGGGAGGCACGGCGGTCACGGCAATGCGGGTCGTTGCCCGCGCCACGACCATGCCCCGTTCGTCGGTGATGTCGCACTCCGAGTAGCCCAACTCGCCGTCGAGGTTCAGGAGGTGGGACTCGGCGAAGAGGCGGTCGCCGGAAGGCTCGGCGAGGTGGAAGACGGACAGCTCGGCCGTCGGCGAGGCCTGTAGCGGGCCCAAGGCCGAGAGCACGGCCGTGCCGAGCGGGGCATCGCACAGGAAGATGCTCGCCCCGGCGGCCACGGACCCGTCGGCGGTGCGCCAACGAAGGCCGACCGGTAGCTCGAACCGGGCCATTCCCCGTTCGACGGCAGCCAACTCGAGGCCGCCGTGGTGGTAGAGCGGCGGCCGCTGGTCGCCCGAATCGAACTGGAAATCGATCGCCGAGACTCCATACCGGTCCTCGGTGATGCCGCCGAACCCCCCGACATACTCGGCCTCTTCCCAGGCGTTCACAGCAGTTCGAGGGCTTGGGCGGCGAGGGCGGGGACCCGCCCGGCCATGTCGTCGAGGTCCTGGTCGGTCTCGCCCATCGCCCCGTGGACGTACCGGGCGTAGACGCCTTCGATGATCGCCCCCAGCCGCCAGTACTGGAAGGCCCGGTAGTAGTCGACGTCGCCCGGGTCGATG
>JAHEFX010000125.1 GCA_024639975.1 bacterium
CCGATGATCACCGTGCTGGCCCCGAAGGCTTCGAACTCGGCCAGCGACTTGAGATCAGCCCCACGCACGTCCCAGCCGAGGTCGGTGAACAGCAGTTCGCGACCGACGACGACCTCGACCCCGTCGATCGTCCCTACGACGCCGCGTCCGGGCATCGTGGCATCGTCGGAGACCGGTGGCAGGGCGAGGTCGCGTTCCTCGGCGGCGAGAACGATGGCCCGGGCCACCGGGTGGGTCGAGGTTGCCTCGACGGCTGCAGCGAGGCGGAGCAGCTCGTTGTCACCCGAGTTCCGGGTGAGGGTCATGACCCCCCGGGTGAGGGTCCCGGTCTTGTCGAACAGGACGGCATCGACGGCGTGGGTGAGCTCGAAGGCCTCGGCGCCCTTGAACACGACACCCAGCTCGGCCGCCCGGCCGCTGCCGACCATGATCGCCGTCGGTGTGGCGAGTCCGAGGGCACACGGGCAAGCGATCACGAGCACGGCGACCGCTGCGATCACGGCCGTCTCCAAACCGGCACCGGCCACCAGCCAGGCCACGAATGTGCCGAGGGCGATCAGGAGCACCGCCGGCACGAACCACTGGGAGACCCGGTCGGCCAGACGTTGCACCGGGGCGCGGGTCGCCTGGGCTTCCTCCACCAGCTTCGCGATGCGGTGCAGGGTCGAGCGCTCGCCGGTGGCGGTCAGTTCGACCACGAGGCGCCCATGCTGGTTGACGGTCGCACCGATCACCGATGATCCCGGCGACTTGTCGACGGCGACCGACTCCCCCGTCAGCATCGACTCGGCCACCGAGGAGAATCCGTCCAGGACGGTGCCGTCGGACGGCACCTTCTGGCCGGGCAGGACGACCACCCGGTCGCCGACCCGGAGCTCGTCCACGGCGACCGGCCGTTCCTCACCGTCGACGAGGGAGATGGCCTGCTCCGGCGCGAGGGAGAGCAGCGAGGTCACGGCCTGACTGGCTCGACCCTTCGATCGCGCCTCGAAGAACCGCCCGAGCAGGATGAACGTGACGATGGCGGCTCCGCTCTCGAAGTAGAGCGGTTCATCGGCGAACAGGGCCCAGGTGGAGTAGAGAAGGGCGGTCAGGGTGCCGAGGCTGATCAGTGTGTCCATCGTCGCCTGGGCGGCCCGGAGGCCCTTGGCCGCGACCGAGTGGAACTGCCATCCGAACCCGAGCACCACCGGGGCGGCGAGGACGAGCTGCGTCCAGCGGTTCCAAGTCGACTCGGGCAGGGCCATCGCCAGGACCATCAGCGGGATGGTCAGCGCCGCCGCCCCCAGGAATAGGCGCCACTGTCGTTGCTGCTCGTCGTCGTAGCGCCCAACGAGGTCGACGTCCTCCTCGGGCTGCAGTTCGTGGAGCTCATAGCCGATCCGGTCGACAGCGTTCACGAGGTCGAGGGTGGGAGTCCTCCCCACCACTCGGGCTTCGCCCGTCGCGTAGTTGACCACGGCGGTCTCGACCCCGTCCTGTTTGGACAGGATCCGTTCGACGCGCGTCGCGCAGGCGGCGCAGGTCATACCGCCGACGTCGAAACGGGTCTCGGTCGGGGTGGTCAGGAGGCGACCTCGTAGCCCTGGTCCTCGATGGCCGCCACGATCGCCTCGAGGGTGGCCGGGTCGCCGAACTCGAGCTCGACAGTGGCGGCGTCGATCGCCACCTCGGCCTTGGACACGCCGTCCATCGGGGACAGGGCGCCTTCGATCGAGGATTTGCAGTGCCCGCACGAGATGTCGGGCACGGACAGGGTCAGGTTGGTCATACGTCCTCCGGGAATGCCGGGCCGGTCACGGCCTTCGTGTAACGCATCGTCTCCATCAATTCATCCACGACCTCCGGGGAGCGGCCTTCGTGGACGGCGTGGGTGAAGCATGTTTCCAGATGGTTCTGGAGCAGCACGCGGTTCACCCGCTCGAGCGAGCCCTGCAGCGCCGATACCTGCTTCATCAGGTCGGGGCAGTAGACCTCCTCCTCGACCATGGTGATGACCGAGTCGAGGTGACCCCGCACCGTCTTCAAACGGTTGAGGGCCTGCTGCTTGTGCGATGCCTTCATGCGGGAGACGATACCAGCTACCCACCCCTCCCGGGGTGGGGTCGAGCTCCTGCGGAGTGCCGGATCCCGGGCTACCTTGCCCAGCCCATGTCGCGAGTCCGCCAAGTCCGCCCCGACGACCTCGACACGCTGCTCGAGATGAACAACGTCGCCGCTCCGGCGGTGAACGCGCTCGCAGCAGACGCATTCGCCGGGTTGGTCGAGGATTCTCTCTGGACCGGGGTCGTCGACGGCGACGACGGTCCGGCCGGATTCCTCCTGGGCCTGCACGGACCCGGTTTGAGGTACCCCAGCGAGAACTACCGCTGGTTCTCGGAGCGGTTCGAGCGGTTCCTCTATGTCGACCGGGTCGTCGTAGCCGAATCGGCTCGCGGGACGGGCCTCGGATCGTTGCTCTACGACGCCTTCGCCAGGCACGGCGATGTCGAGGACCACCCGGTCCTCTGCGCCGAAGTGAATGTGCGACCCCACAACCCCGGCTCGTTGCGGTTCCACGAGAACCACGGATTCGTCTCGTTGGGCGAGCAGGAGACCAAGGGCGGGTCGGTCCGGGTGCGCATGCTGGCCAAGGCGATCGGACCCCTCGGACATGCACCGATCAGGGCCCTAGCCTCGTCCAAATGAGCGAAGTCGATCTCGATGCCCTCCGCGAGCGCCTGACCGCCCTGCAGTGGCGGGTGACACAGGAAGCCGCCACCGAGCCACCCGGTACCGGCCCCTACCTGAACGAGAAGCGGCTGGGCACCTACCGGTGCGTCGTCTGCGGCGCAGAGCTCTTCGCAGCCGACACCAAGTACGACTCGGGATCGGGCTGGCCGAGTTTCACCGACCCTGCGGGGGACTCGACGGTGGCCGAGAACCAGGATCGGAGCCTTGGGATGGTCCGCACGGAAGCGACCTGTGCATCGTGCGGTGCCCACCTCGGGCACATCTTCCCGGACGGCCCCGGACCCGGCGGGATGCGCTACTGCATCAACGGCGCTGCCCTCGAATTCGACGCCGACGAATAGCACCCGATTTGCCCCTTTGGGCCTGACGCGGCAAAATCCCCCTATTCCCGTATTGGGAATCGGCGTCCTCGCTCCCCTCCCCCTCCGTATGGAGACGCGGGTCGAGCGGGGTCGGACCGGATCAGGAGGATCCGCCACGCGGACCCAGCCCGTGCACACCGCAGTTGGGAACGCGTGACATTCCAGAGGAGAAATGAGCCACCATGGCTGTCAACACAACGATGAAGGGCCACCGCCTGCGCGGTGGCGTACGCCCGTCCCGAACGGTCGAAGGCCGCCGGGTCTGTGCCGATCACGAGTGCTCGACGCGACTCTCGCAGTACAACACTCGCGAGTTCTGCAACCAGCACGCGCCGGTCACCTACCCCCGCGTTCGCGGTCGCTTCGTCGACTGAGTCCGCTCCAGACGCACCGAGATCAGATGCGACGGCCCGCTTCGGCGGGCCGTTCGTCGTTTCAGGCCCTGTTGATGATCCGGTCGAACACGGCGTCGTCGTGGAGGCCGGTGAAGGCTTGGCCGCCGCCGAAGACCCAGCCCGGTGTGCCACCGATCCCGAGGTCGAGCGCCCGCTCCTTGGCGGCGACGACCGCATCGAGTCCCGACCCTTCGTCGATGGCTCCGGTCGCGCCTACGACACCGGCTTCGGTTGCCAGGCCGGACAGCACCAGCGGGTCCTCGAGGTCTGCGTCCTCGCCCCAGTAGGCGGCGAACAGGCGACGGTGCAGGTCAGGCCACGCCGGTTGGTCCATCGCCCAGGCCGACAGGGCGAGCGCGCGGCGGGTGCTCACCACCTTGCTCCGGCGCTCGAGTGGCAGGCCACCAGCTTCTGCCAGCGGCCGGAGGAGCGACTCCGTCCCCGACTTGCCCCACCTCCGGTCGGTCCCACCGGGAGGGATCTCGGGGTGGAGCTCGAAGGGCGTCCAGGTCACCTCGATTCCGTGGCGTCGGACGAGGCCGTCGACCCTCGCCTGGCTCAGGTGGGACCAGGGACACAGGTAGTCGAAGAAGACTTCGACGTGCACTCAGTCGAGACCGATGTCGGCAAGGAACGCCCGGTTGTTCGGTTCCCGACCGAGGAAGTCGCGGAGTAGGTCGATGGCGTCCTTCGTGCCGTTCGGCTCCAGGACCTTCGTGCGGTACCGCATCCCGACGTCGGGATCGGTCACGCCCTCGTCGGCGAAGACACTGAACATGTCGTCGCCGAACACCTTCGCCCACAGGTACCCGTAGTAGGCGGCGTCGTAGCCACCCATCAGGTGCCCGAACGAGGCGGGCATGAAGGTGCCGTCCACCCCGGGGAGGAGCGACACGGCGTCCGCCTCGGCCACCACGGCGTCGAGGTCCGGCATCTCCGATACGCCGTGGAAGCCCTGGTCGATCTTGCCGAGGGCGATCTGGCGCAGGGTGAAGAGCGCGACGTTGAGGTTCTTGGCGGCGGTCATCTGCTCGACCAGTTCGGTCGGGATCGGCTCCCCGGTCTCGTGGTGGAAGGCGAACCGTGCGAGCACCCCGGGAGTCCAGCACCAATGCTCCATGATCTGGCTGGGGGCTTCGACGAAGTCCCACTCGGTCGAGGCACCGGAGAACCGTGGCATCGACGCCTTGGACAGGGTCATGTGGAGCACGTGCCCGAACTCGTGGAACAGGGTCACGACGTCGGTGTGCATGAGCAGGGACGGCTGGTCGGCGGTCGGCTTCGGGAAGTTGCAGAGGAAGGCCGTGACCGGCGTCTGGCGACCGTCGGCGGTGTCGTGTGCGACGTGGACTGGGAAGGCGGCGGCGTGGCCGAACTTGCCCTCGCGGGGGAACAGGTCGGCGTAGAAGTGGCCGATCAGGGCACCCGACTCGGCATCGTGGACCTCGTAGAGCGTGACGTCGGAGTGCCAGGCGGGAGGGTCCTCGACCTTTCGGTAGGTGAGGCCGAACACCTCCGAGGTGAGGTCGAGCAGTCCCTGCATCGTCCGATCGAGCTCGAAGTACTGGGAGGCGGCGTGCTGGTCGACGCCGAAGTCGGATTGGCGGAGCTCGTTCTCGTAGTACGAGTAGTCGGCACGCGTCAGGGGCGCCGACTCGCCATCGGCGACGAGTCGCTCCTCCATGACCGCGGCCTCTTCCC
>JAHEFX010000038.1 GCA_024639975.1 bacterium
AGCTGACACCGGCGACAGCGTCCCTGCTGGCCGTCGTCGGGCTCGGGGCCGGGTTCACGGCGGTGACCCTCGGTCTGGGAGGCGGGATCATCTATGTGCCGTCCCTGGCGATCCTGTGGGGACTCGACCAACACACCGCCCAGGGGACGTCACTGGTCGCGATCGTGCCCGCCGCGATCGTCGGTGCGCTCGGGCACGCCCGCAGCGGGCGGATGGACTGGCGCCTTGCCGGGGTCGTGGCGACCGGCAGCTTCCTCGGCGGCTACGTCGGCGGCGAGCTGGCCCAATTGATCGCGGCCGAGCGACTCCGGATCGCCTTCGGGCTGCTCCTCGTGATCCTGGCGGTCCGGATGGCCGTTTCCACCACCCGTCGGGGTTCGCCGCCTACGACGGAGGTGCCGTGGGAGCCCCCAGCCTGAGCACCCCGGTCGATCGAAAGGCGACCCGGTCCTCGGGTGGCGCCCACCCCCACACGAGCAGCAGGTAGACGAGGCCCGCGACCTCAGCGGCGATGGACCAACCGGAGACGGCCGAGTCGATCATCCCGGCGACGTCGGCGACACCCATCGACGAGAAGCCCACCCCGAGGAACGGCCACAGGATCGTCTCGGGCAGCGACCACATCCGATCGAGTACGAGGTGGAAGAACAGCCCCACGGACAGGGCCATCCACGGCTTGCGGCCGGGTCCCCGCCTCGTGAAGACCATCACCAGGGTCATTACGGCGACGGGGAACAGCAGCGAGTGCGCCCAGAGGCGATAGGCCCCATCGGGGAAGCCGAGGGCCACGGCGAGCGGCGTGTCGAGGAGGTTCGGCGCCAGCGCCCCCAGCGCCAGGAAGCGCAGGTCGACGAGTGGGTCGCGGAAGATCCAGCGGAACAGGAACGTCGTGGCCCCGAGGTGCCAAAAGAGCATCAGAGGGCGATCAGGCGTCCACAGTGCGGGCAGCGGGGAAGGCCTTCCTTGCGCAACGCGTGGGCTTCGGCCGTGCTCATGGCGACGTGGCAGGAGCCACAGACGTTGCCGTCCTCGAGCGGTCCGACCGCCCTCCCACCCTTGGACTCGCGCAGCTTCTCGTAGGGATCGAGCACCACGGGGTCGATGCCCTTCACCTCTTCGGCCTTGCGAGCCTCCTTGCGGGCGAGCTCGGCGTCGATGCCCTTCCAAGCCTCCTTGATGATCGCCTCCAGGCGGTCCTTCTCCTCGGTCAGCTCGGCTGCCCGGGACGTCACGGCCTCGAGCTCGGGTTCGAGCTCCTCGATCCGCTCCATGACCTCGAGCTCGGCGTCCTCGATGGTCGCGATCTGGCCCTTGATCTGGTCGACCTCCATCCCCAGGTGCTGGACCTCCTTGGCCGACGCGCCACCCGAATACATCTGCACCTGGACCGACTCGAGCTTGGCCCGGAGGATCTGGGCCTCGCCCTCGGTCTTGTCGAGCTCCCGATTCGCCATCTGCAGCTGCTCGGTGAGCGCATCCTGGCGGGTCGTGGCCTCCGCGAGGGAGGCGTGGGTCGACCGGTAGGACTCGAGCTCGGGAAGCGAGGCACGTTCGTCGAGCAGCTGGTCGATGCGGAGGTCGAGCTCCTGGAGGTCGAGCAGGTCGGCGGTACTGGCGAGCGGGTTCAACGTCCCTCCCAGGGGCTCGTGGTGATCTTGGTGAGGTCGACTGGGTCTCCGACGAGGCGGCTCACGTGGGCGAGGAGCGCTGCCATGCCCGGTCGCTCCGAGGGGGTGTGGCCCACATCGACGACGGCGAGGCCGGCGTCGAGGGCAGCCGTGGCACGGTGGTGGGAGACATCCCCGGTGACGAGGACATCTGCGCCGGCCGAGGCGGCCTCGGCGATGAAGGAACTCCCCGACCCGGGGAGGACGGCGACCTTGGCGACGATTCGTCCGTCATCACCGGCGACGCGCACGGCCACGGCGCCGAGTCTGCTCTCGGTCGCCGCCACCAGCTCGCCGATCGTGCCGGTCCATGCCCCGATACGACCGAGGAACGGGCCTTCCTCGTCCTCGGCACCGAAGCCACCTTCCACGTCGACGCCCAGCGCTGCGGCGAGGGCGTCGGCCGTTCCGCCGGTTGCCACGTCCCAACCGGTGTGGACGACCACCAGGGCCACACCACGCGAGATCAGGGCGTGCGCCCTGCCCTCGGGGCTGGAACCGGCAACGAGGGACGTGGTGGGTGTGAAGAGGAGGGGGTGGTAGGCGACCAGCGTGTCGATCCCCTCCAGACCGGCGAGCGTCCTGTCGTTGACCTCGTGGCAGACGGCCACCCGCCCGACCGAGGCGGCGGGGTCGCCCAGCTGGAGTCCGACAGGGTCCCACGAGGCAGCACCAGCGAGCACCGGGGCCAGGGCCGTCAAGAAGTCGGAGACCGTCATCGGTCGCAGGCTAGGACCGCGACTGCCGGTCGGTGTCCGCCGTGTGGTATCACCTGTCGATGCTCGTCCTGGTACTCGGCCTCCTGCTCCTCGTCGGTCCCGTCCCGCTCGCCATCCCGGCCAGGGCGGTGTGGTGGAACGACCTCGAACGCGCCGACTGGACCCCCGGTGCCCGCACGACGCTGGTCGGTTCCCTGTTGGCTGCCGTCATCGACATCGCGGCGGCGTGGCTGCTCTGGAGCGCCGACGGTTGGGGCCTGCCGCTCTATCTCTGGGCAGCCCACGTGGCCCTGTCCCCCATGTGGTGGGCCCTGCTGCTCGGCCGGCGGCGGTTCTCGGCCGCCTTCACGATCCTGTGCGCTGACCTGACCGCCATGGCCCTGGCGCTCGCGTCGTTCGTCGTGTTCGAGCCCGCCGCCGGTTGGCTGTTCTCGGTTCCCGTCGCCTGGACCACCTGGCTCGGCGTCGTCTCGTTCGTCCTCTGGCAGTCCAACCAGCCCAGCCGGCACTAGCCGATCGCTACGCTCGCACGGCTCGGGGAGGTCCGGTGCCTGCGTTCCAGTTCATCTTCATGGCCGACTGCCAGCTCGGTGCCTATGCGACCTTCAGTGGCATCACACCCGACGAGGTGGCCGAGTACGCGGCGAGGGGCATGCAGGTGCGGGTGATCCCGCCCTACGCCGGATTCGAGTGGGACGCCGACCGCTACCGGGCCGCCATCGCCGCCGCCAACGCCATCCGACCCAGCTTCGTCGTCATGGGTGGGGACATGGTCGACTCGAGCAACGACCTCGACCAGCTGGAAACCCTCCGAGACATCACCTCGCAACTCGACCCGGAGATCCCGATGCACTGGGTGGCGGGAAACCACGACGCAGCTGCCGACGCCCTGGTGCCGACGGCGGCGAGCCTCGCCTGGTACCGGGAGCACTTCGGGCCGGACCGATACACCTTCGAGGCCGGCGACGTGCGCTTCGTCGTCATGAACACCGTGGTGCTCGACCATCCCGAGGAGGTACCTGACGAGTTCGAGGAGCAGTGGGCCTTCCTCGACCACGCCGTGTCCGGGTCGGATCGCCGGGTGGTGCTCCTCGGGCACCATCCGCTCTTCCTGCGCGAGGCGGGCGAACCCGACGACTACTGGAACCTCCCGTCCGAGCCCAGGAAGCGCCTCCTGGACCTGATCCACGCGAACGACGTGCCGATCGCCTTTGCCGGCCACTGGCACCGCAACAGCGCCTCCCACGACGGTGGGTTCGAGATGGTCACGTCCGGACCGGTCGGGGTCCCACTCGGCGACGACCCGTCCGGATTCACCCTGGTCGACGTGGGTTCGACCAGTATCAGTCACCGCTACGAAGCCTTGGAGGTAACAGGAACATGAAGCCCGTCATCGTCGCCGTCGACGACGACGCCCAAGTCCTCTCGAGCGTTCGGCGAGACCTGCGATCCCGCTACGGCGGCGACTACCGGATCGTCGCTGCGGACTCGGGGGCGAGCGCGCTCGAGGTCCTGACCGAGCTGCTCGGTCGGGGTGCCGTGGTGGCCCTGTTCCTCGTCGACCAGCGAATGCCGGCGATGTCCGGCACCGAGTTCCTCGTGGAGGCGACCACGCTGTTCCCGGAGGCGAAGAAGGTCCTGCTCACCGCCTATGCCGATACCGAAGCAGCGATCCAGGCCATCAACGATGTCGCCCTCGACCACTACCTGCTGAAGCCCTGGGACCCACCCGACGAGCAGCTCTACCCGGTACTCGACGACCTCCTGGCCGACTGGCGGGCGAACGTCCCACCCCCCTTCGACGGCGTCCGTGTGATCGGCGCCACGTGGTCCCCAGCAACGACGGCGACAAAGGACTTCCTCGCACGCAACCACGTTCCCTACCGGTTCCTCGACGTCGACCGCGACGAGGAGGCGGTGCCGGTGGTGGACGCGCACGACGGGACCCTTCCGGTGGTCGTACTGCCCGACGGTTCGACCCTCGTCGCCCCCGACAGTCGCACCCTCGCCGATGCCCTCGGCATGCAGACGGAGGCGACGGAGCCGCTGTACGACCTGGTCATCGTCGGCGGTGGCCCAGCCGGGCTGGCTGCCGCCGTCTACGGGGCGTCCGAGGGCCTGCGGACCGTCATGGTCGAGCGGGCGGCCCCGGGCGGCCAGGCCAGCACCAGCTCCCGGATCGAGAACTACCTCGGGTTCCCCGCCGGCATCTCGGGCGGCGACCTCGCCCGGCGCGCAGCCACCCAGGCCCAACGCCTCGGCGCCGAGATCCTCACGGCCGCCGAGGTCCAGTCGATCCGCGTCCACGAGGGCACCAAGATCCTCACCCTCTCGGATGGCAAGGAGATCTCGGCGTTGGCCGTCGTGATCGCCTCCGGCATGACGGTCCGGCGCCTCGACGTCCCGGGGTACGAGCGCTTCGAGGGAGCCGGCGTCTACTACGGCGCCGCCATCACCGAAGCCGCCACGTACACCGACAACCCGGTGTTCGTCGTCGGCGGCGCCAACTCGGCGGGCCAGGGCGCGATGTTGTTCTCTCGCTACGCGTCGAAGGTCACGATGGTCGTCCGGGCGGACGACCTCGGGCTCCGGATGTCGCAGTACCTGATCGACCAGATCGCCGGGACCCCGAACATCGAGGTGCGGACGGGGACGGTCGTCAAGGAGGTCGGCGGTGACCCCGGCGTGGAGACGATCACCGTCGAGCACCGAGCCACCGGCGAGGTCGAGACGCTGCCCACGTCGGCCATCTTCATCTTCGTCGGCGCCGTGCCCCACTCGGCCTTCGTCGCCGATCTCGTCAGCACGAACGAACGGGGCTTCATCCACACGGGACGCGACATCTTCCTGGAGGGCCAGCCGGCCACCTGGGACCTGCGGCGCGAGCCGTACCCGATGGAGACCAGCGTGCCCGGCATCTTCGCCGCCGGCGACGTCCGTCACGGGGTGGTGCGGCGAGTCGCTTCCGCCGTGGGCCAAGGAAGCGTCGTCGTCTCGATGGTCCACGAATACCTCGACACCGTATGAGCAGCGTCGTCGACGAGCTCCGCACCGTCCCCCTCTTCGAAGGCCTCCCGGACGAGGACCTCGAGCGGTTGTGCAACGGTGTGGAGCGGGTCTCCCTTGCCAATGGCGAGGCGCTGTTCGCCGAAGGAGACGACGGCGACGCCGCCTATGTCATCCGCACCGGTGAGCTCGAGATCATCAAGGTGACCGAGGACCGAGAAGTCCTGCTCGCCGTCCGCGAGCAAGGAGAGGTCATCGGGGAGATGGCCCTCCTCGATGCGGCTCCCCGGATGGCCTCGGCGCGAGCCCGGGGCGAGGTGACCCTGCTCGCCATCCCGAAGGCGCAGATGGACGAGCTCCTCGCCACGTCGCCCACGGCTGCCCGCTCACTGTTCGCCGGGCTGCTCGCCCGCTGGCGACAGACCGAGTCGCAGCTGCGCCAGTCGGAACGGATGGCCCAGTTGGGCACGCTCACCGCCGGGCTGGCCCATGAGCTGAACAACCCCGCGGCTGCTGTGCGCCGGGGGTCCGAGGAGCTGTTGCAGGCCGTCACCGGGGTCACCGTCGCCATGGGCGACCTGCGGGCCGCCGGGATCGACACCGAATCCCAGGAGATCATGAACCACCTGGCTGCCGCCCGGCCGGCATCGCTACCGCTCTCGCCGATGGACCTCATGGATCGCGAGGAAGGATTCGAGGACATCTTCGAGGACGCCGGCATCGGGGCGGCATCGGACATCGCTGCCGAGCTGGCCCCGACGGACGTCACCTTCGACCAGGCCAAGGACGTGATCAGCTCGCTGGGCCCGGTCAACGGTGGCCTGTTGCTCCATGCCTGCGCCCGGGCGGCTGCTGCGAACGAGCTGATCTACTCCGTGCAACAGGCCGCCACCCGTCTGTCGGAGATCGTCTCGGCGCTCAAGTCCTACTCGTACCTCGACCAGGCGCCACTGCAGGAGATCGACGTGCGGAGGGGCATCGAGGACACGATCCTCATCCTTCGCCACAAGCTCGACGGCATCGAGGTCGTCAAGGATTTCGACGAGGACCTCCCCCACATCGAGGCATACGCGAGCGAGCTGAACCAGGTGTGGACGAACCTCATCGACAACGCCGCCGACGCCTTGCACGAGTCCGACGGCGGGACGATCACCATCCGGAGCCGTCTCGACGACCGCGACGACGAGATGATCGCGATCGAGATCGAAGACGATGGACCGGGTATCCCAGAGAACCTGCAACGACGGGTGTTCGACACCTTCTTCACGACCAAACCGCCCGGGAGTGGCACCGGGCTCGGCCTCGACATCAGCTACAACATCGTGGTGCACAAGCACCGCGGCGTCATCGATCTGGAGTCCGTCCCGGGCCGCACCGTGTTCCGGGTCAGCCTCCCCATCCAAGGAGCGTGAACATGGCCGCCTGCGCGGACCTGCAAGACCTCGAACTCGAGCCGATTCCCGAAGGCGGGTGCGTCGACTGCCTGGCGATCGGCGGACGTTGGGTCCACCTGCGCTACTGCGTCACCTGCAAGATGATCCGCTGCTGTGACGACTCCCCCAACCAGCACTCGAGGAAGCACTGGCGAGCGGACGGACACGGGGTGATCCGCTCGGCCGAGGCCAACGAACGATGGGCCTGGTGCTACGACCACGATGAAGGGATACGGACGTGAGCGACGAAGAGCCAAGACAGCAACCGCCGATGATGGCGGTCTTCCTCGCCATCGGCGTCGGAATCGGTGCTGCGCTCTTCGCCGCGACCGACAGCGCCGTCTGGATCGGCGTCGGTGCCGGGCTCGGCGTCGCCGTCGGCGCAGCGATGGATGCCCGCCGCAAGCAGGACTAGCGCTCGGGGCGTCGCCCCAGTTCGGCCTCGACCACGCCGAGCCGACGCTGCAACTCACCAAGCCCTTGGGCGGCGTCGATGGCTTGGTTGAGCTCGATCGCCCCCAATCCGTCGGCACCCGGTCCGGCGCCCGCGCTCCCGCCGGACTGCACGACGACGTCGATCCGCTGACCGACCAGTTCCTCGATCCGTGACCGGAGCGAAGCAGCCTCACTCCGGAGGTCGTCGTCGGACCGCCCGTCCAACGAGATGGTTGGTCCCGACCGTGCCTCGGTGCGAAGGACCGCCCGCCGCTCGAGGAGGGCCGATCGCTCGGCGCTCGGCCCATCACCCAGCTCGATGAGCCGGTCCGTGATCTCGGCCAGTTCCCGCCACGCTTCGGTCATGGCAGGACGCTACCCCGAGGCTCCTCAGGGAGCTCCCCGATGGCAGGGTCCCCTGACCTCCTGCACGATGGGGGCATGCGACAGATCCTCGAACGTGCCCAGTCCCTGGCCGACGCCACGCCCCCCGAGCGAGATCGGGTCGTCGACTTCATCCGTGTGGCGTCGATGGTCGTGGTCGTCCTGGGACATTGGCTCATGGCGATGCTTTGGGCAGGTCCCGACGGCCTGGTGTACGGCAATGCCCTCGACGACTCGGTCGGACTCCAACTCCTCACCTGGGCCCTGCAGGTCATGCCGCTGTTCTTCCTCGCGGGTGGTTTCAGCAACGGCCGCTCACTCACCTCGGCCAACGACGTTGGTGACTGGCTCGGCGGTCGGGCACGGCGCCTGCTCGTGCCGATCGTCCCACTGGTCGCCTTCTGGGCTTCGGTCACGTGGCTGCTCGGTCCACTGCTCCCGACCGACTTGCTCCGGGCGGCGACCCTGGTCTCGCTGGTCCCGCTCTGGTTCCTGGCGGTCTATCTCGGGATCGTGGCCCTGGCCCCGATCTCGCACGCCGCCTGGCGGCGGTGGGGTTGGTGGTCGGTGGCGGCACCGGCCCTGGCGGCGACCACCGTCGACCTGGTTCGCTTCGGCAGCGGTGTCGAGTGGCTCGGCTGGGCCAACTTCCTGTTCGTCTGGGGGGCGATCCACCAAGTCGGCTATGCCTGGCAGAGCTGGGCCAAGCCCCATGTGGGGCGTCGATTGGCACCCGCCGGCCTCGCGGCCCTCGTGCTCCTGGTTGCGGTCGGGCCCTACCCCACCTCGATGATCGGCCTCGACGACCAGGCGGTGAACAACACGACACCGCCGACCGTCGTCCTACTCGCCCTGGCCGCCATGCAGGCCGGCGTCGTCGGAATGATGGCTCCGAGGCTGCGCCGTCGCTTGGAGTCCGGACGGGTGTGGACGGGCGTCGTGCTCGCCGCCGGGATGGCGATGTCCTGGTACGCCTGGCATCTGACGGTGATGGTGCTCACCACCGGACTCGATCTGCTCGCGGGCGGTGTGCTCTTGTCACCTGAGCCGTTGACGGCAACGTGGTGGGCCAGTCGCCCTGTCTGGCTGGTGGTGCTTGCGGCGGCCACCCTCCCCATCGTGCTCGCCGTCGTCCATCTCGAGGGGCGCCGCGGAGCGACCCGTCGGGGCTGGCTGGCGGCCCTCGGCATCTTCGGAGCGGTGGTGTCGATCGCAGCCCTGGTGCTCGGGGGCGTCTCGGTCCCGGCAGTGGCCGGCTTTGCGTTCTCGGCCTGGGCGGCTGGTGCGATCACTCGCCCAGGTGCGGGTATCTCCGACCGATCTCATGCCGGTTCGTGAGTTGGAGCTTCCGGAGAACCGCGCCGACGTGGGTCTCCACGGTCTTGCGGGAGATGCCGAGGCGCTCGGCGATCTCGGGATTGCTCGAGCCCTTCGCCAACTCGATCATCACCTGTCGCTCGCGGTCGGTGAGCAGGTCGATCTCCGGGTCCAGGTCGACTTCTGCCACACCGTCGAACGCCTTGGCGACGAATCCGGCCAGCTCCGGACTGAAGAAGGGGTTGCCGTCGGCCACCGACCCGATGGCGAGCAGCAGACGCTCGGTGTCCGCGTCGCCCTTGGTCACATAGCCCATCGCCCCGGCCCGCATGATCCCGATGACATCCTCGGGACGAGCCGAGGCCGATACGGCCAGGAAGGCGACGTCGGGAGCCCGCTCGTGCACCAGCCCGACCGTGTGCGCTCCCCCGCCGCCGGGCATCTGGACGTCGACCAGTACGACATCCGGGCGACGTTCGAGGATGAGCTCGGCGGCGATGGAAGGCTCGTCCGCCTCTCCCACGACCTCCACGGCATCACCGAGCATCGCGCGGAGTCCGGCGCGGGCGATCTCATGGTCGTCGACGAGGAACACCGTCGTCATGGCAGGGGCACCTCCATCTCGACCTCGGTGCCGGCGGATCCGGACCTGACGGCGACCGTGCCGCCGACGGCGGTGACCCGGTCTCGAACCGACCGCGCCAAGCCACCCCCATCGCCGACCGTTGCGGGGTCGAAGCCGCCACCACGATCGCGGACCGTGACGGATGCTCGATCGGAGGTTGCGTCGGCGAAGAGGTGGGCCCGACCGGTGCCGGCGTGTTTCGCGACGTTCACCAAGACCTCCCGAGAAGCCGCCACGAGCGCATCGACCGCCTCACCCGCCGGTGCGTCGCCGAGCAGGACCCGCTCGATGTGGATGCCATGGAGGTCTTCGACGTCGTTGGCGATCGCTCCCAGACCATCGACCAGCCCACCCACGCCGGGCTCGCTCTGGATGAGAGCCCTGAGCTCTCGCTCCTGGCGACGGGCGAGGGCCCTGACCTGGTCGGGGTCGTCGGCCTGCTGGCGGAGGACGACCAGCGTCTGGACCGCCGAGTCATGGAGCTGTGCGGCGAGCCGGGCTCGTTCCTCGGCCCGGGCCTGCGCCTCCTCGGCCTCCCGACGCCGGACATCGGACTCCCGGAGGGCCGTCATGACCCAGCCGACCACACCGGCGGTGATGAGCAACGTGAGTCCGGTGCGCACCAGGTCGCCGACGTCGGCCTCACCCACGGCGTAGGCGCCGGCCACGACCACCAGGAGCATCACCCCGGCCAGTCCCACCGCCGGGCCGGTCCCGACGGCCCAGGCCACGAGGACCGCCGAGCTCATCGGGTAGCCGCCGTAGAAGGACTCTCCCGTGCCGGCCAGCCAGGGGCCGGCCGCGACGAGGACGCCGACCAGCGCGTCGGTGGCGATGAGGGCCGGACCGACCCGGTCGCGTCGGTACGCCACCTGCAGGACGGCCGTGGACAGGGCGGCAACGAGCAGGACGCCGACCATGACCCCCACGGAGAGGTCGGGGACCCGCACGACGGCGACCGCAACGAGGATCGCCATCCACGCCAGGGCGATCAGTCGGAAGGCGACGACCGCCCGGAACAGGGTTCTCTCCAACACCCGGTCAGGGTATCGGTCGCCCCCTCAGCGCGAGAGCAGTTGGTCGACGGGGGCGAAGTCGTCGAAGAGGACGTCGGCATCACCGACGAAGTCGGCGAAGGCTGCATCCTCGGTCACGACCTCGTCGCGACCGGCCGCCAGGAGCGCGTCCGTGATGGCTTCGCGATCGAGCGGCCCGTCCGATCCCACGATGATGATGTTGCCGCCCCGCTCGCCGGCGAGGTAGTCGGGCGGTGCGACGACGGCCACATCATCGAATACGGCGGCGGCGGTGGCAGCCTGGGCGGCGGCAAAGCGCAACGGCGGGTAGTCGATCACGTTCATCACATAGACGCCGCCGGGAGCGAGGACCCGATCGACTTCGGCGAGGAACTCCTCGGTCGTGAGGTGCCACGGCACCGAGAGGCCCCCGAACGCGTCCCCGACCACGATGTCGAAGGCGTCGTCATCCATTCCGGGGAGGGCGAGGCGGGCGTCGCCGACGTCCACGGTCACGTCGGCGCCGAAGGTGATCCCGAAGTCGTTCTCCGCGATCTCCACGAGCACCGGGTCGATCTCGAGGACGTGTGCCGTCGACCCGGGCCTCGTCTCGACCAGGTGCACCGGCAGCGTGAACCCGCCACCGCCCACGAACAACGCATCGATCGGGCCCTCCGTCGAGATCGACTGGATGCTCGCGATCAGCTGGGTGTAGCGGAACTCGAGGTGGGTCGGGTCGTCGAGATCGACATACGAATGGCGAAGCGTGTCGAGCCAGAGGCTCCGGCCCGACGGTCGGTCGGGATCGACCCGTACCGACACGCAGTGGTAGGCCGACTCGATGTCACAGGGCCCGCCGGCCGCTGCCAGGCCGGCTCCACCCAACACGGCGAGGGCGGCACCCATACCGGCGGCGACGAACCGGCGTGACGAGACGAGGAACGCAAGACCGGCCAGAACCGACAACGTGCCGACGATGGCCATGAGGGGTCGGGTCGGGACGGCGGCCACGAGGACGAAGCCGGTGGCGAACGTGCCGACGAGGGCGCCGACCGTTCCTATCGCCGAGAAGGACCCGACCACTGTCCCGGTCTCACCGAGCGACGCCAGCCTGATCTTGACGACGACGGGTGAGACGGCGGAGAGGAGCACTGCGGGCAGGGCGAACGCAGAAGCCGTGAGGATCACGATCTCGACCGGCCCGGCGCCCTCGAGCAGCCGACCCACGACATCGCCGATGGGCGCGGCGACCAGCGTGGCCACACCGCCACCGACCAACAGCGGGCCGAGCAGCCGGGCCGGGTCACCCCGGTCGGCACTCACCCCGCCGGCCCAGGCGCCGAGGGCGATGCCGGCGAGGATCACGCCGATGATCCCGGTGAACGTCTCGAGCGAGATGCCGACGTAGGGGGCCATGAGGCGCCCGGCGAGGATCTCGATGACGAGCACGACCGCCGAGGTGCCGAAGACCAACGTGCGGGCGAGCCAGAGCGGCATTCAGCCGATCCGGTCGACGGAGAAACCCTCGTCCGCGCCGAGGGAGGCTGCCTCGAACTCGTCGACCACCCGGAACCCGAACGGGGCAAGGGACACCCCGGCGAGCTTCAGGTGCGCCCAGGCGAACGGGATCCCGATGATCGTGATGGCATTCAGGGCTGCGGCGACGACGTGGAAGATCGCCATCCAGATGCCGACCAGCACGAACCAGATGATGTTCCCGAGGATCGCCAGGACGCCGTGTACCGGACCTTCGACGGCCGGGACGAGCCGTGAGCCGAACGGCCAGAGCGTGTAGCGCGCCAGCTTGAAGGCTTGGATCGAGAAAGGGATGGTGATGATCGGCAACAGGAGGACGAGGCCGGCGATCACGTAGGCGACGGCGGCCCAGAGCCCGCCGAGGAGGAGCCAGATGAGATTGCCGATCAGTTTGAGCACGATCGAACGGTAGGGGTCGCGTCAGCCTTCTCGGTAGTCCATGACCCGCACCGATCGCCCCTCGCCCACGTCGGGCGGGTCGTAGGACGCCTCCAGCAGCGGCGGTCCCCGGCGGATGGTCCAGAACGGGCCGCCGACCTCGGCCACCAGATCCTCGTAGGGGACGTACGGGGACACCGCTGCTTCACAGTCGTACCCCGACAGGCACGAGAGGACGTCGACGGCGACGACGGAACCGGACTCGACGACGACTTCGACACGACCGAGTTTCCCGTCGCGCGCCGAGGACGGTTCGAGGACGTAGACGTAGGAGGCCTGGTCGACAACTGCCCGTGGCAGGGCCCGAGTGGCGTCGACGAAGGGAATCGCCACCACGGACACCAGTCCGAGGCCGGCGATGGTCAGGGCCGTCCATCGTGCCCAACGTGGCATGGCCGAAAGATCCATGGCGGCACCGTACTGCCGCGCTGAACCGGCTGCCGACCGAGGCATTGCATGCCAAGAGCTCTTGTCGGCTCGTGGGCGTTGACGGGCTCGAACCGCCGACCTCCTCGGTGTAAACGAGGCGCTCTTCCAGCTGAGCTAAACGCCCTTGTGGGACCGCAGGGTAAAGGACAATCCGCGGAAGTCCGATACCTACCTCCTACGATCGCAAGTACTTCCCCACAAGGTGATGGAAACGGTGGCCCGGTTCGATCTGAGTTCGCGCGAAGCGCTCAACGACTACCTGGACGGTATCGGTGAGTACGACCTGTTGACCGCACAGCAGGAGATAGAGCTCGCCCGCACCATCTCCGAGGGCCAAGCGGCCCAAGAGCGGCTCGACTCCGACGAGGAGTTGACGGTCGCCGAGAAGCGGAAGGCGAGGAAAGAGGTCAGGGAGGGCCTGGAGTGCCGCCAGACCTTCATCAACGCCAACCTCCGCCTCGTGGTGTCGGTGGCCAAGCGCTACTCCAACTCGGGCCTCGGTCTCCTCGACCTGATCCAGGAGGGCAACCTCGGCCTCATCCGTGCCGTCGAGAAGTTCGACTGGCGCAAGGGTTTCAAGTTCTCCACCTACGCCACGTGGTGGATCCGACAGGCCATCACGCGGGCCATCGCCGACAAGTCCCGGACCATCCGTATCCCCATCCACATGATGGACATGATGAGCCAGGTCCGACAGGCCGAGGCCGAGCTCCACAAGCGACTGGGCCGCGAGCCGGTGCCGTCGGAGATCGCCCAGGAGTCGGGTATCGAGCTTCGCCGGGTGGAGGAAGTCCTCGCCATCGGCCCGGATCCGATCTCGATCTTCGAGCCGGTCGGTGAGGACGGCGCCCAGCTCGGCGACTTCATCGAGGACACCGAGGGCGTGACGCCGTTCGACGCCGCCGCCCGCACCCTCCGCCGCGAACAGCTCCTCAGCATCCTCGACCGACTGAACGATCGCGAGCGCAAGGTCCTGATCATGCGCTACGGCCTCGACGGCAACCGTGCTCACACCCTCGACGAAGTGGGCAAGGCATTCGAGGTGACCCGTGAGCGGGTCCGCCAGATCGAGGCCAAGTCGCTCGCCAAGTTGCGGCACCCCTCCAGCCCGCGCCAGTCGAAGTCGCTGGTGAGCTAGGCGATTCCACCCGGTCCGCTCCCAACCGGTACGGTTGAGGCCTCCGTGGAGGAACTCCGATGAAAGCTGCCGTGCTTCGATCGGTCCCGGGTGACCTGGGCGTCGAGGACATCGAAATCGCAGATCCCGGACCGCGCGAAGTGGTCGTCAAGACGGTGGCGGCGGGCCTCTGTCACTCCGACCTGCACTTCATGGAGGGCAAGTACCCGGCCAGGCTCCCCTCGGTCGTGGGCCACGAGTCAGCCGGGGTGGTGGAGCGGGTCGGTTCGCTCGTGCGCTACGTCCAACCCGGGGACCACGTCATCGCCTGCCTGTCGGCGTTCTGCGGCCACTGTGAGTTCTGCACGAGCGGGCGCCCGGCGCTGTGTGCCCGGAAGTCGCAGGACTTGGTCCGATCGGCCGACGACGAGCCACGCTTGTCGTCGAAGGGCCAGCGCGTCAACCAACTATTCGACCTGGGCGCCCTGGCCGAGAAGTTCCTGGCCCACGAACAGGCTTTGGTGAAGATCCGTGATGACATGCCTCTCGATCGCGCCGCACTGTTGGGTTGCGCCGTCGTCACCGGACTGGGTGCCGTGTTCCACACGGCGGGACTGGCCCCCGGCGAGTCGGCGGCTGTCATCGGGTGCGGCGGCATCGGCCTGTCGGCTGTCCAAGGGGCCAGGATCGCGGGGGCCAACACGATCATCGCCATCGACCGGGTGCCGTGGAAGCTGGAGCTCGCCCGGCAGCTTGGTGCCACGCACACCGTCGATGCCAGTCAGGAGGACGCGTCGGGGAAGGTGAAGGAGATCAGCGGCGGCGGGGTCCACCACGCCTTTGAGGCCGTCGGCCTGAAAGCCACCGCAGAGCAAGCCTTTGCGATGCTTCGGAACGGCGGCCAAGCGACGCTCGTGGGGATGATCCCGATCGGTACCGCCATCGAACTCCCCGGGGTGGACTTCCTGTGGGAGAAGCGGGTCGCCGGCTCGAACATGGGCTCCAATCGGTTCCGAACCGACATCCCCCGTTACATCGACATGTACCTGTCCGGCCGTCTGGACCTGGACTCGTTGGTGACCGAGACCATCAGCCTCGAAAGGGCCAATGACGGATACGCGGCCATGAAAGCCGGAGCGGCCGCCAGGACCGTGGTTGCGTTCGGCTGATGTCCCCGGCCAGGTGAGGAGCGCCTAGGCGCTCCTCACCATCGCCCACATCTCGTCGGCAGCCAACTGGATCGGTGCTGCCGGTTCGCCCTCCTTCGGTCGGCCCCTCCCCCGGCGTCGCAGGTAGGCGGTCCCGTCCCAGAAGATGACGCCGCCCCAGACGCCGAACTCGACGGCATCGGACAGAGCGGCCTCCAGGCACGCCAGGCGCACCGGGCACTCCATGCAGATGGCTTGGGCCTGGCGCTGTTCGTGCAGGTCTTCGGAGAAGAACAAGTCGCACGCGCCGGCCCCTACGCATGCGCCCTGGTGGTGGATGGTTTCGTTCATGGTTCCTTGACTCCTGAGGTGGCTCCCGGGCGGTTGACGGGAAAAGAAGAAAGCCGCCGATGTGGTGGTCGGCGGCTTCGTCGTCTGAGTCAGTGGAACGTCAGAGGAGGGGGGACCGCCGATGCGGATCGAGCGTCGTGGTGGTGAATCCACCGAGCTGGACCCGAGGCCGAGCGATGACGCCGAGGGCGCGCCGAATGGCGCTTGCCGGAGTCTTCGTCGTCGTGGTGATGCGAATCATCATCTGGTCCACCTCCTCGTGAGGTGCCGACACGGTAACAGTTGGTCCGGGCCGGTGCCGGGGTATTTCTAGAGCGCTCGCCGAACCACGGTTCGGCCCCGCTCGGCGAGCACCGCCGCGTCCCCGGCCGCCTGGGCCATGACGATCTGGCCGAACTCGAGATCCGACTCGGGGACCGGAACCTCGGCCCCGGGCCTCGACACGAGCTGCAGCGCCACGCAGTTGTCGGCCCCACCCTTGTGGAGCTGGCCGGTGGAGTGCAGGAACCGGGGTCCGATGCCGATCGTGACCGCAGCGCCACGGGTGCGCTCGCGAATCTCGGCGGCGATGGCAGAGAGCCTGGCCTGGAGGTCGTCTGTCATCGGGGCGTAGGCCTGGAGGGCCACGTAGTCGCCCGGGTCGACGGCGGCCACGACCTCGTCGACGGCGGAGCCATCGAACAAGGCGAGCGCCTCATCGAACTCGGCCCCGTCGGACATGAGGGACCGTGCTTGGACCTTGGCAGCCTCCACGTCGGGCTGGTCGAAGGGATTGATACCCAGGACGGCACCTGCAGCTGCGGTGGCAAGCTCGGCGCGGAACATCTCGGCCCCGAGGGCGAGGAGGCCCGGAAGGGCGAACGAGAGCACCGGATGCCCGGCCGCTGCAAGCGCCTCCACGCCGGGGGGGAGCTCCTCGTCGAGGAGGTGGTAGACGAGGAAGAGCCGATCGTCGCCGTACCCATCGGGTTCGGCCACCGGTTCGCCGGCAACGGGGACTATCCCGACGCCTTCCTTGCCGGTGGATTCGGCGATGAGCTGCTCCATCCACGCCGGCAGGGCGGCGAGACCCGGTGTGGTGATCATGGTGACCTTGTCACGGCCGCCGCGGGCGCCTTCACCCAGCCAGGCACCGAGCCGCATGGCGGGCTCGGGGCGGGCGGCCATCGCCTCGGCGGCCCCGAGGAGCCCGTCGACGTCGACGCCGACCAACGCTGCCGGCACGAGGCCGAAGTCGCAGAGCGCCGAGAAGCGGCCACCGACATCGGGCGGGGCGTGGAAGATCGCCCGGAACCCGCGCTCGGCGGCGAGCTCCTCGAGGCCCGAGCCCGGATCGGTGATCGCCGCGAAGCGTGGGCCCTGGGCGAGCCCGTGGTCGCCGACCCATGACCAGAAGTGCCGTTGGAGGCTCAGGGTCTCCAACGTCCCACCGGACTTGGAGGAGACGACAAAGAGTGTCCGGGTCGGGTCGAGGGTTGCGGTCAGGGCGGCAACGGCATCGGGATGGGTCGAGTCGGCGATCGAGAGGGTCGGCAAGCCGTCGGCGCTGCCGAAGACGTCTTGGAAGACCTCCGGTGCCAGCGACGAACCGCCCATGCCGCAGAGAACGACGCGGTCGAACTCGCCGGCGACCTCGGCGGCGAACGCGGTCCAGTCTCCCGTCTTGGCGGCCATTCGGTCCGGCAGGTGCAGCCAGCCGAGACGATTCGTGATCTCCGGCGTCTCGGGTTCGGCCCAAACCGTCGGATCGTGATCCCAGATGCGCTCGACGACCCGCCCGGCGGACCACTCGGCCATCCGGGCCTCGACGGCGGCGTCGAGCTCGGCGGCGGTGATGCTCATGCCGAGGTCAGGGCAGAGCGCTTGGCCTCGATCGTGTCGAGCATGGACTGGAACGACTCCTCGAAGGAATCGGCTCCGGCGTCCTGGAGGTCCTTGCAGACGGCGTCTATGTCGATCCCGAGGCCGGCCAACGCTGCAAGCGTCGCCTCGGCATCGTCGAGGCCCTGTCCGACCGCGTCGGACACGACCTTGCCATGGTCCATGAGGGCGTCGAGGGTTGCAGGCGGCATCGTGGACACCGTGTGGGCGCCCACGATCGGCTCCACGTACAGGAGGTCGTGGTAGTCCGGGTTCTTCACGCCGAGAGAGGCCCAGAGCGGGCGCTGGGGGGCGACACCCCTCCCCCACTCGGCTTCGAAGTCGTCGCCGAGGAGCAGTTCGTGTGCCCGGGCGTAGAGGACCTTCGTATGGGCGACGGCGACCTTGCCCCGGAGGGCCAGTGCTTCGTCCGTCCCGATCTCGGCGAGCATGTCGTCGACCGCCGTGTCGATCCGGGAGATGAACATCGAGGCGACCGAGTGCACCGACGACGGGTCGTCGCACCGCTCGAGGCCGGCGAGGTAGGCAG
>JAHEFX010000126.1 GCA_024639975.1 bacterium
ACGCCATCGTCCCATCGACGATCATCCTCGTGGACCACGCTCTCGTGCGGACCTTCTACAAGGGTGCCATCGGGACCATCGTCGTCGAGGGGGAGCCCGATCCCGAGGTCTTCTCGGCGGGTTCCGGTGACGAACCGACGACCGGAACCACCGCTCCCGAAGCCGGGGCCGAAGTGGTCATCCCGGTCGGAGCGTTCGACCCGGCCAACGCCGGCGAGGCATACGGCCCCCTCGACCTGACGGTGGAGGTCGGAACGACCGTCCGCTGGACCAACGAGGACGCCGTTGCCCACACGGTGACCTCGGGAACCTCCGACGGCGTGACGGCGGAGCCCGATGGGACGTTCGAGTCGGGATTCCTCGAGCAAGGGGACGGTTGGAGCTTCACCTTCACCGAGGCCGGGGAGTTCCCCTACTACTGCCAACCCCACCCCTGGATGATGGGGAAGGTCACGGTCACCGACTCCTGAGTCGGCGCCTGCCCCACCTTCGATGACACGGACCGCCCTCCGGGGCGGTCCGTTCGCGGTCAGGCCTCCGGGTTGCGTAGCGCTTTGGCGATCCCGGGCAGGGTGCGGACGGCGTGGGCAGCGTCCGACTTCGAAACGAGGCCCGAAGCCGGCGAAAGCATGACGTGGCGCATCCCGGCCTCCCCGTAGGCACGTAGCTCGCGGAGGACCTTCGCCCGGCCACCCCAGACCGTGCGTTGGGCCAGGACCTCGGGGTCGACGGCCTCGATCGCGTCCATCAGCTCGTCGCGGGTGTAGCGCTGCGGGATGAAGTCCACGATGCCACCGAAGCCCTCGCCGAGCGGATGGGTCGAGCCGGCCGCGCGATGGACGGAGTCGGGCGAGAGCAGGGCGAGGAACCGCAGCGCCCGGTGGGACAGCATCGCCCGGGCCCGCGAGTCGGTCTTGGCGAGCACGACGATCGCCTGCATGGCGGGGGTGATCTGGTCCGGGCTGCGACCCGCCGAGGTGGCTGCCCTGCCGATCTCGGCCCACTTCTCGGCGTACTCGTCCGGGGAGAAGGCATGCGTCGGGTACCAACCGTCGCCGTAGGCCCCGGTCAGGCCGAGCATCCGGGGGCCATGGGCTGCGATCCAGATGTCCGGCGTCCTCCCCGGGGCCGGTCGCAGGTCCATGATGGCGTCGGGCATGTCGAAGAACTCGCCCCGGAACTCGAAAGGGCCCTCGGAGGAGAAACACAAGCGCACGATCTTCAGCGCCTCCTCGAGGCGGGAGACCGGGCGGTCGAATGCGATCCCGTAGGGCTCGGTGTTCTCGCGTTCGCCGGCCCCGATACCGAGGATCGGGGCCCGCTTGGTGAGGTGGGAGATCGTCATCGCCGCCTGGGCCAAGAGCACGGGGTGGCGTCGGAGTGACTCGGTGACACCGACACCCAGGCGGACATTCCCGGCCCGCGGGGCGAGGTAGCCCAGCAGCGTCTGCCAGTCGTAGTAGGCGTGGGGTGACGTCTTCCCCTTCGCCGCCCACGACATCGAACCGTCCCAGATCTGTGGCGGGAAGAAGCCCATGAAGTGGTCGATCAGCCAAGCCGAGTCCATGCCCGCTGCCTTGGCGGCCCGCAGGGAGGTCTTGGGTCGTGACAGCGGCGGTTGGGTCCCGAGACCGATCCCGACAGCGATGGGTGGAGGCATGAGCAGGAAGCTACCGCGGGCCCGGAGACACCCCCCTCCCACCGGACTCCGTCCGGCGAGGCCCATCCCCCCTTGGGCCAACCGTGAGATCCCCCGGGAGGGGGGCCTCCCGGCACCCCCGCCACAACGAGAAAGGGCCCCGCCGAAGCGGGGCCCTCCCTCGTGTGTTCTGACTGGGTCAGAACACTCAGTCCAGGGTCTCCGAGGAAGCAACGATGGCCTCTTGGAACTCCGGGTAGGCCAACGACCCGTGCTCCATGGTGTCGAGACCGGTCAGCTCTTCCTCTTCGCTGACACGCAATCCCCAGATGGCGTTGAGCACCCTGAACACGATGCTCGAGGTGATGAACACCCAGGCGGCGATCGCCAGGACGCCGATGGCCTGCGTGCCGAGCAGCGATGCACCGCCACCCGTGAACAGGCCGCCGTCCGTGGCGAACAGACCGACAGCGAGCACACCCCAGATGCCGGCAGTGCCGTGCACGGAGATGGCGCCGACGGGATCGTCGATCTTGATGCGCTCGAGGCCGATGATCGAGATCACGACGATCACACCGGAGATGAGTCCGATGAGGACCGCAGAGAGATTCGACACGGCAGCGGTACCTGCGGTGATACCGACCAGGCCGGCCAACACCCCATTGAGCGTCAGGCCGACGTCCGGCTTGCCGTAGACCGGGTAGGTCCAGCCGGTGATCATGGCGGCAACGCCACCGGCGGCTGCCGAGAGCGTCGTGGTCACGGCCACCGAAGCGAAGTCCTGTCCGACTGCGGCGAGTGTGGAACCGGCGTTGAAGCCGTACCAACCGAACCACAGGATGAATACACCGAGCGCTCCCAGCAGAAGGCTGTGACCGGCGATCGGGACGGGGTTGCCGTCCTCGTCGTACTTGCCGATTCGGGGGCCGATGACGAGCACACCGGCGAGGGCGGCCACGGCACCGGTCAGGTGCACGACGCCGGAGCCGGCGAAGTCGACGAACCCGAGGTCGCCGAGCCACCCCTGGCCGCTCCACACCCAGTGGGTGACGACCGGGTAGATGAGGCCGGTGATGAACGGCGTGTACAGCAGGTAGGCCGAGAACTTCGTCCGCTCGGCCATGGCACCCGAGACGATGGTCGCCGCGGTGGCAGCGAACACGACCTGGAAGAACCACTCGACGGAGCGATCGGGGTTGTTGAAGAAGAACTCCCCGTACCCGATGAACCCGCCGACGGTCGAGCCGCCGTAGGCGAGGCCGAAACCGAGTGCCCAATAGATGAGCGCGCCCACGGAGAAGTCCATGACGTTCTTCATGACGATGTTCGCTGCGTTCTTGGCACGGGTGAACCCAGCCTCGACGAGAGCGAAGCCCGCCTGCATGAGCATCACGAGGATGCCGGCCACGACGACCCAGACCGTGTCTACGGCGGCACCGACCTCTTCGACGGTCTGTGCAGCAGCAGGCAGGGCCAGCGGTCCCACGAGCGCTGCCGCGCCCGCCGCAGCGATGATGGACAATCGCCTCTTCATTTCCCTTACCTCCAAGTGGGGATTGGTGATGGCCGAAACCGTACGGCTGGGCCTTTTCCCGCCGTTTTCGGCGCTGTTGCACGCGACGAAAGGGCGTGTTTCAGTTCCGTTTCGACCCACCAAGAACCGTCGATTCCCCGGACCGTGCCATCAGGCAATACCCTTGCCTGATGCCCGACCCGACCGTGCTCGCCGACATCACCGACCTACGGCGACGCATCCACCGTCGTCCCGAGCTCGGGTTCAAGGAATTCGCCACGACGCGAGCCGTCTCCGACCTACTCAAGGAACGCGACGTCCCCCACCAGATCCGATCCGAAGGGACCGGCATCGCCGTCGAGTTGGGTGAGGGCGAGCCGATGGTCGCCTACCGCGCCGATCTGGACGCCCTGCCCATCACCGAGGACCGGTCGCTCCCCTGGCGCTCCGAGATCGAGGGTGTCATGCATGCGTGCGGACACGATGCCCACACAGCGATCGGTGCCGGCATCGCCATCACCCTGGCGCGGGAGGATCTGAAGGGGCGGGTTCGGGTCCTGTTCCAGCCGTCCGAGGAAGCTCCGGGCGGTGCCGAGGCCATGATCGAGGACGGCTTCGTCGATGGCGTCCGCGGCATCATCGCCCTCCATGCCGACCCGAGCCTCACGACCGGGACCATCGGGCTGAAGGCCGGTCCGATCACCGCCGCGTCCGATCGCTTCGTCGTCGTCATCTCCGGTCCGGGCGGCCATACCGCTCGACCCCACGAGACCCCCGACACCCTTCTTGCCGCGGGCGCCCTCATCTCGAACCTCGAGGCAATGTTCTCCCGTCGCGTCGACGCCCGCATCCCCCGCGCCGTCACCTTCGGATCCGTGCACGGCGGGGAGGCGTCCAACGTGATCCCGGCCTCGGTTCGGCTGTCCGGCACCGTTCGGGTGGCCGACCAAGGCGCTTGGCAGGACATGGGCCCGATCTTCACGGAGCTGGTCCACGACATCGTCGCCGGCCACGGCGTCGGCGTGGACGTCGAGTACACGCCGCTCATCCCGCCGGTCATCTGCGACGAGGGCGTGGTCCAGGCCATCGAGGACGCCGGGCGGTCCATGATCGGTGACGAGAACGTGCATACCACCTACACCTCGATGGGCGCCGAGGACTTCTCCTTCTTCACCAACGAGCTCCCCGGAGCCCTGTTTCGGCTCGGTTGCTCGGACGGGCCGTGGGCGCCCCTCCACTCGGCGAAGTTCCAGTTCGACGAGGCGGCGCTGGCCATCGGCATCGACGTCGGAGCCGAAGCGGTGCGCCGTCTACTCGCCGCGCACGGCGACTAGACGACTTCGAAGCCCTGCCCTTCGAGGGCGCTCGAAAGCGTCCCCGACTCCCCTTGTCGCACCGACAGCGTCAGGACGCCGCCACCACCGTGGCGACCGTGGCGCAGCTGCAGGTCCCGGACATCGACCTTCGACTCGGCCAGGGCCTGGCCGACTCGGCCCAGCTCCCCCGGCTCGTCCTGGAGGATCACCCGAACCCTCGCCGTGGGCGGAGCAAGCGCCTGCCGCTCGGTACGAGCGGTCTCCATGGCATCGGCGATGGCGTCGGCATCGCCCGACTCCACGAGCTCGGCCGTTGCGACCAGGGCATCGGCGAGCTCACGTAGCTGGGGTCCCACTTCGGAGGCGTTGGCGAGGAGCACCTGCACCCAGGTGTCCGGGTCGGACAAGGCGACTCGGGTGAGATCCCGGAACGAGCCGGACGCCAGCTCCAGTCGGTCGGACTCCTCGGTGGCGTGGTGGACGAGCGCGCCGGCCACGACCTGTGGGAGGTGGCTGATGGCCGCGACGGCAGCGTCGTGGCGCTCGGCCGACATGCGGATCGGGACGGCCCCGAGCGACTCGACGACATCACACACGGTATCGACGTCCGCGGCGTCGGCGCCGTCGGGCACCACGACCCATGACGCCCCACGAAAGAGGCTCGCCGA
>JAHEFX010000127.1 GCA_024639975.1 bacterium
GGTCGACGTTCCGGGGCCCGAGGACATCGGCGTCGTAGGCTCGCCGACATGTCGCTCGAAGCCCTGGCAGAACGCCTCCGCCCTCTTCTGGGCGACGCAGCAGTCCTCACCCATCCGGTGGAGCGACACCTCTACTCCAAGGACGCCGGGCTCAGGCGCACGGAGCCGGGGCTCGTGGTCCTCCCCACGTCCACCGAGGAGGTTGCGGCGGTGGTCCGGGCGGCCGCAGACCTCGGCGTGGCGGTGGTCCCTCGTGGCGGGGGATCCGGACTCACCGGAGGCGCCGTCCCGTCCGAGCCCGCCGTGGTCGTCGCCCTGACCCGGATGGACGAGATCCACGAGATCGATGCCGTGGGGCGGACGGCCTGGGTGGGTCCCGGCGTCATCAACCTCGACCTCTCGGAGGTCACGCGCCCCCTCGGCCTCCACTTCGCCCCGGACCCGTCGAGCCAGTCGGTGTGCACCATCGGCGGCAATGTCGCCAACAACGCCGGTGGCCCCCACTGCCTCGCCGAGGGCTCGACCGTTGCCCACATCCTCGGTGTCGAGCTCGTCCTACCCGACGGTGAGGTTGTCGTGCTCGGCGGCGCCGCCCCCGACCTCCCCGGCCTCGACCTGCGGGGGGTCGTCGTTGGCTCCGAAGGCACACTCGGCGTCGTCACCCGGGTGCTCGTGAAGCTCACGCCCAATCCCCCCGACGTTCGCACCCTCCTGATGGAGTTCGACGAGGTCCGCCAAGCTGCCGACACCGTCTCGGGGATCATCGGGGCCGGGATCGTGCCCGATGCGCTCGAGCTGATGGACCGCAAGACCCTCGAGGTGATGGAGGCGTTCCTCCACATCGGGCTGCCGGTCGATGCAGCGGCGGTGCTCCTCTGCGAGACCTCCGGACACCCGGCTGCGGTCGCAGCCGAAGCAGCGCTGTGCGAGGAAGTGGCCCGCCGGTGCGGTGCCCGAGCCGTCCAGGTGGCCGCCGACGAGGCCGAGCGGCAGGTGCTGTGGAAGGCCCGGAAGGCTGCCTTCGGCGCCGTCGCCCAAATGGCCCCCGACTTCTACCTCCACGACGTGGTCGTCCCGAGGACGACGCTGCCCGAAGTCCTCGACGAGGTGTACCGGATCGCCGAGCGCCACGACCTGCACATCATGAACGTCTTCCACGCGGGCGACGGCAACCTCCATCCGATCATGGGCTTCGACCTCGCCGAGGACGGTGTCCGCGACGCAGTGATGGCGGCTGCCGACGAACTGATCGCCGTGACGCTCTCCGTCGGGGGCGCGCTGACCGGCGAGCACGGCATCGGCACGGAGAAGCGCGACCACCTGCCCAAGGTCTTCGACGAGGTCTCGCTCGACGCCCAGGCCAGGCTCCGAGAGGCATTCGATCCGGAGGGCCGGTTCAACCCCGAGCACGTGCTCCCGAAGGGTTCCCGCTGTGCCGACTTCGGCCGGCCGCTGCCCGAGGGGGCGTGGGTGTGACCTTCCCGGAGCTCCTGTCCTCCCTCTCGAGCCATGCCATCCACGGGGCGCCCCCGTGCGACCTGACGGTCCGGCCGAAGTCGCCCGAGGTGGTGGCCGACGTCTTGGCCGCTTGTTCGACGGACGGGCTGAGGGTCCTCATCTGGGGGGCCGGGACCCACCAGGGGATCGGTCACCGGGTGGACCCCGACGTCGTCCTCAGCACCGAGCGACTCGATCGGATCGTGGACCACCGGGTCGACGACCTGACCCTGACCGTGCAGGCCGGTGTCACCGTTGGGTCGATCGCCTCGACCCTGCGCCCACATGGACAGATGGCGGTCCTGCCCGAGGAGGAGAAGGCGGCGACCGTCGGCGGTGTGCTGGCCGTGGGCGCCAGCGGCTACGGCCGGCTGCGGATGGGCCCGGTCCGGGACCACCTCCTGGAGGTCCTGGTCGCGACCGGTGACGGTCGTCTCGTCCGGGCCGGGGCCAAGGTGGTCAAGCACGTCCAGGGCTATGACCTGATGCGTCTCTCCGTTGGTTCGCTCGGCTCCCTCGGGGTCGTCGTCGAGGCCACCCTGAAGCTCTGGCCGACCCCTCGAGCCTCGGCCACCGTGGAAGTGGCGATGCCCCCGGACGCCGGACGGGCGTTCCGTCCCCAGGCGGTGCTCCAGACGAGGGATCGCACCCTGGTGATGCTGACCGGTACCGCCGAGGAGGTCGAGGCCCAAGCAGACGCTCTCGGCGGCGAGTCCGAGCGGGGCCTCCTCTGGCCCGACCAGCCCCGGCCTCGGGACGGCGAGGGACTCTGGTCCGTGCGGGTGCCGCCGACACTCGTGCCCGAAGTCGTCGACCGGGTACCCGGCGAGTTCGTCGCCCAGCACGGCGTCGGCATCGTCGAGGCACCCATGGATGGCCCCACCGCCGCCGCCATGCGCGAGTGGTTGGAGCCCCTGGGCGGCGTCGTCGTGCTCCTCGGGGGCCACGACGCCCTCTACGCGGACCCCGGCCCATGGGGCTCCGATCCTGCGGCACTCGACCTGCAGCGACGGATCGTCGCTCGCTTCGACCCGGACCGGGTGGTCAACCCCGGCCGGCCGGCGGGGGGCATCTGATGGGCTGGGCCACCTCCCACCCGCCCGACCCCGCCGGCGTCGCGACCTGCATCCAATGCGGGCTCTGCCTGCCCTCGTGCCCGACCTTCCGCCTGACCGGGCGGGAGGACCAGTCCCCGCGCGGGCGTCTCACTGCAATGGCAGCCGTCGCCGACGGCGCCGAACTGGACGACACCGTCGCCCACATCCTCGACACCTGCCTCGGGTGCCGGGCCTGTGAAGCTGCCTGTCCTTCGATGGTCCCGTACGGGGAGCTCATCGAGGCCGCACGGGTCGAGACTGCAGCCGTCTCGGGTTCCAGGGTTCGCCGGTCGCTGCTGTCGAATGTCCTGCCGAGCAAGGGATTGCTGGGCACCGCCTCGCTCGCCGCACGCGTCGCCCAGGGTCTTGGTTCGTGGGTGGTCCCGGGGAGTCTGCGGACCGGCTTCGAGGGCCTGCGACCGCTCGCGGGTCGTCCCGACCGCTTCAAGGGCGGCACGTGGGAGCCGGAGGGTGAGGCGGTGGCGACCGTCGGGCTCCTGACCGGGTGTGTGATGGACGAGTGGTTCCGAACGGTCCACGAGGCGACCGTGGCGGTGCTGGTCGCTGCCGGGTATCGGGTCGTCGCGCCCGAGGAGCAGACCTGTTGTGGGGCGCTGTCGGCGCATGATGGTGACCGGGACACGGCGTTGGACCTGGCGGAGCGCAATGCGCCGGTGTTCGAAGGCTTCGACTTCATCGTGTCGAACTCGGCCGGGTGTGGCGCCCACCTCGAGGGCTACGGCCACCTGGTCGACGGCGGCGAATCGGTGGCCGATCGCTCGTTGGACGTGAACGAGCTGGTGGCGAGGTCGATCGCAGACGGGAGGCTCCCCGCTTTCGAGGGCGCGGAGCTCGTCGCCATGCAGGACCCCTGCCACCTGCGCCATGCCCAGCGTGTGGTCGACGAGCCGCGGGCCGTGGTCCGGGCTGCGGGCTACGAGCCGGTGGAGATCGACCCGGCCGGGATCTGTTGTGGGGCGGCCGGCACCTACTCGATCCTGCACCCGGGGACCTCCGAGGAGTTGGGCCGACGCAAGGCGGACCAGGTGCGGTCGTCGAAGGCGGCGATCGTCGCGTCGGCCAACCCGGGGTGCGAGCTGCAGCTGCGCGCACACCTCGCGGGCGATGCCCGGGTTGCCCACCCGGTCGAGTTGTACGCGGAATCGCTCTCGGCCTCGGGGTATCGTCCCGGTCGATGAGCACCGAGGAGGACACAGAGGGGACGGGGCTCGCCCCCCTCGACTACGCCCGTCTGTACGGGCGCCAGATCGGCATCGTCGGGGACATGTACCTGGCGGTGGTCGGCGCCGCGCTCGTGGCACTGGCGGTGGTCGTGGTCCTCGATGGGTTCGGGATCGTGGCGGTCGGCCTGTCCGGCTCGACCGGGGCGCTGCTCGGGTCCGGGTTGGTCATCGCCGTGCTCGGCCTCTTCGCCCTGGGTGTTGCGAGCGAGGGTCCGATGACCGGCGCCGCCCACGAGTGGCCGGAGATCCACATGGCCATCGCCCGGGCCGCCGGGATCGTCGCGGTGAGCGTTGCCGGCCTGCTGCTCGCTTCGACGATCGAAGGCTTCTTCGAAGAGCTCGGCGTCGCCTTCGCGATCGCCGTCGACACGCTGCGCGTCGCCTCGCGATCCGGGTTGCTCGTTGCGCTTCCGCTCGGTGTGATCGGGACCTATGCACTCCGCGTCTTCGTACCCGGCAGCCGAGGCGGCTGGGACCGGGTTGCCATGCTCGGCGTCTGGATCGTCGCCGGCTGGATCTTCCTCGCCGCCGCGCTGTAGATGACCTACGAGGTCCGCCTTGGCCGGGCGGAGGACCACGAGGGCATCGCCGCCTTCACGACCGACACGTTCGAGTGGGGCGACTACGTGGCGGACTCGTTCCTCGGCTGGTTGGACGCCCCCGACGTCGAGGTGCTCGTCGCCATCCACGCCTCGGATGGCCCGGTGGCGGTCGCGACGCTGCGCCAACCGGGTCCCCGGCAGGCCTGGATGGCAGCAGCCCGGGTCCGTCCCGACCATCGCCGCAAGGGTCTGGCGGATCGACTCAACGACGCCGGTGTCGCATTGGCCCGCCGGCGGGGTGACCGAGTGTCGAGGCTCGCCATCGAGGACTGGAATGAAGCGCCGCAGCGGCAGGTCGAGCGGCTCGGGTACCGGCCGACGAGCCGCTGGTGGTTCGTGCGGGAACCGGTCGAGTCGGTCGAGCGTCTGCCGGCCCGGGAGCGACTCGAGCCGACCCCACCGAGTCCGGAGATCTGGGCCACCTGGCAGAGATCGGCGTACGCATCCGGCGGCAGGGGGCTGGTCGGCCTCCACTGGACCTGGTGGACGCTGACGCCGGACGACCTCGCCGGCTTCGCGTCCGACGGCCTGCTCTTCGGCTGCCCGGCCGGGTGGGCTCTCGTCGAACCACTCGAGGACCGGCTTGCCGTCTCCTGGATGTGCTCCGCCGATGCCGACTTCTCCCGTCTTGCCGAT
>JAHEFX010000039.1 GCA_024639975.1 bacterium
CACGGGAAGACGTCGAAGACGCCCTCGGAGAGCGCCGCCACGCCGGTCCAGACGGCACCGGCGACCGGGATCATCCCGTAGGTGATGAACACACTCGCCGAGTTGGCGTTGAGCAGCTCCTTTTTGGAGATCACCGACGCCATGGCCGCCTCGCGGGCCGGCTGGCGGAGGATGCTGAGGACCTCGATCGCCATGGTGATGATGAAGAGCATCTGGAGCGTGTCGACAAAGACGAGGCCCGTGACGAGGACCATCCGGCCGACGTCGGCACCGACCATCACCCACTTGGCGTCGTAGCGGTCGGCGAGGACCCCGGAGATGGCGCCGACGAACACGGCGGGGAGGAATCGGGCGAGCAGCGGGACGGAGATACCGGCGGTGCCGCCGAGCGCGTTGCCCAGGGCGATGGCGGCGAACAGCGACACCCAGTCGCCCAACGACGAGACCGCACCCGCCCAGAACAGCCGGGCGAACTGACCACGTCGAATGAGCTGCCCGACGCTGCGCGGTTCCCGTCCTTCGTCCATGAGCCGAAACGGTAGTGGGAGGCACCGACTCAACCCATGAGGGAGATCCCCAGGTGAACCCTGAGGGTCCGTGCAGGAGCCCCCCTCCCAAGCTCCTCCGTCGCTCGGGTCCCATCCCCCCTGGCGGGGGGATCTCTCAAAGCGTTGAACCCTTCCCCCTGGCGGGGGATCTCTCAGGGGCATGGGACCCACGGAATGGGAGGGGGGGTGCGACCCAGGAGATTTCTTCCCCCGTAGGGGGAACCGGGCGGGCGCGGCGTCAAGTCCCAGCTATCCCTTACTATCGCAGCCCGTGTCAAAGCCTCTGATCATCGTGGAGAGCCCTGCCAAGGCCCGCACCATCGCCGGGTACCTCGGCGGGGAGTACGAGGTCGCGTCGTCCGTCGGACACATCCGCGACCTGCCCTCCACCGCAGCCGAGATCCCCAAGCGTTTCAAGGAAGAGTCCTGGGCGCGCCTCGGCGTGAACATCGAATCGGACTTCGAGCCGATCTACATCAATAGCCGCGGCAAGTCGAAGGTCATCCGCGAGCTGAAGGACAAGCTCAAGGACGCCCCCGAGCTCTTCCTCGCCACGGATGAGGACCGCGAAGGCGAATCGATCGCCTGGCACCTCGAGCAGGTCCTGAAGCCGAAGGTGCCGGTCCGTCGCATGGTGTTCCACGAGATCACGCCCGGCGCGATCCGCGAGGCGCTCAGCAACCCCCGGGAGATCGACACCGACCTCGTCGACGCCCAGGAGACCCGCCGCATCCTCGATCGCCTCTTCGGGTACGAGGTCTCCCCCGTCCTCTGGAAGAAGATCAAGCCCCGCCTCTCGGCCGGCCGCGTCCAGTCGGTGGCCGTGCGGATCATCGTGGCCCGGGAGCGGGAACGGATGGCGTTCGTCGTCGCCGACTACTGGGACCTCGACGCCCACCTCGTGGCCGGCGACGGTTCCGGGTTCACGGCCGGGCTCGTCGCCGTGGACGACGTCCGGGTCGCCACCGGCAAGTCGTTCGGCTCCGATGGCCAGCTGAAGACCGACGATGTCGTCCGTCTCGACGAGGCCGCCGCCAACGCCTTGGCCACCTCGCTCGAAGGCAAGCCGTTCACCGTCACGAGCGTCAAGACCAAGCCCTACACCCGCCGCCCCTATGCCCCGTTCCGGACATCGACCCTGCAGCAGGAGGCCGGTCGCAAGCTCGGGTTCTCCGCCGCCCGGACGATGTCGAATGCACAGCGGCTCTACGAGAACGGCTTCATCACCTACATGCGGACCGACTCGACGACCCTGTCGGACACGGCCCTCGCCGCCGCCCGCGAAGCAGCGGTCGCTCGCTGGGGCGACGACTACGTTCCCGCGGAACCCCGCCGGTACGACAAGAAGGCCAAGGGTGCCCAAGAAGCCCACGAGGCGATCCGCCCCGCCGGCGACGTGTTCAAGCACCCGTCCGAGGTCGAAGGACAGGTCGAGGCCGACCAGGCCCGCCTGTACGACCTCATCTGGAAGCGGACCGTCGCCAGCCAGATGGCCGACGCCAAGGGCGAGTCGCTCAGCGTTCGCATCGAGGCGACCGCCGACGACGGCCGCGTGGCCGGATTCACCACTTCGGGCCGAACCATCACGTTCCCCGGGTTCCTCGCCGCCTACGTGCGGGGTACCGAGGAGGGTGCCGAAGGCGACGACAAGGAGAAGCGGCTCCCGCAACTCGCCGAAGGCGACATCCTCGACGCCACTGCCATCGAGCCGAAGGGCCACGAGACGAAGCCGCCGGCCCGGTACACCGAACCATCGCTGGTCGCCCAGCTCGAAGAGCTCGGCGTCGGTCGCCCGTCCACCTACGCATCGATCATTTCCACCATCCAGAGCCGCGGCTACGTGTGGAAGAAGGGCTCGGCGCTCGTGCCGTCTTTCACGGCCTTCGCCACGACCGCCCTCCTGGAGCAGCACTTCGCCGGGCTCGTGGACTTCCAGTTCACCGCCGACATGGAGCAGGACCTGGACCAGATCGCCCAAGGCGACCGGGACCGAACCGAATGGCTGCGGGCCTTCTACTTCGGAGATGGCGATGGGCTGAAGCCCCAGATCGACCAGCGGATCGACGAGATCGACCCCCGCGAGATCAACTCGATCCCGATCTCCGACGACATCGTCGCCCGGGTCGGCCGCTACGGGCCCTACCTGCAGCGGGGCGACGACCGAGCCTCCATCCCCGACGACCTCCCCCCGGACGAGCTCACCATCGAGAAGGCGACCGAGTACCTCGATGCTGCCGCCGCCGGCCCGAAGATCCTCGGCACCGACGTCGACACCGGCATGACGGTGTACGCCTCGAACGGGCGATACGGCCCCTACGTCCAGCTGGGCGAGCAGGAGCCGAACTCGAAGACGAAGCCCAAGCGGGCCTCCCTCAAGGAAGGCCAGAACCTCGACTCCATCTCCTTGGATGATGCGCTGGCGCTGCTCGAGTGGCCCAAGGAGCTCGGCAAGCACCCGGAGACCAAGAAGCCGGTGGTCATCAGTCCCGGACGCTTCGGCCCCTACGTCGCCCACGACAAGAACTACCGCACCCTCGCCTCCGAGGACCGCCTCGAGGACACCACCATGGAGCGGGCCCTCCTCATGCTGGAGCTACCCAAGGGTTTCAAGCTCCTCGGCGACCGCAACAAGGACGGGGTCGGACCCATCGGCCAGGACCCCGAGGGTCGGGACCTCTGGCTGGTGCAGCAGCGACGCAAGTTCTACGTCTGGGACGGCGAGGTCATGGCCGGACTCGGCGACACCGACGAACCCGAGGGCATCACGATCGACCGGGCCCGCGCCCTGATGGCGGCCCGACGCTCGAAGCTCGAGGCCGAGGCCGAGGCCGAGCCAGAGGCAGAGGCCGAATAGGTTCGGGATCATGGAGCTGGAGCAAGGTCAGCAGCGGCGGTTCTCCCACGAGGAGATGAGCGAGATCATCGAGCTCGCGTCCCGACTCGACCAGGACCCCATCCAGCCCGATTCGGTCTCCCTCACCGAGCTGCGCCAGATCGCAGCCGAGCTGGGGATCGACCCCGCTGCAGTCGATGCCGTCGTGGCCCGACAGGACGAGAAGCGTTGGGAGGCCGAAGCCGAGATCGAACTGGCCGAGTGGCGGGCCGAACGCCGAGCTCGCCGCTGGCGGCACTGGCGGGGTGCCCTCGCCCGGACCCTGGTGCTCATCGGTGGCCTCTGGCTGTTCGACCTGGTCTCCGACGGGGACCTCAGCTGGTTCTACTTCCCGGCCTTGTTCATCGGGATCGCCTTTGTCTCCCGGACACTGCGGACAGTCTTCAACACCTACGAGTCGGACCAGTTCCCGCGCGACCCCGAGTCCTGACCGGTCGGCCGAGAAGGCCTGGCCGTGGGCTGACCGTCAATCGGCCGCCTGCAGGAGTCCGTGGCCGCTGGCCCAGAGGATCGCCTCGGTCCGGTTGGTGACACCGAGCCGCACGTAGAGGCGTCGGAGCAGCCGGAACATGGCTCGCTCGCTGTAGCCGGTCTGTTCGGCCAGGTCGCCGACCCTCGTGCCGGTTGCCATCGCCCGCAGCCACCCCTCCTCCTCCACGCTCAGCCAGGCGCGAATGTCCATCTCGTCGGGAACGTTCACGGCCATTGCCTTGACCGTCGGCGTGGGCAGGGCGGTGTAGCCCGAGAGTGCCTCCCGGACCACCCGGGCGACGACGCTGGACTTCTCCTCGCGCTCGTCGAGGACCGCGGTGGCCCCTTCGCGCACGAGTTGGGCAACGGTCGGCACGCTGGGCCGGTCGAGCACGGCAATGACCGGAATCAGGGGGTGTAGCGCCACGTGTTCGACGATTGCGCTCTCTGACTCCCCGTCGGAGAGGTGCACCAGGACGGCAACCCCGCCACGGCCGGGCTCCCAAGCGTCGAGCTGGTCCACCCCCACGACCTCGAACCCCTCATCCTCGAGCATGGCCTGCACACCCCGCCGCCAAACGGTCGATCCTCCTACGGCGCTGACTCGGGTGCTCACCCCATCGAGCCTACGGGCCGCTGGCAGTCGACTGCCAGTACTGGCCACCAGACCGCCGCCGCGTGTCATTGCCCGGCACCCCCTCCGGGTCCGATAGTTACCCCAACAGCAACTTCCAAAGGAGGAAGGACCATGGGCGAAGAAACACAGGGCAAGGTTCGGGGGAGCATCTCTCGGGTACTGAAGGGCACGGGCTCGATCGCAACCGGCACCGCTGACGTCGCACGCGATGTCGCCGTGACGACGCTGGAGGACACCAAGGACGTGGCAGGGGCCGTCAGCTCGACGGCCAGTGGCATCGTCACCGGCGCACTCGAGGCCGTACAGGAGGTCGGCACCGGCCTGGTCCGCACCGTCAAGGGTGTGGTGGTCGGGGTGCTCGAGGGTGTGGGCGAGATCGCGGCCGTATCGGTCGGGGTCATCTCCGACACGGTTCGGGCGGCCTTCAAGGGGACCCGCGAGATCGGCGCAGACGTGACGAAGACCACGGCGGGCATCGCCGAGGGTGTCATCACGGCCACGAAGGACACGGGCGTCAGCCTCACCGATGCGGCCGTCACCCTCGGCCGCTCCGTCATCGGCGGCGCCAAGGACGTGACCACCGACGTCATCGGGGTTGCTTCGAGCGCCGTGTCCGGCACCGTCACCGGTGCAGCCGAGGCCGGGGCCGACGTCATCGAGGCCGTGAAGGGCACCGCCAAGGGCCTGGTCATCGGTGCCGGCGAGGTCGGTATCGACATCGCCGACGCCACGAAGGGTGCCCTGACGGGCGCCATCGACGGAGCGAAGGCCGTGGGCCTGTCGGCCGAGGACCTCGTGTCCGCAGCGGCCGAGGGCGCCCTGGAGGCTGCCGAAGGCATCGGCGAGTCGGCCGTGCACGCGGTGCGCGACGTCGCCGCCAGCGGTGTCGGCGGCGTGAAGGCCGCTTGGAAGGGGGAGCAGAACACCTAGCCCGCCCTCCTTCGAAGACCGGTTCGGGGCCGCCACGAGCGGCCCCGAACCGCGTCTGGGACCAAAAGGGTGCCCACTACAGTCTTGGCGGCGCCGGAGCGCCACCACCATGGACCGAGAACAGCCCTACCGACCCGAACGATTCACCCAGGACGAGATGAGCGAGATCCTCGAGGTCGCCGCTCGCCTCGATGGGGTGACGAGCGCCCCCGACGAGATCTCCCTCGACGAGCTGACCCAGATCGCCGAGGAGTTGGGCATCAGCCCAGAGGCCGTGGAGCAGGTCGTGTCAGGCCGGGCGGACAAGGCCAGGGCCGAACGCGAAGCGCTGGCCGTCGAGCAGGAGGAAGCCCGGGAACTGGCCCGCAAGAAGAAGCGGGCCTGGCGCTCCTGGCGGGCGCACGTGGCTTCATTCGTCGCTGTGATGCTCGGGTTGATCCTCCTCGACATGGTCACCGGTCCGGGCGCTTGGTGGTACTACCCGGCCATCGGCTGGGGCATGGGACTCGGCGTGCACACCCTGGTGACACTCTTCAACGCCTTCGAAGACGAAGACGAGTAGCTCTCGTCGGAGCCCCTAGAGCGGGGCGACCATCTTCACGACGTCGAGATCCGAGTCCTCGCGGCGGGGTTCACGGTCGCCGGTCTTCTGGAACCCGGCCCTGGTGAAGAGGCTCTCGGCCTCAGCATTGCCCTCGGTGACCCACAGCTCCACCGTCGTCGCGCCCGAGACGCGGCCCCAAGCCATGACGGTCCCCAGGAGTCCCTGACCAAGGCCCTCGCCCCGTCGGCCGGGATCGATCCACATGCTGAAGATGTGTAGACGGCCGTCGTGGATGTTCCCGAGCGTCATCCCCACCAGGTCGCCGTCGTCCTCCACGACCCAGATGCCCCGGCTCGGATCCGAGCTGAAGTCCTCGACCACTCCTTGCCACCACGCGTCGGACTCGACGGCGACGTCCTCATAGGTCGACCGGAAGGCGTCGGGTGTGTCAGCCAGCGCCCGCAATCGGAGCTGCCGCCCCAGCTCCCATTCATCGACCTCGAGGGTCCGGATCGGTTGCATGGGTCGAGTTTCGCGCCGGGTCGGGCACCGTGTCGACCAAAACCGCCGTCAGAGCGCCGCTACGAGGCGGGTGACGGTCAGGTCCGATCCCTCTCGCAATGGAGCCGGCGTGCCGATCGGGGAGAAGCCGGCCCGTTCGTAGAGCCGCTCGGCCGGGGTGTTGCCGTCGGTCACCCAGAGCTCGGCCCGTTCGGCGCCGAGGTCGCGGCCCCAATCCATCATCGCTTCGAGGAGCTCCATCCCGAGGCCCTTGCCTCGGGCGAAGGGGTCGACCCACATCGCTGCGATGGTGAGAAGCAGGAGCTCGGGATCGAGGCGACCGAAGCCCATACCGGCAGGCTCCCCCTCCCACTCGGCTACCCAGAGGTTCCCGCGCTGATGGGCTGCCGTCGCCGCCACGACGTCCGTCCAGACTTCGTCCGACTTCCCGGACTCCTCGGCGAGTGTCGACAGGAAAGCATCCGGCGAGTCGGCAAGGGCGGCGAGGCGCAGGTCCCGCCAGACCTCCCACTCGCCCGTTTCGAGCGTTCGTACCGCCATGGCTAAGCCCTTGTCGCTGGTGGGATCAGAGGCGGGTGGCGGCTGCCTCGGCCAAGGGGCTTCGGAGGCTGCGTTCGAGGGTCACGTGGCCGAACAGGTTGGTGCCCTTGAACTTCTCGATGAGGGCGGCCATGCCGCCGTACGGGGAGATGTAGGGGTTGTCGACCTGGCTCAGGTCGCCGCACAGCACCACCTTCGAGTCCTTGCTCATCCGGGTCAGGATCACCTTGAGCGTCGAGAGCTCGAGGTTCTGGGCCTCGTCGATGATCACGTACTCGCCGGTGATGGATCGGCCACGCAGGTAGGTGACCGAGCTCATCTCGATCTCGCCCGAGACCACGAGGTCGTCGACGACCATCCGCGCCTCCTCCGGCGGCAGGTTGGCGAACAGGGCGTGCAGGTTGTCGTGGACCGCGGCCATCCAAGGCGACAGCTTCTCGTCGAGGTCGCCGGGCAGGTACCCCACTTCTTGGCGACCCACGGCCACCAGGGGCCGGTAGACCGACACCCGGCGGTAGCGGCCCTGCTCCATGACCTGTTCGAGGCCGGCGGCGAGGGCCAGGAACGTCTTGCCGGCGCCGGCCATGCCCATCATCGAGACGGCGGGGACGTCGGGGTCGGTGAGCATGTCGATGGCGAAGACCTGTCGGATGTTCTTCGGCTCCACCCCGAAGACCTGACGGCCGGAGGCCACCCGGTCGATGACCGTCGGGTCGGCGTGGGTGACCCGACCCATCGCCGACTGGCTGGGGCCGGACCGGAGGAGTATGAACTGGTTCACCATCGCCTCGACCCCGTCGAGGGTCACCTTGCCCTCGTGGAAGAGGCGATCGATCACCTGCGACTCGACGTCCACTTCGACGACACCCGAATAGAGCTCGTCCACCTGGGCGGTGTCGGCCCGGTAGTCCTCGACCTCGACACCGAGCTGGGCGCCCTTGATCCGGAGCGCGGTGTCCTTGGTGACGAGGACGGTCTCGCCGTACTCGGCCAGGTTCATACAGGTGGCCAGGATGCGGTTGTCCGGCCGGGCTGCATCGAGGATCTGCGGCAGCTTCGGCGAGTTGATCTGGTTGAGCTCGATCCGGAGGTCGCCACCGCTGGGGAGGGAGGCCGGTGTGGCGAGGCCACCGGACCGGGAGGCGCCCAGCTCCTCGAGCAGCCGGAGGGCAGAGCGGGCGTTCGCACCCACCTCGTCCATGCGGGTCTTCTTGTGGTCCATCTCCTCCACGACCATGAGTGGGAGGACCACGTGGTGTTCATCGAACCTGAGGATGGCGTGCGGATCGGCCAGTAGGACGTTGGTGTCCAGTACGTACGTCTTGTTCACGCCAGCTCTCGTTCTTCGGTTGTCACAACGCGCATCCAACCAACCCCGCGCGATGCAAACAAGGATTTCGCGAGGTTGGCCAGAGAATGCCGGGCTACGCGACGGGCGCAGGCGCCGGCTCTCGCAGCCAGCCCCGCCAGAGGATCAGCGCCATGACCAGCCACGGAATCGGCGTCAGGAGGGGGATGCCCTCGAGGAGGAGCGAGCCGAGGACGCCGAGCAACACGAGCCCCGACCAACGCCAGCGGCCAGGACTGACGATCGCCACCACGCCGGCCAACAGCAGCATGACGTGTGCCAGCGCGGCCCCCACGAAGAAGGCCCACACACCGGCCTCGACCTCGAGCACCTCCTCCAGCAGGTTGCCAAGCGCCCAGAGCAGAAAGCCGATCGATGCGCCCAGTAGGGGGACGGAGGACCACTGAACGGGCGTCACCGCGCGCCAGACGAAGAGCGTCACGGCGACGGCCACGAACCCGACCTGCGCGACGACCGAGCCGGCGTAGTCGAGTGCTGTCTGCGGATCCCAGTAGGCCGGTTCCCGCAGGCTGATGACGGCCCAAGCCATGAGCAGCAAGCCCGTGCCGAAGCACCACCACATGAGGTGTCTCTGGGTCATCGACAGGACGCTACCCATGGTCGATACGCCCCTGCCACGCGGAGCAGCTAGCTCTCGAAGCGGTCGAAGACCCGGTCGAATCGGTCGATCACGTCATCCCAGGAGTACCGCTTCGCCATGAGTTCCCGGCCGGCCGCTCCCATCGCCTTGGCCTCGGCGCGGTGCTCGGCGAGCCAGGCGAGCTGGCGGGCGAGGGTGGTCACGTCATCCGCGATGAAGCCCGTCCGGCCCGGGACGATCGTCTCGACCGAGCCACCGGAAGAGCCGACGATCACCGGTAGACCGGACGCGGCCGCCTCGAGGTAGACGATGCCGAGACCCTCGGCCTCCCGACCCATCCATCGGTCCTTGGTCGGCATGGCGAACACCGACGCTCGCCGGTAGAGGGCGGGCAGCTCGTCATCGGGGACACCGGTCTCGAGGGCGAGCGGCACGCCAAGTCGTCTGGCGATGCGTCGCAGCTTGGGCTCGTCACGACCCTCCCCCACGAGGATCACCGAGGCATCCACGCCGCCATCGCGAAGACGGGCCACCGCCTCGATCACCCGGGACTGACCCTTGCGGGGGACGAATCGTCCGACGCAGATGATCCGGAACCGATCGGGTGGCACGCCGGGACCGAAGCGGTCGAGATCGACGCCCACCCCGAGCACGGTGGCCGTTCGACCGGTCCGACGCTCGACCTCGTCGGCCGTGAACTGGCTGACGGCAAGCACCTCGGCAGCGCCCTGGAAGCTGTTGCGGAGACGACTGCCGACACCGGGCAACGAGTCGGCGACGGCGACCTCGGCTCCGTGGGCGTGGATGACATAGGGCCGGTCGAGGTCGGGACCCAGCAACCCGGGCGGGTGCGGGGCACCGAACCAGACCACGTCGGCATCGTGGGAGGAGATCCGTTCGAGGGTCGCCCTGGTGGCCATCATGAATCCTCGATCGGGTCCGAGCACCTCGACCTCGTGGCTCGTCCGATCGACGATCCCCTTCAGATAGGTCTGGATCCCACCGGTCTTGGGCGGCCAGTCGTTGGTGACAAGAAGGATTCGAGTCATGGGAGGAGAATCGTCGACGGAGTTGACCGCCCCCCTCCCACACGGCTACGCCGTGCGGGGCCCATCCCCCCTGACGGGGGGATCTCTCGGCCAGGACTCACCCAGCATCGCCAACCAGACCGGGAATATCCCCCCGCCGGACTCACCCTGCACCGCCGAGACCGGAGAGATCCCCCCGGAGGGGGGATGGGCCCCACGGAGCGAAGCGGAGTGGGAGGGGGGCACGTTGATCCCCCATGCGAGAGCCCCACTTCTCCAGGAGTCACCCCACATCGCCAACCAGATTCGATGGATCCCCCCGGAGGGGGCCCCACTTCTCTAGGAGTCACCCTGCATGGCGGTCCAGATTCGATGGATCCCCCCGGAGGGGGGATGGGACCCACGGAGCGAAGCGAAGTGGGCGGGGGGCAATCCGATCCCCCATGCGAGAGCCCCACTTCTCTAGGAGTCACCCTGCATGGCGGTCCAGACGCGGCCGGGGGTGGCGGGCATGTCCATGTGGCGGACGCCGTAGGGGGCGAGGGCGTCGTTGATGGCGTTCCAGACGGCGGCAGTGGAGCCGATCGTGCCGGATTCGCCGATGCCCTTGGCGCCGAGCGGGTTCGCCAACGAGGGGGTCTCGGTGTGGTCGACCTCGAAGGTCGGGAGCGACCCCGCCGTCGGGATGAGGTACGTGGTGAGGTTGCCCGACAGGGGGTTCGCCCACTCGTCGTACTGGGCGTGCTCCCAGAGTGCTTGGCCGTAGCCCTGCGCCACGCCGCCATGGACCTGGCCGTCCACGAGCACCCGGTTGAAGATCGTGCCGCAGTCGTCGACGGCGACGTGGCGACGGACCGCGAACGAGCCGGTCTCGGTGTCCAGCTCCAGCACGGAGACGTGGGCGCCGAACGGATAGGTGGCGATCCCTTGGTCGAACAGGTGCTCGAAGGCCAGGCCCGGGTCCACGCCCTCGGGGAGGTTGGTCGGGCTCGCTGCCAACGCTGCCAGCTCGCCCCAGCCGATCTTGGTACCCGGGACACCGGCCACCGACACGCCGCCGTCGGCGACGACCAGGTCCTCGACCGGCGCCTCCCGCAGGTGGGCGACGATCTCCTTGGCCTTGGCCACGACACCCTCGGTGGAGTTGTTGACCGACGTGCCACCGACCTGGAGTGACCGAGAACCGCCGGTGCCCCACCCGGTCTCGATGACGTCGGTGTCACCCTCGACCACCTTCACGTCGGTGTGGGGGATGTCGAGGTGCCCGGCCACGATCTGGGCGAAGGCCGTCTCGTGGCCCTGGCCGTGGGCCGACGTACCGACCCAGGCGGTGGCGGTGCCGTCGGCATGGACCTCGACCTTCGACCATTCCTTCCGGTCTCCGGGTGCGGTGATCTCCACGTAGGTCGAGACCCCGATCCCGAGTTGGATGCGGTCGCCCCGCTCACGGCGAACGGCCTGCTCTCGTCGCAGCTCCTCGTAGCCGGCCATGTCGAGGGCCATGTCGAGCGATGCGTCGTAGTCCCCCGTGTCGTACTCGGCGCGCGTCGGCGACGTGTAGGGGAAGTCGGCCGGCTGCAGCAGGTTCTTGCGCCGCAGTTCCACCGGGTCGATACCGAGCTCGCCGGCGGCGATATCGATGATTCGTTCGACCATGGCCGCTGCCTCGGGGCGCCCGGCGCCGCGGTAGGCGTGCACGGGGACGGTGTTCGTGACGACGGCACGCCAGTGGACCTCGATGTCGGGGATGACGTAGGTGCCCGACGCCATGAGCGCCGTCCACGCCGAGAGGTAGGAGGCGAAGGTCGGGTAGGCGCCGGTGTCCTGCACCAGCTCGGCCCGCAGGGCGACGATCGTTCCATCGGACTTCATGCCCAGCTCGACGTGCTCGTCCTGGGCCCGACCATGGGTCATGCCGACGAGGTTGTGCGTGCGGGGCTCCATCCACTGCACGTCCCGACCGAGCTCTTTCGCGACGGCGGCGGTGAGGACCTGCTCGGCATAGGTGTAGAACTTCGCACCGAAGCCACCGCCCATGTCGGTCATCCGGACCCGCAGCTGCTTCTTGTCCTCGAAGCCGATGATCTTGGCGATCGGCTGGTGCCCGAACACATCTTGGGTCCCCACCCAGAGCGTCATGTTCCCGTCGGCGTCGAACTCGGCACGGGCGTTGTTGGTCTCGAGCGGGACGGGGGCGAGGCGCTGGTTGTGGAACTTGGCCGACACCACGACATCGGCTTCAGCGAAGATGTCCTCGTTCCGATCACGACGTTTGTCGACGACGACGTTCGAGCCGACCTCGGGATACAGGATCACCTCGTCGGCGAGCGCCTCCTCGATGGTGGCGACGGTATCGAGTGGCTCGATGTCGGCCCAGACCAACTCGGCGGCGTCGAAGCCGGCCTGTTCGCTCTCGGCGACGACGACGGCCACAACCTCGCCGACGAACCGGACGGTGCCCTGGGCGAGCGGCGGCCGGAACGTCTCGGGCGGGCAGTACGGGCCGGGGCGGATCACCCCGATGTCGAGGTCCTCGTGGGTGAAGACGGCGACCACACCCGGCATGGCCTTGGCCTCGTCGACGTCGATCGACTCGATGGTCCCGTGGGGGATCTGGCTGCGCACGGGGACGAGGTGGAGGACGCCTTCGTCTGGGAAGTCGTCGAGGTACCTACCTTCGCCCTTGATGAAGCGTGGGTCTTCGACCCGTTTGACGGCGTTGCCGAGGATGGATCCGGACATGGGGCGAGGCTAACGCCCGGGTTGGTCCCCGAGATGCGGTGCGACGCCGTAGTCGAAGATCTGCCAGCGCCAGGGGCTCTGGATGACCCGGGCGTACCCGGTGTTCGGCAGCAGGCCCAACCTGGGTGACGACTCCCACCCGAGGTCCATGGCGTCGAGGAGCCAGGAGCGGATGGCGGACCCGTGCGACACGACCGTCACGTCACCGTCGGCCTCGTCGAGGATCCCGTCGACCGTGCCGACCACCCGCTTGGTGAGCATCTCCCACGACTCGCCGTCGCCGCCCCGGGGAAGGTCCTCGCGATCCTGGTAGATCCGTCGGGCCATGTCGGGGTCCCGGTCCATGACCTCGGCGTTCGTGAGGCCTTCCCAGGACCCGAAGTAGACCTCCCGGAGGCCTTGGGTGAGGTTGGGCGAGCCGATCCGCTCTGCTGTCTCCCGAGCTCGCTGGACATCGCTGGACCAGAGGTTCTGCTGGGTGCCGAGGTGGCCGCCGAGAAGATCGGCCTGGGCGTGCCCGGTCTCGTTGAGGCCGTTGCACGAGTGGCCCATCCAGCGGTCCTCGAGGTTGCCGTCGGTCTGGCCGTGGCGGACGAACGTGACGATCCGGTCGCCTTCGGCTTTCCGTCCCTCGGCGAACCCCGGAAGTTCCCCGAGGTGGGAGCCATCGTTGAGGCGGGTGAGTCGCGGACCGCGTGGGGTGATCTCGATGGTGGTGATCGCAGTGTTCGTGATCGGGGCGGTCGGGGTCCCCGGCCAGGTGGACCCGAACAGCTCCGCCGAGATGGACCCGATGACGCCCCCGTGGGCGACGACGAGTACCTCGTCACCGTCCTGGTGCTCGGCGACGAGCTTGTCGAATGCACCGACCACCCGGTCGTGGAACTCGTGGGTCGACTCGCCGTCGCCACCGATCCGGATGTCGGCGCCCTGGTACATCTGCTCGAACTGGTCGCGGTGTTCTTCGAAGGTTTCGGGAATCGGGCGCCCGGCCCAGGAGCCGACATCGATCTCCCGCCAGGCAGGATCGAGCTCGACGGCGCGGTTCAGGTGGGAGGCGGTGTCGACGACCCGCTGGATGTCGGACGAGATGACCCGATCGAAATCCCTGCCGGTCAGCCGCTGGGCGAGTCTGGCCGCTTGGTCGTGACCGACGTCGTCGAGTCCGCGACCGGCCCAGCCCTGCCAGATCCGGCCGTGGTTGTCGGCCGTCCGGCCATGTCTGACGAGGGTGATTCTCACGGCGGCGAGGGTAGATCCGCGTCGGATCTTCTCGGACGGGCTCGGTTCCGCCGGAGTGCGGGCCAGAGCCCCGATTCAGGCCTCGACGACGCCCGCCACCCCGCCCAGAACCCTGGGTTCCCAAAGAGGAGGGCCCCGGTCCGAAGACCGGGGCCCTTGCTCTGAGCGGGTTGGCTCAGCCGACGAAGGCCGAGGCGAAGATCAGGGAAACGATCGTCATCACCTTGATGACGATGTTCATGGCCGGACCCGAGGTGTCCTTGAACGGATCACCGACGGTGTCGCCGATGACGGCGGCCTTGTGGGCGTCAGAGCCCTTGCCACCGAAGGCGCCGGTCTCGATGAACTTCTTGGCGTTGTCCCAGGCACCGCCGGCGTTCGCCATGTAGATGGCGAGCAGGAAGCCGGTGACGAGGGCGCCGGCGAGGAAGCCCCCGAGCATCTCGACGTTGATGAAGCCGATGATGAGCGGCAGGGCCACGGCCATCGCACCCGGGATGACCATCTCCCGAAGTGAGCCGGCCGTGGAGATCTCCACGCACTTGGCGTACTCGGGGACGGCATTGGGATCGCCTTCCTTGAGACCGGGGATCTCACGGAACTGGCGGCGGACCTCTTCGATCATCGTGAAGGCCGCACGGCTCACGGCGTTGATGGTGAGCGCCGCGAACAGGAACGGGAACATCCCGCCGAGGAACAGGCCCATCGTCGTCTCGACGTTCATGATGTTGATGCCGTCGGCGAGCGGGTTCTCCACCCCGGCGTTGGCAGCGGCGACCCCGATCGACTGGGTGAAGGTCGAGAAGAGTGCGAGTGCGGTGACGGCAGCGGAGCCGATGGCGAAGCCCTTGGCGATGGCAGCCGTCGTGTTGCCGAGCGAGTCGAGGGCATCGGTGGCCTTGCGGACCTCGGGGTCGAGGTGGGCCATCTCGGCGATGCCGCCGGCGTTGTCGGCGATCGGCCCGTAGGCGTCCACGGCAATCGTGATGCCGAGCGTGGCGAGCACGCCGATGGCAGCGATGGCGACGCCGTAGATGCCGCCGTCGTCGCCGAGCGCCCACTGGCCGGCCCAATGGGCCCCGCCGATACCGGCGACGGTGACGATGACGGAGTAGGCAGCGGACCGCTTGCCCTCGGCGATCCCGGCGAGGATCACGGTGGCCGGTCCGGTCTCGGACTGGCGGGCGATCTCCTTGACGGTCTTGTACTCGTCGGAGGTGAACACCTCGGAGATCTTGCCGATGATGAACCCGACGAGCAGGCCGATGACCACGGCGATCCAGAGGCCCGCCCAGTTCTCGGCGATCCCGTCGAAGATCCAGTAGGCGAGGCCGGCGACGCCGATGCCGGTCACGACCATCGCGAAGTTCGTCCCTCGGTGGAGCGCCGCGGCGAGATGTCCCTCGTCCTTCGGCTTGACGAGGAACGAACCGACGATCGAGGCGAACATGCCGAGCGTGCCGACCGCGAGCGGGAAGATGATCGCGGCAGCCTGCATCTCGCCGGAGAACACGAACGCCGCAAAGGCGATCGGCGCGACGAGCGAGCCGACGTACGACTCGAAGAGGTCGGCACCCATGCCGGCCACGTCGCCGACGTTGTCACCGACGTTGTCGGCGATGACCGCCGGGTTGCGGGGGTCGTCCTCGGGGATGCCTGCCTCGACCTTGCCGACGAGGTCGGCACCGACGTCGGCGGCCTTGGTGTAGATGCCACCACCGACACGGGCGAAGAGGGCGATCGAGGAACCACCGAGACCGATGGCGGCGACCACGTCGGCCGTGCGGATGACCTCTGTGTCACCGAGCACCGACGAGAAGATGAGCCAGCCGGCGGTCACACCGAGGAGGCCGAGACCCGCAACGGTGAAGCCCATGACGGCGCCACCGCGGAAGGCGAGCGGGAGTGCCGCGGCGATGCCGCCGGTACGAGCCGCTTCGGTCGTGCGGGCGTTGGCGGCGGTGGCGATCCGCATGCCGACGAACCCGGCAGCGGCCGAGAGGACCGCACCGACGACGTAGGCGCTGGCACGCAGCCAACCGTCGTCGAGCAGCAAGCCGATGAGCAGGGTCATGATGACCACGAAGACCGAGACCCAGGTGTACTCGGCCTTCAGGAAGGCCATGGCGCCTTCGCGGATCGCCGCCGAAAGCTCCTTCATGCGGTCGTTGCCCTGGGGCGCCGAATTCACCTGTCGGGCGAATACGAACGCCAGGACAATCGCCGCAACCCCGGCCACCAGGGCCAGGATCGTGATCAATTGCTGGACGTCTTCCATCTCTCGTGCTCTCTCCGCGTTGGGGGCAGGACGAGGCCCGCTCAGGCCTCCGGGGGCGCTGGAGGACGGTGCCTTCAGCGCGCCGGAGTATACGATGCGACTCCCGTCACGCACACTCGGTGCGCCCCTCCCGAGAGCCTCCTCCCCCATGCGATTTCGCGCCACCCTCGCCCTGCTCCTGACACTCGTCCTGCTGACCGCCGCCTGCTCCTCCGATGAGCCGGTGGCCGAGTCCACCATCGCACCGTCCGCCACGACGCTCCCCGACACCACCACGACCGCCGAACCGACCACCACGACCCAGGCCGGCCCGACCATCTCGGTCACCGGAGCACCCGCCGGCCTGGTCTCGGCCGTGGAGAGCCTGTACGGCGACCGTTCCCAGGTGGATCCCCTCTTCTCCGACCACCTGGCAGGGGCGACCGAGGCCGCCACCGCCGTATCACTCGAAGCCCATGTCGGCGCGGCCGGCGAGGAACAGGTCGCGATCCTCACCGATGGCACCGACCTGCTTGCGGCCGCCACCGAAGGCGGCAATTGGACCATCGTCGGTGGTTCACTTGCTTCCCTCGGCATCGACCCTTGGTACGGGTCGGAGTCGCTGCACCTCTACATCATCGGTTCGGACGCGCGGCCGGGGCAGTCGGTCACCGGCTACCGGGCGGACTCGCACCACATCGTCACCATCGCCCCGGACGCATCGGCCGCCTCCATCGTCGGCATTCCTCGTGATGCCTGGGTCGAGACCCCCGAAGGTGGGTACTCGAAGTTCACGAACGTGATGGCCTCACGCGGCCCCGAGCGGATCGTGGCGACCGCCGAGATCCTCACCGGCCTCGAGTACGAGGGGTACGTCGTGACCGGGTTCGCCGGCTTCGTGAACCTCGTGAACGAGTTCGGCGGGTTCCAGGTCGACGTGCCGGTCAGCATGAACGACGAAGCGGCGAAGGCCTACCTCAACGCCGGCGTCCAGTGGTTGAACGGTGAGAACATGCTGGCCTTCTCACGCACCCGCAAGACGATCGCCGGCGGCGACTTCACCCGCCAGTTCCACCACGGCGTCGTCATGCAATGGGGCATGGCTGCCGTGCAGGAGAAGGGCGTCACCGCCGTGCCGGCCCTCATCGAGATGCTCGGGCGGCACACGATCACCGACCTGACCCCGACCCAGTTGATCCTCGT
>JAHEFX010000128.1 GCA_024639975.1 bacterium
CCACATGATGAGTGCGTCCTCGTCTACGTAGTAGTTCTTCCGAACACCTACCGGCGACATACCGAACCGGGTGTAGAGGCTCTGGGCGGCGCGGTTCGAGAAGCGGACCTCGAGCGTCAGGTGGCGGGCGCCGAAACCGAGTGCAGCCTCCACGAGTCGCAACATGAGGCGGGTGCCCAGGCGGTCACCGCGGAACGCCTCGGAGACCGCGACCGTCGTGATGTGGGCATCCTCGCCGAGGAGCAGCACCCCGCCGTAGCCGGCGACCTGCCCATCCATGTCGGCAACCAGGTAGGCACGTCCGGGCTGGGTCAGTTCGTCCCGGAAGATCGCTTCCGACCAGGGCCGGCTGTAGGTCGCCTCCTCGATCTCGAGGACCGCCGGGACGTCCGATTGGAGGAAGGGACGGATCGTCACGACAGGTCCCCCCACGGCCCATGACCCTCGAGGTGCACCGACGAGATCGTGACATCGGCTTCCCGCAGGTAGCGGGGGCGCACTTCGTCGGGATGTGGGACGTCGTCGTGGTCGAACCGGTTCGCGGCCAGCTCCAGGAGGGCGTCGGCCGAGGGGTGGCGGGGCCGCCCGGTCCTGGCGCGATGGAGGCCGTTGAAGAACTCATCGCCCAGCACGGCTACGTCGCCGACGACGAGCACGTCGTCGGCGCTCCCTTGGATCGTCGCCCGCAACTCCTCGACGCTGGTCAGCTCGGCGGGCCCGTCCTTGACGACCCCGCCGGGGACGGGCCGGTAGGACGCCGTCGCGATCTCGCCGCGACGTACGTCCACGATTGCGTGGATGTGGCGGCGGCCGGTCGCCGCCCGCAGGGCGAGGGCGTCGAGGGAGATGGCCGGGACCAGCGGGATGCCGAGGGTCGCGGCGAGGCCCTGGGCAGTGGCGAGCCCGACCCGGATGCCGGTGTAGAGGCCCGGCCCGATATCGACGACGACACCGTCGAGGTCGCCCGGCGACCAGCCGGCCTGGTCGAAGCAGAAGTCCAGGGCGGCCGTCAGGAACTCGGCGTGTCCGCGTCGATCGACCCGGGTTGCCGTGGCGACGAGCGTCGGTCCCTCCCCGAGGGCCACCGACGAGGCAGCGGTCGACGATTCGATGGCAACGATCTTCATGAGAGAAGGCCTTCGAGGTCACGGCCCGCCCAGCTCCCGGCGGTCGTGAAGACGATGTCACGGGGCCCTTCCCCCTGCCCATCCAGCTGTACGTGCAGTCGGTCCTCCGGCAGGGCGGCGACGACGGTGTCGCCCCACTCGATGGCCAGGGCACCGTCGGCGGCCTCGGCGACCACTTCGAGGTCGTCGAACTCGGCGAGCGAGCCCAGCCGGTAGGCATCGACATGGACGAGGGGGAGGAAGCCCGACTCGTGGCGACGCATCAGGATGAACGTCGGACTGGTGACCGGCTCGGTGATGCCGAGACCGTCTCCGATCCCGGAGACGAACGCCGTCTTGCCCGATCCGAGCGGACCTTCGAGGACGAGGACATCACCCGGACGGAGCAGGGAGGCGAGGGCGCGTCCGATGGCCCGTGTCCGGGCGTCGGAGTCCGATCGAATCCGCAATTGCGTGGCGCCGTCCGGCATCCGGCGAAGGATAGGCGGGCGCCCCGGGGACCACACCGGCTCCGCCGATCGGCGATGGCAGATTGGAACCCCCGGCATGCGAGGGGATGGGACCCGGCGGACGAGTCCGTCGCGAAGGGGGGCAGTCAACGGTTCGCCCTCAGTCGGTGACCGCTGCCTCGATGGCCTCGGCAACGGTCCAGAACACAGCTTCGTTGATGAGGTCGACGTCGACGGCGGGGCCGCCGGGGACTCGGACGGCGAAGGCGACGTCGCCGTCGTGGGAGGTGTGGACCGGGCGGATGCAAGCGGCGAGGGCGTCCTGGGCTCGTAGGGCCATCCGGTCCACGGAGACCGGGGCGGCATCCGTCGCCACGACGACGAGGGTCGTGTTCGTCCCGGTCGGGGGGACCCCCAAGCCATTCCAGAAGGGCGGCTCGAGTTCTTCTCCCCCGCCGGTCAGTCGCCGACCGTCGAGGGTCACGACGTCCCCCAGGGCGTTGACGACCACCAGGGCTCCGACGACGGCTCCTTCGACCTCACGCGACGCCGAGCCGATACCTCCGGGTACGCCCAGCGGCAGGCGCCACTTGCCAACGCTCGCGCCCGCTCCGGCACCCGAGCGGCGACCCGGCAACGGATCAGGACTGGCCGCGTCGTAGGCAGCCCGCCCCGAGGTGGCGTCCGGGCGCACCGACGGATCGCGCCCCAGGAGGTCGTAGATCACCGCGCCCGGGACGATCGGCACCGGCACCGTCGGGGTCGGATGTCCTCGGCCATCGGCCTCGAGGCCGGCGACCACCCCGTCGGCTGCAGCGAGGCCGAACGCCGACCCCCCGGTGAGCAGGATCGCATCGGCCCGCCGCACGGACATCCCCGGACGGAGTAGGTCGGTCTCGCGACTGCCGGGGGCGGCGCCCCGTACCTCGACGCCCGTCTCGTTCTCGGGCGGCAGCACCACGACCGTGCAGCCCGTCGGCTCGTCGGCGTGGTTCCAGTGCCCGACGGCGATCCCGGGCACCCGGGTCAGATCACCTGGCATCGTCTACCCCGACGTAGCGGCGCGGCAGGCGCACTCCCATGCGGGTCACGACCTCGTAGTTGATCGTCCCGAGCGCCCCGGCCCACTCCTCGGCCGTGATGCGCTCGTCGCCCTGCGCACCGAGCAGCACCACCTCGTCTCCGACCTCGACATCTGCCGACCCCACGTCGACGACCACTTGGTCCATCGTGACCGTCCCCGCCAGCGGGTGACGCTCGCCACCGATCAGGACCTCGAATCCCTTCCGGCCGAGGGAGCGGTCATAGCCGTCTGCATAGCCGATCGGCACCGTGGCGACGCTGCCCGGGTCCGACATCGGTCGGACTCGTCCGTAGGACGGACGGGCACCCGCCGGAAGGGACCGAACGTGGGCGACCGTCGAGACCAGACGCATCGCCGGTCTCAGGGCGGGGTCGGGCCGGGCGGGGTCCGGAGCCAGTCCGTAGGTGGCGATGCCGACGCGGACCATGTCCAACCGCGAGGCGGGGTGGTGGAGGGCTCCGGCGGAGTTGGCGAGGTGGCGGATGCCCGGGTCGATCCCGGTGGCTCGGAGTTCGTCCAGGACCCGGAGGAAGCGCTCGATCTGGTCGGCGGTGAAGGCGTCATCCTCCTCGGCGACCGGCAGATGGCTCCACGTACCTTCGAGGACCAGTCCGGATGCGACGACGCGCTTGGCGAGGTCGGTAGCCCTACCGGGGTCGACGCCTGCCCGGTGCATCCCGGTATCGACGGCCAGATGGACGGCTCGACCCGATCCGGCGATCGCCTCGACGAACGCCGTGCTCTGTACGGACGGGGTCAGGTCCCACTCGAGCACCCGATCGGCATCCGAGACCGGGGGTTCGATCAGCAGGAGGATCGGCCGGTCGATACCAGCCTCCCGCAATCGAATGCCCTCCTGCACGAGGGCAACGGCAAGCAGGTCCGCACCTGCGTCGATCGCCGCTTCTGCCACGGGGACGTCGCCATGCCCGTAGGCGTCCGCCTTCACGACCACGCAGACCTTTGCAGGGGCGACGACCCGTCGGAGGTGTTCGACGTTGCCACGGATCGCTCCGAGGTCGACTTCTACATGGGACGGCCGGGGCATGGGCCAAAGGTACTGCAGTACTCGGGAGCTCGGCGCTCAGTGCATCCCGACGACGTACGACGGGACCGTCTTGGCCACGGCGTCGACCAGGGCGTCGGCGGTCAAAACACGCTCGGCGGCGAGGGCGGCGCCGGCTCGCCCGTGGATGTGGGCCGCTGCCTTCGCGGCGTCGAGCGGGGGCATGCCGATGGCCAGGAAGGTGCCGAGCATGCCCGCCAACACGTCACCGGTGCCGATCGTGGCGAGCTCCGGACCACCGACGTCGACGACCCAGGTCTCCACGCCATCGGTGACGAACGTCGGCCCGCCCTTGAGCAGGACGACACAGCCGTGTTCGCGGGCAAACCGCTCGGCGGCATCGGGGGACGCGTCGGCGCCGGCAATCCGCTTGAACTCGCCTGCGTGGGGGGTCACGACAGCCGGGGTGGGCCGCCGGTGCAAGCCCTCGGCGGAATCGGCGGTGAGGGCGTCGGCGTCCAGCACCAACCCTCCCGACCATCGTTCCACGACCGACGGGACGATTCGGGTCCCGTCACGGCCGAGTCCGGGCCCGAGGACCAACGAAGCCCACTTCTCGCCGAGGCCCAGGACGGCGGGCGTGTCGTCGGGCCGGAGCTCGGGTCCGGCGCCGATCTCGTCGGTGAGGAGCGCTCCGGACGGCACGGGAGGCAGGCCGGGGGGCCGGAGGACCAGTGCAGCGCCCGCCCCGGCCGCGAGGGCCGAACGACCCGCCAGCACGGGAGCTCCCGCGATTCCGGGCGCCCCGCCGACGACGGCCACCGTCCCGGCACTCCACTTGTGCGCCCGGCGATCACGAGGCGGGATCGACACGTCCTCGTCCTCACTGCGGTACCAACCGGAAGGAGACGCCGGGAGCCCGATGTCCACGACCACCAGCTCGCCGACCAGATCGGGTCCCTCCCCGACCAGGTGACCACGCTTGGGGGCGTGGAACGTGACGGTCACCTCCGCCCGGAAGGCCACGGGTAGGGGCTCACCGGTCTCGCCGGAGAGACCGCTGGGTAGGTCGACCGCCACGACCCGTGCAGGATGGCCGACCCATGCCTGCACCTCGGCGGGGAGCGGCCCGCGAAAGCCGGCACCGAACAGGGCGTCCACGACGAAGTGGTCATCGTCGGGCTCCCGCCAAGGGTGCACTGGCACACCGAAGGCGGCGGCCGACGCCGCGGCTTTGGCGGCGGCCCGGCTGCGGGGTTCGCCCAGGGAGAGCACTTCCACGGCCACGCCGCGGGCCCGAAGATGGCGGGCGGCGACATATCCATCGCCGCCGTTGTTG
>JAHEFX010000040.1 GCA_024639975.1 bacterium
GCCCAGGTGGGCGAGATCGTCGGCGAGGGACTTCGCATCATGGACGTGTCGGACGACGAGCGTCGGGGCCGGATCAAGGAAGTCCTCGACATCGTCGGTCTCAAACCCGAGCACGCCGGTCGCTACCCGCACGAGTTCTCGGGCGGACAACGCCAGAGGATCGGCATCGCCCGCGCCCTGGTCATGAACCCGGACGTGATCGTTGCCGACGAACCGGTGTCCGCGCTCGACGTCTCGGTCCAGGCCCAGGTGCTGAACCTGCTCAAGGACCTCCAACACGATCTTGGCCTCACACTGGTGTTCGTCGCCCACAACCTCGCCGTCGTCGAGCACGTCTCGGATCGTGTGGCCGTGATGTACCTCGGGCGCCTCGTCGAGCTGACCGACCAGAAGACCCTCTACAGGGCGCCCCGGCATCCCTACACCAAGGCGCTGCTCTCGGCGATCCCCGTGCCGGACCCAACCCGCCGACGCGACCGTACGATCCTCACCGGGGAGATCCCGTCGCCGCTGGACCCCCCACACGGCTGCCATTTCCACCCCCGCTGCCCGATCGCCGAGACCGGCAAGTGCGACGTCGAGATCCCCGAACTGCGGGGCACCGACGACCACCTCGCCGCCTGCTGGCTGCGCTGAGAATCGAAAGCCCACGGGCGCCTACCGTGGGCACCCCCTTTGGAGGGCTCCATGCCCCTCGGATCGACCGTTGCCCTCGCCACCGACCGAATTCTCCGCCCCGTCGAGGGCATGCACTGGACCATCTCGAACCGGTGGTTCAACGCCATCGGGCCCGCCGCAGCGCCGGTCCGTGCCATCCATGACACCATCGTCGGGACGACGTACAAGACCATCCGGGCCTCGGGCACGCTGGTCGGTTTCGGTCTCGACGCCAGGGTCGATCTCGACGAGGCACGCGCCGACGGACTGACCGCCTTCGTCACGGGCGTCCTGGGGCACAGCGCCGCCGGGTTCGATGTTCCGATGGAGGTGCGCGGCGTCGACACCCCCGCGACCGGGCACATCGTCGTCCTCGTCCACGGTTTGACCGAGACCGAGCGCATCTTCGACGGGGACGAAGGCGTCCTCGCCGCCATCCAGGACGCCCCTGCCCTCACCGCCGTGACCGTTCGCTACCACACCGGACTGCCCGTGGCCCAGAACGGCCAACGTCTCGCCGAACTATTGGCGAACGCCGTCGCCGACTGGCCGGTCGAGGTGGAATCCATCTCGATCGTGGGCCGATCGATGGGCGGATTGGTGGCCCGATCTGCCTGCGCGTCCGCCGAGAGCCAGTCGTGGATCGAACTGGTGACGACCGTCGTCACGATCGGGACGCCCCACCGGGGTTCCTACGTCGAGCGAATCGCCGAGGTCGCGGCCAAGGGACTCGGCATCGCCCCGGACACCCGCCCATTGGCCGCCGTGCTCGAAGGGCGCAGCGACGGCATCAAGGACCTGCACGACGGGTCGGACGTGGCCCTCCCCGACGGCATCGAACACCACTTCATCGGCGGTGTCCTGACCGCCGAGGCGAAGAACCCATTCGGTCGATTGGTCGGCGATGCCCTGGTCGGTCTGCGTAGCGCCGCCGGACATGGCCTGCAGCCGACCGGCACCATGACGGTCACCTCGACCGCCCACTCGAGCCTGCACCGTCATCCCGACGTGGTCGACGCCGTGCTGGCCTGGGTGTCACCGGATCCCGCCTAGCTGGCGCCGCCTACGCTCGGACCATGCCTCGCAATGTGCTCGGTGGGGAGTTGGAGACGTGCTCCACGGACCCATTGACCGGTTGGTTCCGGTCTGGTGACTGCTCGTCGCATCCGTCGGACAGGGGCCGGCACACGATCTGTGCGGTGATGACTGCCGAGTTCCTCGAGCACCAGCAGTCGATCGGCAACGACCTGATCACCCCGAACCCACAATTCCAGTTCCCGGGCCTGCAGCCCGGCGATCGCTGGTGTGTCACCCTCGCGGCCTGGGTGATGGCCCACGAGGCAGGGAAGGCCGCTCCGATCGTGTTGGCGGCGACGAACGAATCGGTGTTGACGACGGTGCCGCTGGACCTGTTGGAGCGGTACGCCGTCGACGTACCCGATGACGCGTCCTCGCTGGAGGACTAGCGGCCGAGCCGGAACAGTCGCACGAAGTTGGCGAGCAACGCCACCGCCGTGCCGAAGACCGCAAGTCCGAGCACCAGACGGGCGATGAAGTCCCAGTCGAAGTTCGGGTAGACCGAGAAGTCGAACGGCCACACCAAGTAGAGCTGCATCGTCGCCCAGAACCCGAAGCCGGCCAAGACGAACTCCCCGAGAATTCGCACACCCTTGGCCCGCGTGAACAGGTACACGGTGCTGACGACGATGGTCGCCACCATCGACCACACGATCGCCGGAACGGCTTCGGAGAAGTCCTCGGTGAGGAACGGGAGCCACTCCCACTCGACCAGGTTCTGGACGACGTAGATCAGGAGGCCGTTGATGACGATCGTGAGGACGTAACCAACCCGTAGCGCGCCCGAGGGGACTCCACCGTCCTCGTACACCACCCTGGATTCATCCATACGAGGAAGCCTACGGAACGCCCCGGCCGACTCCGTCCGCGTGGCGACGACAGAACTGGGCACAATGCCGGGATCGGACCGGGGAACCATGACCAACGACCAGCACTTCGACGACAACCGCGCCAACTGGGACGACCGGGTCCCCATCCACCTCGAAGGCGACGTGTACGACCTCGACGGGTTGGTCGCCAACCCCGACCAGCTCAGCTCGATCGTCGAGGGTGACCGTGAGCACCTGGGGAACGTGTCCGGGAAGTCCTTGGTGCACCTGCAGTGTCACATCGGCACCGACACGCTGTCCTGGGCGAAGCTCGGGGCCACCGTCACCGGACTCGACTTCTCCGCCGCATCGCTCGCCGCCGCCAGGGACCTGGCCGACCGTCTCGGGGTCGACGCCCGATTCGTCGAGGCGAACGTCTACGACGCGGTGGAAGCCCTCGGTGACACGTACGACATCGTCTACACCGGTGTGGGTGCCATCGGTTGGCTTCCCGACATCGAGCGCTGGGCCGAGACGGTGGCGGCCCTGACGAAGCCGGGCGGCACCTTCTACATCAAGGAGGGCCACCCGTTCCTCTGGGCCCTCGACGACGAGCTCGATGACGGCTCGCTCGTGGTGAAGCACCCCTACTTCGAGAGGCCCGACCCGACAACCTGGGACTACGGCGAGACGTACGGCGGAGAGGGGAAGGTGGGGAACTCGGTCTCGCACGAGTGGAATCACGGACTGGGCGAGATCGTCACCGCCCTGATCGGGCACGGCTTCCGGATCGACCTGCTCGTCGAGCATCGGGAGGTGAACTGGCAGGCGCTCCCCCAGATGATCCAACGGGGCGATGTCTGGGTCCTGCCCGATGACCAACGGGACCTCGTGCCGTTGATGTATTCGTTGAAGGCGACGAAGACCGCCTAGCGAGCTGCAGCGAACTCCCGCTTCATCTCCTTGATGATCCCCTGGATGTAGCGACCGCCGACGACGGGCTCCACGGCCACCGCGCCGAGCGTCCCGCCCAACAGCCCGCCCACGATGCCCGGTGTCGTGGCGTCGACACCCGACAGGTACAGGCCCTTGACCGGTGTCTTGGGCTCCAGGCCACCGTGCAGGAATCGCTCGGGCTCGGTGGCGAGGCCGTAGATCGAGCCGTGGTGGGCTTCGGTGAAGTGGGTGGTCGAGACCGGCGTCGAGAGCTCGGCGTGCACGATGTGTGGGGCGAGGTCGGGGAAGTGCTCGGCGAACTGGGCCAGGAGCGCGTCCGTGAGCACCTGCTTGAAGGTGTCGTACTCGTCGGGGCGACGCTTCCACTTCGTACCGACCCACTCGGCGAACGCGTCCCACGCCACGAACGTGACGATCTCACCCGTGTGGCGCAGCTCGTTGCCCGGGTCGTGGGAAGGGTCCTTCGTGGAGGGGAAGCTGGTGAACAGGCACGGCGCCCGACCGGGCTCGACACCCGGGCGGACGTCCCAGAGGATCTCGTCGTGGTCCCACGATTCATAGAACCATTGGCATTGCCGGGTCGCCCCGGCCTGCTCGATGTCCACGCCCTCGAAACCGAGGTAGAGGCTCAGGTGGGCCGGGCCGGCGGTCTCGTAGTCGGGCTCCCAGATGTCGCCGACCATCCGGGAGGTCTGCACGGCACCGGCGGCGGAGAGAACGGTCTTGGTGTCGATGGTGGTCCCATCGTCGAGGCGGACGCCGGTCACCTTCCCGCCGGACGTCGTGATCTCCTCGACGCGACGACGGACGGCGGTCCATCCCCCGGCGTCGGCGACGGTCTGGAGGATCGCCGGGGCCATCGTCTGGGCGGTGCCGACGGGGTAGTAGGCGCCCCGCATGAAGTGACGAACCATCATCGCGTGCATGGCGAACGACGACTTGGACGGCGGGTCGCCGTAGTAGCCCCACTGTGCTGCGAGGACGGCCTTGAGCTCCTCGTTGTCGGTGAGACCGTCGAGGACCTCCTTCGTCGTGGCCTGCCAGTGGGGGCGCGCGGCAGCCATGACCTTGCGTTTGCCTGGGGCGAGGTAGCGGGGCACGGGCCGGGCTTGGAGGGAAGCGGATCCGGCGCGGGCGACCTGCTTGACGAGGTCGATGTACTGGTCGATGGCGACCTTGTCGTCCGGGAACGCCTCATGGAGGTTGGCCCGGAACGCGTCCGGGGTGTCCGGGAACTGGATCTTGAAGCCGCCGGGGAAGTTGAACTCGTCGTACACCTCGCCGACGGGCTCCCACTCGAGTCGGCCATCGGTCAGGTCGCCGAGGAGCCGTCCGGGGAAGGACCGGTCGGACATCTCCCCCACGATGTGGACGCCGACGTCCCAGCGGAAGCCGGGCCGCTTGAAAGTCTGCGTGAACCCGCCCGGGATGTTGTGCTGTTCGAGGACGAGCACCCGCTTGCCGAGCTTGGAGAGCAGCGCGGCCGAGGACATGCCGCCGATGCCGGACCCGATGACGATCGCGTCCCACGGGCCGTCGGGGATGTCGTTGTTCCAGGGACGGTCGCTCATGACGGCGAGGCTAGGTGGCAACCCGCCGCCTCTGCCGGGCCGATGGGCCAACCCGGCTCGTCCTAGGTTTCGTGTTCATGCGAGTCGGGCTGATACTGAAGAACTGGGAGACCGGCGGTGTGGTGCCGTCGTGGGAGCAGATGCGGGCACAGGCCGTGGCCGCCGAATCCGTCGGGTTCGACCTGTTCGTCCTCGCGGACGCGATCACCTCCGAGGGGGCCCCGTTCTGGGAGGCGATGACCCTGGCCGGCGCGCTGGCCCGGGAGACCTCCACGATCCGACTCTCGCACAGCGTGATCAACCCGCCGCTGCGGTCGACAGCGGTGGTGGCGAGAGCGGCGCAGACGCTCGACGAGGTCAGCGGCGGTCGGTACACGCTCGGGATCGGAGCGGGCAACACCCCCGACGACTACCCGGCGTTCGGGATCCCGGCCGATCCCCGGTACTCCCGGTTCTCCGAGTACCTACCGGTCGTTGCCGACCTCCTGCGCCAGGGCAGCGTCGAGCGGGACGGCGAGTTCCACCCGGCAACGGCCAACGGTTTCGAGATGCTGGGACCCAGGTCGATCCCGATCAACGTCGCTGCTGGTGGCCCGAAGATGATGCGACTCGCCGCCGAGCATGCCGACGAGTGGAACTGGTGGGGTGGGGCCGTGGGACACCCCGGGCACCTGGACGAGATCATCCCGGAGCTGCAGCGGGCCTGCGAGGAGGTGGGCCGCGACCCATCGACGCTGGTCCGAACGATGGACGTCTACTCGTTCGACCCGCTCGGGGAGTTGGACGACGTCCCCGACCACACCCACGCCGGGTCGGCAGACGAAATGGCCCATTCGCTGCTCGCCTACCGCGCGTTCGGGGTGGAGGAAGTGCGGCTCAGCTTCGCCGGAGAGGTCTCGAGGATCCCGAAAGCGATCGAGAGGATGGCCCCCGTCGTCGAGGCCCTCCACGCCGACTGACGGTCGAGCACCTCCGGAGTGGGCATAGATTCCCGCTGGACGATCGGAGGATCACATGGCGGGAGCCCTCGCCGGAAAGACGATGTTCATCTCGGGCGGGAGCCGGGGCATAGGCCTGGCCATCGCCAAGCGCGTGGCCGCCGACGGCGTCAACGTCACGCTGATGGCGAAGACGGCCGAACCGCACCCGCAGTTGCCCGGCACGGTGTTCACGGCAGCCGATGAGATCCGGGAGGCGGGCGGCCAGGCGCTGCCGATCGTCGGCGACATCCGGGATGGCGACGCCGTCCTCGAGGCCGTGGCGAAGACCGTCGAGGAGTTCGGCGGGGTCGACATCTGCGTGAACAACGCCTCGGCCATCAACCTCTCCAACGTCGAGACGATGCCGGTCAAGCGCTACGACCTCATCCAGTCGATCAACAGCCGGGGGACGTTCGTCGTCTCGCAAGCGTGCATCCCGCACCTGAAGGCGGCCGGCGCCGGGCACATCCTGACCCTGTCGCCGCCCATCAACCTCAACCCACGCTGGTTGGGGGCCCACGCGCCGTACACGCTCTCGAAGTACGGGATGTCACTGCTCACGTTGGGCATGGCCGCCGAACTCGACGGGACGGGTGTGGCCGCCAACTGCCTGTGGCCGGAGACGACCATCGCCACGGCGGCCGTGCAGAACTTGCTCGGGGGTGACGAGATGATCCGCCGGTCGAGGACTCCCGCGGTGGTGGCCGATGCCGCCTACGAGGTCCTGGCCATGGACCCGGCAACGACTTCGGGTCGGACGTTCATCGACAGCGAGGTGCTCGCCGAGGCCGGCGGGTACGACCTCGAGTCCTACGCCGTCGAGCCCGGCCTCGACCTCTACCCGGATGTCTTCTTGGACTGAGGGCCAGCCGAATCGAGGGCTCCCACCTACCGTCGCGGTAGTCCCGAGCCCGCAGAACACAATGGCGCGGTAGCTGGGAACCCCGGGTTGGTCCGCGGTCGTAGGGTCGGGCCGGTGACCGATTTCGCCACTTGCGACGAGAACGTCGCCGACTCGATCCGCCTCAATCTCACGGCCAACGGCGGGTGGGAGCGAGAGGGGTTGGTCGCCGGAGCGAGCGGCCTCGACGACGTCTTCTTCAACGCCGCCGCCATCACGAAGCCCCAGGCCGATGCCCGGGGGGCGATCGCCGGAATCCGTGCTTTCTTTGGCGACGTTCCATTCACGATCTGGCTCCGGGACGGCCTGGACCCGGCGATGGCCGACGCCGCGTTCCTCGCGGGCCTCTCCGTCACCGATGGACCCCCACTCCTGGTGCTCGACTCGCTCGACCGGATCCCGCCGAAGCCTGCGGGTGTCGAGATCGGACCGTACGTCGAGGCGGATCGACGGGCAGCCGTCACCGCCTCGGCCCTCGGCAACGGCATGGCACCGCACCTGGCCGAGTCGTTCGTTCCAACGGGGATCGCCGAACACCCGACTGCAGGCATCGTCCTCGGACGGATCGACGGCGAGATCGTGACGACGGCGCAATGGGTGCTGACCGGCGAGGCCGTCGGCATCTACGCCGTCTCCACCGTCCCCGGACACCGAGGAAAGGGCCTTGGCGCCGCGACCACCTGGGCCGCCGTCGCCGAGGGGCGGAAGGTCGGTGCCCGATGGTCGTTGTTGCAGGCTTCGGAGATGGGGCTCGGCGTCTACGAGCGCATGGGGTTCGAGGTGGTCGGTCGTTACCGATTCCTCAGAACCAAACCCGGCGGTCGAGCGACGAGGAACGTCGGTAGCGTGGGCGGATGATCACCGGGCATTGGTCGGGCAATGGTCTGGCGTTCACCGTCATCGACCGTGGGGGTGATCTCCTGGTCACCTCCCCCGACGTCCCCTTTGGATTCGAGCCGCGTCTGGTGCCGACCGACGACGGCTGGCAGGTGACCGGCGGACCGTTCGGCGACGTGCCGGTAGCGCTCGATGGCAACGCTCTCGTCATGGCCGGGACCTTCCGTCTGGAACCGATGGCCGAGCCCCCGGTCCTCGAGCCCGGCCACGGGCTCGCGCCACCCGACCCCCCGCCACCGGACATCCATCCCACCCTCGTCGATCTCTGGGCGACGGCCCAGGGTCTCGACGGCGGGGTGCTCGACCTTCCGGATGAGGTCGCCGCCCACCACTTCGTGCAGTGGCTGATGGCACGCGACGCCCTCATCTTCCACGGGTCCAACTCCAGGGACATCGACGAGTTCCAGCCCCGACGCACGAGCATGGAGTTGAACGACGCGGGTGGTCGCGGCAATCTCGGCGCGGTCTACGGCACCCACGACGGGCTGTGGTCCATGTTCTTCGCCGTGGTCGACCGCAGGACCCTTCGAGGCTCGATCCGCAACGGCGTCAGCCGCTACGACTCGCCCGACGGGGACCACGTCGATGTGTACCACTTCTCGGTGAACTCGGGCTCCCTGCCGGATCGGCCGTTCACGGACGGCGCCCTCTACCTGCTCCCCCGGACGACGTTCTCCCGGATCCCGCTCTACCCGGGGGGTCCGCCGTCCCCGGAGTGGGCCAGCACCGACCCCGTCGCCCCGATCGCCCGCATCCTGCTGGAACCAGCCGACTTCCCTTTCCTGGACCGGGTCGGCGGCCATGACGATGGGCCCCTCATCGAACTCGAGGAGCTGAACAAGGCGGTGATGGACGCAGCAACCGATGCCGTTCGCCTCGAAGGCGGTTTCCGGATCACGACCGGGGCTCGCCCCGATGAGGTGGAACGATGGGCCGGACTGGCTGCGTCGTTCTTCCCGGATGTGCGCTACGACGTGGAGACCACCAAACACAGGACCGAGGTCACGATCACCGGGCCCCCGGCCCTGGTCCACACGCTCGAGGATCGATTGACCGACCTGATCTGACGCCGAGACCCCCACCAGCACGACTCCCGCCCCCCTAGGGTGCCGAGATCACATCGAGGAAGGGAAAGGACGATGCCGGACGGCAAACCCAACATCCTGGTCATCTGGGGGGATGACATCGGGATCACCAATCTGTCCTGCTACTCGGACGGACTCATGGGGTATCGGACCCCGAACATCGACCGACTGGCCTCGGAGGGCGCCCGCTTCACCGACTACTACGGCGAGCAGTCCTGCACCGCCGGCCGGGCAGCGTTCATCACCGGCCAGAACCCGATCCGGACGGGACTGACCAAGGTGGGCCTCCCGGGTGCCGACATCGGCCTGCGCGAAGAAGACCCCACCATCGCTTCGGCCCTCAAGGACCAGGGCTACCGGACCGGCCAGTTCGGCAAGAACCACCTCGGCGACCGCGACGAATTCCTCCCGACCAACCACGGCTTCGACGAGTTCTTCGGGAACCTCTACCACCTCAACGCCGAGGAGGAGCCCGAGCACGAGGACTATCCGGACCCCAACGACTTCCCTTCATTCAGGGAGCGTTTCGGCCCCCGAGGGGTCATCCACTCCTGGGCCAACGAGGACGGCAGCCAGCGCATCGAGGACACCGGACCGCTCACTCGCGAGCGGATGCAGACGGTCGACGGCGAGTTCGTGGCCGAGGCGAAGCGCTTCATGGGCGAGGCCGCCGAGTCGGACGAACCCTTCTTCCTTTGGTTCAACTCGACACACATGCATTTCAGGACGCACACGAAGCCCGAGTCCAAGGGCCAGTCGGGACGGTGGCAGTCCGAGTACCACGACACGATGATCGACCACGACCGGCACGTCGGCGAGCTTCTGGACCATCTCGACGAACTCGGGCTCACCGAGGACACGATCGTCGTCTACTCGACCGACAACGGCCCCCACATGAACACATGGCCGGACGCCGGGATGACGCCGTTCCGCAACGAGAAGAACTCGAACTGGGAAGGCGCCTACCGGGTCCCATGCATGGTCCGCTGGCCCGGACGCATCGAGGCCGGTGCCGTGAAGAACGGCATCGTTTCCCACAACGACTGGTTCGTGACCCTCCTCGCAGCCGCCGGCGACGACACCGTCGCCGACCGACTCAAGCAAGGCGACAGCGTCAACGGGCGCGACGTCAAGGTCCACCTCGATGGCTTCAACCAACTCGACTACCTGACGGGCGAAGTCGACGACAGCGCCCGGCCGTACTTCTTCTACGTCAACGACGACGGGATGTTGACGTCGATCAGGTACGACAACTGGAAGGTCGTGTTCTACGAGCAGCGAGCCGAAGGCACGCTGCGGATCTGGGCGGAGCCGTTCGTCGAGCTCCGGGTACCGAAGATCTTCAACCTGCGGACCGACCCCTACGAGCGTGCGGACATCACGTCCAACACCTACTACGACTGGATGATCGACCGGGTCTTCCTCATCGTCCCGCTGCAGGCATTCACCGCCCAGATGGCCGAGACGCTCCTCGAGTTCCCGCAACGCCAGAAGCCGGCTGCATTCAACCTGAGCCTCGTCATGGAGAAGATTGAGGCAGGGATCACCAGCGCCTGACCACGACGAGGTCCGCCTCGATGGCGCGACCTTCACGATGGGGTCCGACCGGCACTACCCGGAGGAGGCGCCCGCGCACGCGGTGACGATCGATGGATTCTCGATCGATCGTCACGCGGTGACGAATGCGCGTTTTGCCGCCTTCGTCGCTGCCACCGGGTACATGACCGTCGCCGAAGTCCCCCCCGACCCGGCCCTGTACCCGGGGGCTCCGCCCGAGAACCTGGTCCCCGGGTCGATGGTGTTCACGATGACCGACGGCCCCGTCGACCTACGCAACTACGCCAACTGGTGGCGGTGGGTCCCCGGCGCCGACTGGCGACATCCAACCGGTCCGGCCTCCTCGATCGACGGCTTGGACGAGCATCCGGTCGTCCATGTGGCATGGGACGACGTGACGGCCTACTGCGATTGGTCCGACCGGGAGCTCCCCACGGAGGCCGAGTGGGAGTACGCGGCCCGGGGTGGGCTGGATGCAGCCGAGTTCGTTTGGGGTGACCACGATCCCCAGGAGACCGAGCCGGTGGCCAACACCTGGCAAGGACCGTTTCCGCACGAGAACACCGAGATCGACGGATGGACCCGGACGGCGCCGGTTGGTTCCTACCCACCGAACGGCTTCGGCCTGTTCGACATGGCAGGCAACGTGTGGGAGTGGACCGCCGACTGGTACGAGCGAGGTCATGCCACCGAGTCGTCGTGCTGCACCCCGGCGAGGCCCACGCCGGACGGGAGCCTCGACCCGAACCAGCCGGACGTGCCGATCCCCCGGAAGGTGGTCAAGGGCGGCTCGCACCTCTGCACACCCCAGTACTGCTTCCGCTACCGCCCGGCAGCCCGCCAGCCGCAGATGGTCGACACCGGCATGAGCCATCTGGGGTTCAGGACGGTCCGGCGGCGCTAGACCCTTCGAGGGCACCACGGGAAACTCCTAGGGTCGGTCCGAGAGAGCGGAGGACCCATGCAATTCGAGATCACCCATCAGCCGTCGTACGCCATCACCGAGGCCAAGTTGGAGGCGGGCGAGTCCATCGTCGCCGAGGCCGGTGCCATGGTGACGATGGATCCCGGCATCGAGATCGAGACCAAGGCCAGGGGCGGACTGCTCTCGAGCCTCGGGCGGTCGGTCTTCGGGGGCGAGTCGTTCTTCCTCAACACATTCAAGGCCAACGCATCCAGCAGCGTGCGCTTCGCCCCGTCCCTCCCGGGTGACATGGCGGTGGTCGACCCGGGTGGCGAGGAGATGCTCGTCCAGTCAGGCGGATTCATAGCCGCAACGCCCGACTTGACGATCGACACCAAGTGGGGCGGATCGAAGACCTTCTTCTCCTCCGAGGGGCTGATCATGCTCCGGGTGCAGGGGTCCGGACCGCTGGTCCTGGCCTCCTATGGGGCCATGGACCAGTACCAACTCGCCGCAGGCGAGGAGTTCGTCGTCGACACCGGGCACCTCGTGGCGTTCGATGCCTCCATCGGCTACGAGGTCGTCAAGGCCGGTGGGTCGCTCAAGACGACGATGTTCGGTGGGGAGGGCCTCGTGACCCACCTGACGGGGCCCGGCAGGTTCATCACGCAGTCACGCAGCCAGGACGCGTTCCTGTCGTGGCTCATCCCCCGCCTTCCGACCACGACATCGGCGGGGAGTTGACCGTCCGCTAGCCCAGCGCCCGCTCGCCGGGTTCCGGGAACGCGGCCGGCTCCACTGAGCGTTCGTCCGGCCCGATCGCCACCGGTGGGGCCGATGACGACCTCATCGGCCAAGCCCGGGAACCCGCCAGAACGACCCACGACATGGACCTGTCCCGGGGGCAAGCGTTGTCGATGGCGCGACCCGCCTGAGCCGGGACCACCCGCCGGCGTGCTCCGAGCCCGAGACGGGCTACCCCGTCGGGATCTCGACGGTCTGCAGGTTGACGCCTGCGAACACGTCCAGGAACAGCGACACCGCCACAGCCTCCCCCGGCACCACACCAACCCCGTCGACGAAGAAGACCAGCTTGTCGGGCCGCTCCCACAGGGCTTCGATCGTCCATTCGGACGGCTTGTCGGAGATCTTGTAGGTGCCATCGTCGTAGAAGAGGATGTCGAGGTACCGACCGTCCGCGGTGATCCACCCGACGCCCCCTGAAAGGTCGACCCGCTCATGCGCCTGTGCCGCCTGGGCGTCTCCGGCGAATTCGATGCCCACCTCGGCGGACTTCGTATCGGATGTCACATAGGCACTCACGATCGACGTGGCGTCCATGACATCGCCCGCGACGATGCCATCGGCCTCGCGCTCGCGAACGATCTCATCGAACTCGTCGAACTGTTCCCACTCGGGTGCGTCGGTGGCGACCCAGGTCTCCGCACCAGCCTCCGCCGGCTCGGACCGGCCGGGCGTGGTGTCGCCGGACTCCGCCACGGTTGTGCTGGCGGACTCGGCCGTGGGCCCATCGTCGCCCTGACCCAAGAACCAAATCGTTCCACCGATTGCGACCGCCAACACCAGTATCGCTCCGAGGATCCCAGGCGAGAGGATCATCGGTCTTTCGCCGCCGGTCTCCTCCCCGGAGGGCCGCGGTGGGTCCTCGTCGGACCCTGACCGGTCATCGCGCATCGGTGTCTGGTCCCACGGATCGACGATCCCATCGTCGGCGTCCTGTCGCCGGGCGGCGTCATCGGGGCCGGACAATCCGGGCTCCACAACTCTCTCCGCGAGCTCGGGGATGACCGAGTCGGGGAGCTGCCCTTCGGCGAACTCGGCGTCGCGTTCGGCCGCGCGCTTCAGGTTTTCGGCCGCCATGGCCACTTCTTCTGCCACCTGGTCGGGATGCGTGCCTGTCACGCCGATCAGGTCGTCTGCAAACGCCTGCGCTTGGTTCGGGTCGACCACGGTTCCGTCCTCGAAGGAGGTGAATCGAAACGGGTTCTGTCCACCGACATCGGGACTCCCGGCCGGCTTGGGGGCAGCGGGTTCGGGACCAGGATCGAGAGTCATGTCCGCCTCGCCGGTCATCTCTTCGACCAGCCGGGTCAACTCATCGGGCTCCTCGGCCGGAACCGCCTCACCGAGGTCGATCTCAGGCGGGTCGTCTCGCGTCTCGTCGTCGCTCATCGTTCCTCCCACCAGCGACAGTACCGGGCGCTAATGCCGAACCGTGGGCCAAGTCCGGCGCTGGACACCGATTTCGGCCAGGGGTACGCCCTCCTGGCCCTGACACGAACCCTGGGTTCGGCGAGGGGCGTAGCCTCCGGGGGGTGAGCACGATCGAAGACCGGGTCGCCGGGGCGCTGCTCGGCGTCCACGTGGGGGACGCGCTCGGCGCGGGGTGCGAGTTCATGAGCCCCGCCCAGGTCCAGGAGCACTTCCCGCTCGGTGTCTGGCAGATCACCGGTGGCGGCGCCTTCGATTGGGAGCCCGGCGCTGCCACCGACGACACCTCCCTCACCAAGGCGGTGCTCGACGCCTACCTGGAGAGCCCGGACGACGCCGTCCGGTCGGCAGCCGACCACATGCTCGCCTGGATGCACACCGGGCCACCCGACGTCGGCATGGCCACCCACATCGGGCTCAGTCGCTACGAGGACTCGGGCGACCCCGCCCAGGCGGGCGCCGGGCACGGCCAGGCAGGGAACGGCTCACTGATGCGAACGATCCCCGTCGGCCTGGCCAGGGCCGACAAGCGCCGACGCCACCAGGAGGCAGTGGCGATCTCGGCGATCACCCACGACGATGCCCGCTGCACGGGGGCATGCGTGGCCTACTGCGACCTCGTCGACGACCTCGTCGACGGGATCTCCCCGGAAGAAGCCGTCGACAAGGCGATCAGTCACGAATGGCTCGACGAGTTCAGCCCTCACGTCCGACGTGCGCTGGTCTTCGGCAAGGACCTCGCACCCGAATCGCTCCACCTCGCCTCCCCCGAGATCATCCCGGCCATGGAGCACGGTCCCTACGGGGGCGGCGGGTACGTGCTCGACGCCCTGACGATCGCGGTCGGGGCGCTACTCACCCCTGACCCCTTCGAGGATGTACTGCCCCTCGTGGTGCAGCTGGGCGGCGACGCCGACACGAATGGTGCAATCGCCGGGGGCCTGCTCGGCGCCCGCGACGGGATCGGGGCCATCCCCGACGAGTGGCTGGAGCCGCTCGAGCACGGCGCCCACTTCCGGGACGCAGTGCCGGCGCTGGTGGCCCTGCGCAGCGGTGGCTGACCGTGCCGCGGGGGCCCTCGTCCTGGCTCTCGTCATTGCCCTCACCGGCTGTGGCGGGCCGGACGCCGCCTCCGACACCGCCGCCACGTCGATCGCTCCCACGACGACCACCGCGGTCGAGACCGCGCCGACCCGGCCCCCGATCACCGTCCCGATCGTGACCACGCCGGCACGCACGGGTGAGGTCCCAGCCGAGCTGCTCGGCCGGATACTCGATGACGCCACCGAGCGCACGGGGAGCACGGACCCGGAAGTGCTGAGGGACGAGGCCGTGACCTGGTCCGACGGGTCGCTCGGGTGCCCAGAACCGGGCATGGTGTACCGGCAGGTGCTCGTCGCCGGCTACTGGGTGGTGATTCGCGCCGGCGGGATCACCCTCGACTACCGAGCAGGAGAGTCCGGGGCGTTCCGGCTGTGTGAGAGTCCGACGAAGCTGCCGCCGGCACCGGTCGACCCCGACGTCTGAGTCTCAGCTGCGCTCGAGGAGGATGACCGGGATCACCCGGTCGGTCTTGCGCTCGTAGTCGGCGAACACCGACCAGTCGGCGGCCTGCGCGGCGTACACCTGGTCCCGTTTTGGCCCCGTCATCTCCGTGGCGGTGACGTCGATCGTCTCGGACCCGACCTCGATGCGGACATCGGGGTGGGCCTTGAGGTTGTGGTACCAATCCGGGTTGGTCTCGGACCCGCCCTTCGTGGCGAAGATCGCCCACCCGTCGCCGACCCGCCGGCAGGCCAGCGGCGTGACCCGCCAGGTACCCGACCTCGCACCCCGGTGGTGGAGCAGGAGGAGCATTCGACCCTCCCAATGGCTGCCCACCGCACCGTCGTTGGCCCGGAACTCCTCGATGACCTGCGTGTTCCAATCGCTCATGGGATGAGCGTACGACCGGTGCGCAGCGACCGAGGAGGGCTACCAGCGGCTACGGACCCCCTTCCCGCCCTGAACCCAAGGCCTTGGTGGAGGGCACCCGCGCCACCCCGCCCGCGGAACGGGGCCGATCCTGGGTTGGCGAGTGGGGCAGACTGGAGTCGTGGTTGTCCTCACCGCCGTCGTGATGGTCGTGGGTGTGCTCGGCACGCTGCTGCCGGTCCTACCCGGAGTCGGGCTCGTCTGGGTGGCGGCCCTCGCCTACGGGATCGTCGAAGGCTTCGGCACCGTCGGCTGGGTCGCGTTCGGACTCATGACGGTCGTGGGCGGCTTGGCCCTGTGGCTCGGGCTCCGGATACCCCAGAAAGCAGCTGCCGAGGAGGGCCTGCCGTGGCAGGGCCAGGTGTTTGCCGTCGCCCTCGCCGTCGTCGGGTTCTTCGTGATCCCCGTCCTGGGAGCGGCGATCGGGTTCGTGTTCGGCGTGTTCCTCGCCGCATCGGCCAGGGAGCGCTCGATCGCCATCGAGCAGACCTGGACCACGATCTGGGCCCTGGTGAAGGCGACCGGGGTCCAGTTCGCCGCCGCAGTGGTGATGTCGCTGGCCTGGCTCGGCTGGGTGAGCTGGGGATAGCCCGGCCGCCCGGGATCAGCCGTCGCCGTCGGTGATCTCCTCGATCGTCTCCGCCTGCTGCTCCTTGAGCGCAGCGACCTCGATCCGAAGCTCCCGAAGTTCGTGGAGGATTCTCTGCTCGGGGGACGCCTCGTCTTCTTCGTCGCTCCCACCGAACATGGAACCGAACACGCCGGCCACCGAGCCGAGCGCAGCAAGTCCCGCCAGCATCATCAACACGCCGGCAAGGCGGCCCATCGGGGTCACCGGGTAGAAGTCCCCGTAGCCCACCGTCGTGAATGACACGAGGGCCCACCAGATCGCGTCACCCCAGTCCTCGAAGCCCGATTCGGGCGGCTCGTTTCGCAGGACGATCCCTGCCGCAACGATCGAGATCACCGCCAGCCACACGCCGAGCTTGCCCAGACGCCGGAACGCGATCACGGCTCGATGACCGATCCGGATTGCCGAGAAGAGGCGGAGGAGGCGCGCGGTCCGGAACACCGTCATGAACTGGGTTCCGCCGACACCGGGTAGCACATACCAAGGGAACGTGAGCAGGACGATGCCGAGGTCGAACATGCCGGTGAACGAGAGCAGGTACCGCCGGTTGATCGAGAGGCGGACCAGCAGGTCCACCACGAAGATCCCCCACGACACGAAGTCGACGATCGTCTGGGCGGCCGTCTCACGGTCACCGATGGCCCAAGCGGTGATCATCGGCGCAATGGCGGCCACGACGATCACCCAGCGAGTGCGTCGGTCCCAGACCGCCAGGCGCGGATCGGCATCCTCGATGAGTACCGGTTCGTCTGCCATCGACCGGATCGTATGGCCGCGATCCGATCGGGCGGTGTCATTCAGCCCCGACGCGACCACAATGGGGTCATGTACTCATTCGTCCACCGGGCATATACGGCTCGCGGCTGGACCTTCGAGGGGCAGCGTCCCGAGGCCGACAAGTTCCTGGCACTCGGCGCGCCGCACACCTCCAACTGGGACTTCTTCGCCTTCGTCGCGGCGATGGCCCACTTCGACCTCCGGGCCAATGTCCTGATCAAGGACTCGGCCTTCGTTGGGCCGTTGGGCTCCGTGCTCCGGTCGGTCGGCGGGATCCCCGTGGACCGCAGCGGAGGCAAGGGCCTGGTCGGCCGGACCATCGAGGCCTTCGACAAGGCCAAGGAGATGATCTTGGTGCTCGCCCCCGAGGGCACCCGCTCCAAGGCCGATCACTGGCGGTCGGGTTTTCACCGGATCGC
>JAHEFX010000041.1 GCA_024639975.1 bacterium
GAGCGGAGCCGACAACCTCCCGCTCGTGCCGTTCATCACCTTGGGATGGCTGCTCGTCGAAGGCGCCCACCGCCTCACCAGGGGACGCAGGGACCCGGGCTAGGGATACGGGCACGGACCGCAACGGGCTCACCCACGTTCAGCAGGCGGGTCCGGTTCCACGTCCCAACTGATCATCACGAACCCAACGACGTCGCCCGCCAAGTGAACCGCACGAGACCACGGATTGGCTTCGGGGAACTTGTCGGCGTCGGCCATCACGTCCTGGATCTGGCCTCCGACGAATCGAGCCTGCCCAGCGGGAATCCGAATGGCGAGCAATCCCGGCAGGTTCTCCGCCGTGACTTCCCGGAGTTCGATCTCCATGACTCGATGCTATCGGCCGACGTCAGCACGGCTCGGATTGGCCAGGTACCACGATGACGTCGCCGTCTCGGTCCGTCCGACAGACGAGTGAGCCGGCCTCCTCCAATACCTCGACGACCCAGTCGGCAGGGTGACCGAAGTCGTTCGGGCCGACGCTGATCACCGCCAACTTCCCGGCGGACGCCCCCAGCCAATCCGGGTCCGACGTGGCACCTCCCTGGTGGGGGACCTTGAGGACATCGGCCGCCACCGGCCCCAGGTCGGCTTGGGCGAATGTCTCGATGTCTCCGGAGAAGAGCACGGAGGTTCCCGAGACGCCGAACCGAACCACGAGGGATTCATCGTTCGGGGATGCGTAGCGGCGAAGCGGGCCGAGGACCTCCAAGGCGAGTGACCCGACCGAGACCGACGTGCCCGGGATCGGCGTCTCCCGCCGGACCCCTGCCTCGTCGAGGTCCGACAGCACCGGCTCCAGGGCGCCGAGATCCCGATGGTCCGGGTGCCACGCCAGACCCACGGGCAACCGTCCTATCACCGCCGACAGGCCGGTCACGTGGTCTGCGTGGCGATGTGAGATCACCAGGAGGTCTATGCGGTCGACGCGGTATCGATGCAGGGCGTCGCCAAGGACCTCCGGATCCGGCCCACCATCGACCAGGACGGTCTCGCCATGCTCCCCGAGGACCAGCGCCGCGTCTCCTTGCCCGACGTCGAGGAAGACCACGGCTGGTCCAACGACGGGAGCAGGCCACACCAGTGCACTGCCGAGGCCGACCACCGCGAGGACACCCAATACCGGCCTCGTGCGGCGCATCCGGGACACGGCTGCCACGACCGCTGCCAGGCCAACCCCGGCCCAACCGACCTTTGGCAACGGCGCTGCCCATTCGCCGATCCGGATCACGATGTCGGCCAGGACGCCGGCGGGCCAGGCCAGCCAACCGATGCCGAGCACGGAGGCGGCCATCCCGACCACCGTTGCGGCCCCCACCAGCGGACCGGCCAACAAGTTGGCGAGCGGGGAGAGCAAAGGGACATCGCCGAAATGGACGAGCAGCAGCGGGGCAACCGCCAACTGGGCTGCGACCGTCGCTCGGAGCGCTCGCCCCGCCCAGGTGCCTCCACTCGTGGCTCCGAGCATGAGCCCGAACGTTGCGGCGACCGACAGCTGGAAACCGAGCGACCACGCAAAGGCCGGGAAGATCAACAGCGTCCCGCCCACCCCGAGCCCGAGTAGCCCCTTGCCCGTGAGGACGATCCCGAAGCGTCGGGTCGCCAGGGCCAGCGCGGCCATGGCGGACGCCCGGACCACCGAGGACTCCCAGCGGGTGATCGCAACGAAGAGCACGAGTCCGCCGATCCCGAGGAGCCAGCGCACCTTGGGTCGGGTGGCGAGGGGCAGGGTGAGCAGCCACCAGACGCCCAGGAAGAGGGCGACGTTCGATCCGGAGACGGCCACGTAGTGGGCCAGACCCGAGTCGCGCAGGTCCTTTTCGACGAGCGGATCCAACTCCGTGATGTCGCCCATGAGGAACCCGATCAACAACTCGGACGCAGGGGGACTCGTGCCCGATCGAATCGTCGAGCGAACCCGGTCCCGAATCCACTCGGCGACGCCGAGCAACCCCCTCGGCCGCTCCCACACCTGCACTTCCCCCTCGATGACACCGGCCACCGGGCGACCGCCGACCTCGGCCGGGACGGTTCGGAGCAGCCCCCGAACGACCACCTCAGATCCGGCAGGCAATGCCCCTTCCTCGACGACGGACAGGAGCAGCGGAGGGCCATCCCATTCGAGACCATCACGGAGCTCCGGGTCCAACCGGGCATACCAACCGGAAGCGGGCGGCGGTCTGGGCCGCCCGTCGGTGACCAGCCGACCTTCCATGGTCGTCCGGCCACCCGGATCTCCATCGAGGGCGGTGCGAACGGCGGCGTCGGCGTCCGCCTGGGACCAACCGGCAAGCAGCCCGGCGCCGAGGCAGACGACCGCGACGAGGCCGGGTCCCCGGATGACGAAGGCGAGCAGGGCGAGCGGAAGGAGCCCCCAGAGCATTCGCTGGTCGGCACCACCGGCCACGCCGACCCAGATCGCCGCCGCACCGGCGATCGCCGTCCAGCCGATCGGATCGTTCACGGAACCGCGATCCGGTCCCGCATCCCGGCGAGGAGTCGCTCACCGATGCCGGACACGTCGAGCAGGTCTTCGACAGATTCGAATCGGCCCTCAGCGTCCCGATGCTCGACGATCCTTTGGGCGAGGACGGGCCCGATGCCGGGGAGGGTGGCAAGGTCGTCAGCGGTTGCCGAGTTGACCCGGACCCGCCCGTCGCCGGCCGGGGTGCCCCCCTCCCCCACGGTCGGTACCACGACCTGGCCGGCGTCGTCGACCGGTTCGGCGAGATTGACCGCCGCGAGGTCGGCATCGACCGTGGCCCCACCAGCCGCCGCAACGGCGTCTGCGACCCGGGACCCGGGGTCGAGCGAGACGAGACCCGGCCTCGATACAGCTCCGGCCACGTGCACGGTGATGGTCTCGACGCCTGGCGACGGGTCCGGCGCGACAACGAAGGAGCTCTCGGTCGACTCGAGCGTGCGACCACCCATGAGGAAGGCGGACACGCCGACGAGGGCGGCCAGGCCGACCCAGATGGCGAAGAGGGCGCGCTGTTCCATGGGCCTCCCGACCCGCCGACCTCGCCAACCCCGGAATACCAGACCGAGCCCGTCGATGGAAGGCCCCCATCGACTCGAATAGCGTCCGATCGATGATCGACATCTCCCGCTTTCGTGTTCCCCCCGGCCAGGGAGTCGACCTGGCCGATCACGACCCCCGCGACCTCGCCGACTTCACCGGTTCGAAAGCCGAGGGGAAGGCCCTGATCAGGGACCAGTCCCATCGTTTGGATGCTCTCCAGGAGCACCTCTACGCCGACGGTCGCCACCGGGTCCTCCTCGTCCTGCAGGCCATGGACACAGCCGGGAAGGATTCGACGATCCGCCACGTGTTCGGTGCCGTCGACCCGATCGGAGTCCGGGTGGCCCCGTTCAAGAAGCCGTCAGAGCGGGAACTGGCCCACGACTACCTCTGGCGCGTCCATTCCCAGGTGCCGGGGAACGGCGAGATCGCCATCTTCAACCGCTCCCACTACGAGGACGTCCTGGTGGTGCGTGTGCGCTCGCTGGTGCCCGAGGAAAGCTGGCGAAAGCGCTACGACCACATCAACGACTTCGAACGGCTGCTGGCCGACGAAGGGACCACGATCGTCAAGTGCTTCCTCAACGTCTCGTTCGAAGAGCAGGCCGAGCGCCTGCAAGCTCGGATCGACCGGCCCGACAAGCGCTGGAAGTTCAGCTCGGGTGACCTCGACGAGCGAAAGCTCTGGCCCGACTACATGGCGGCCTACGAGGAAGCGATCTCCCGGACGTCGACGGACCACGCCCCCTGGTACGTGGTGCCGGCGGACCGCAAGTGGTTCCGGAACCTGGTCGTCTCCCGGATCCTGCTCGACACCCTCGGAGGGCTCGACCTGGACTGGCCCGAGCCCGAGGAAGGCATCGAGGACATTGTCGTAGTCTGAGACCTGGAGGTTGGTATGAAGCTCGAGAACAAGACGTTGGTGGTGACCGGCGGTGGCAATGGCATCGGTCGGCAGGTGGTGCTCGAAGCACTGCGCAGGGGCGCCCGGGTGGCGGCCGTCGACATCCGCCAGGAAAGCTTGGACGAGACGACGGCGCTCGCCGACGCCGGGGACCGCCTTGCGACCTTCGTCGTGGACATCACCGACCGAGCAGCGGTCGAACGCCTCGCCGGACAGGTCGTCGATCGCTTCGGTTCCGTCGACGGCACCGTCAACGTCGCCGGCATCATCCAGCCGTTCGTGCGGTTGGCGGACCTCGACTACGAGGACATCGAGCGGGTCGTGAACGTGAACCTCTGGGGGACCGTGCACGTCATCAAGGCGTTCCTGCCACTCCTGCTGGCCCGACCGGAAGCCCACGTCACGAACGTGTCCAGCATGGGTGGCTTCCTGCCGGTTCCCGGCCAGACCATCTACGGCGCCACGAAGGCGGCGGTCAAGCTCATGAGCGAGGGCCTCTACGCGGAGCTGCTGGAGACCGACGTCGGTGTCTCGGTGGTCTTCCCGGGTGCCGTCTCCACCGACATCGGGGCGAACTCCGGTGTGGACATGGGGATGAGCGAGGAGGAGATGGCCGAGGCCGCGGCCAACCGCAAGTCGACCTCACCGGAGGAGGCGGCGGAGATCATCCTCGACGGCATCGAGTCCGACCGCCTCCACATCTATGTGGGGGGCGACTCGAAGATGATGAACCTGGCCAACCGCGTCGCACCGAAGCGCGCCACCCACCTCATCTACAGCCAGATGAAGGACCTCTTGGACATGAGTTCCTAGCGGGGTCCGAGCGCCTTGGCCTGGACCTCGCGGGCGAGGCGCTCGGCGGGGATCTCCGAATAGGCCTCCAGGTGGGACCGTCCCTTGGCCCTGCCCACGAGGTAGGTGACGGCGTAGGCCGACAGGAATCCCACGAAGCCGGACTGCATCTGGCGCAGGTGGGTCAGTTCGTGCGCGAGGAGCGCCACGAAGCTCCTGCGGGGCAATCCATGCGCCTTCGGTGACAACCAGACCACGCCCGGCCAGGCAACCGCCAGGGCGCCGATCCCACCCCCACGACGGGCCCACGCCGGGAGCCACCCGGCCGTCACCCGCCGAGGATCGACCGAAGGGACGAGCTCCAGCAGGAGTCGCCGCTCATCCTCGGTGAGGAGGTCGGCGACCGTCATGGCTAGTTGGCGACGACGTTGACGAGGCGGCCCGGGACGACGATGACCTTCCGGACCGTCTTGCCGTCCGTCCACTCGGCTACCCGCGGTGACGCGAGCGCCGTGGCTTCGAGGTCCGCATCGTTCGAATCCGCCGGCACGTCGATCTGGTCGCGCACCTTGCCGTTGACCTGGACGACCAAACGGATGGTGTCCTCGGCGGCCGCCTCCTCGTCGAAGGTCGGCCACGCAGCCGCGTGGATCGAGCCTTCGTGGCTGCGACGCCACAGTTCCTCGGTCATGTGGGGAGCCACGGGCGCCAGCATCAACAGCAGGGACTCGAGCGCTTCACCCCAGACTTCGGCGGTCACGGACCCGGACTTCCGGGCAGCCAGCATCTCGTTGCGCAAGGTCATGAGGGCGGCCAGACCGGTGTTGAAGGCGAAGCTCTCGAAGTCGTGTCCCACCTTGGCGATCGTTTGGTGGACGGCGCGGCGCAGGGCACGGTCGCCTTCCCCCGCCTTCGCTCCTGGCTCGTAGGCCTCCATCCCCAGGCGCCACACGTCCTGGATGAAGCGGTGCGACCCAGTGATGGTCTGGCTGTCCCAGGGGCCGCCCTTCTCCCAGTCGTAGCCGAACATCAGGTGCGTGCGGACGGTGTCCGCCCCGTACTGGTCCACCAGGACATCGGGGTTCACCACGTTGCCCTTCGACTTCGACATCCGCTGGATCTCGAGGTGGTGTTTGAGCTGGGTGACGTCGTTCTCGCCCGGGATCGAGGGGATCTCGACCGTCGCGTCTTCGGCGACCTCCACCCGAACGGGCCCGTCGGGTCCGGCGACCTGCATCGTGCGTTCGGTGCGTCGGCGAAGCTCGCCCGCCAACGCTGCATCGGCGGGGCCCTCACCGTCGACCACCACGACCCGTGAAGCGATCCAGCCGTCACCGTCGGGCTCACCCCAGATGGCGACGGAGTCGCCCGGGCGCTCCTCGCCGAGGATCTGGCCCTGGCTGCGCAGGGCGCGCATCGGCTCGTCGAACGCCCCCTCCGGATCGCGTCCGTGGGCACGCATCGCCTCGGCGGCGGTGTCGAAGTGACCCAGGTCCCGCATGGCCTTCGTGAAGAAGCGCGTGTAGAGCAGGTGCATCACGGCGTGCTCGGCACCACCGGTGTACTGGTCCACGGGGAGCCAGTAGGCGGCTTCCTCGGGGTCGAACGGCGCGCCGTCGAAGCCCGGGCTGAGGTACCCGTACTGATACCAGGACGAGCACATGAACGTGTCCATCGTGTCCGTCTCCCGGCGAGCGGGGCGGTTGTCACGGGTAGCTGCTTCCAGGAACGGCTGGTGCGTCGTCAGCGGGCTGCGCCCGGAGGAGAACTCGACGTCGTCGGGCAGCACGACCGGCAGTTGGTCATCGGCGAGGATCTCGATCTCGCCGTCCTCGTCGTAGACCGCCGGGATCGGGCTCCCCCAGTATCGCTGACGGGATATCAGCCAGTCACGGAGGCGGTAGTTGACGGCTTCCTCGCCGGCATCGTTCTCGACCAGCCAGTCGATGGCGGCGGCGACGGAGGGGTTCGCCCGGCCCTTCTCGAGATTGGTGGGCACGCCGTCCAGCGGCCCCGAGGCCGACATGGTTCCGAGGCCGACGTAGGCCGCTTCCATCGCACCACCGTCGAGCGGCTCGGCGCCCTCGGGTGTGATGACCGGTGCGATGGTCAGACCGTGGGCGTGGGCGAACTCGAAGTCCCGCTGGTCGTGGGCGGGCACGGCCATGATCGCTCCGGTGCCATAGCCCATGAGGACGTAGTCGGCGATCCAGACCGGGACCTGCTCACCGTTGACCGGGTTCGTGGCGTAGCCGCCGGTGAAGACACCCGTCTTGCCCTCGTCCTCCAGGCGTTCCAGCTCGGTGCGTGCAGCCGTCTCGGCGCGATAGGCCTCAACGGCCGGGCGTTGCTCATCGGACGTCAGTTCGTCGACCAACTCGTGCTCGGGGGCGAGCACCATGAACGTGGCGCCCCAGAGCGTGTCGGGTCGGGTGGTGAAGACGCGGATCGTCGATCCGGATGGGACTGCGAAGTCGACGTGGGCGCCCTCGGAACGGCCGATCCAGTTGCGCTGCATCAGCTTGATGGACTCGGGCCAGTCGATGCTTCCGAAGTCGAGCAACTCGTCGGCATAGTCGGTGATCTTGAAGAACCACTGCTCCATGCGCCGCTGCACGACCGGCTGGCCGGTGCGCTCGTCCTTGCCGTCGATGACCTGTTCGTTGGCGAGCACGGTCTGGAGCGTCTCGGACCAGTTGACCGTGGCCTCGCCCCGGTAGGCGACGCCGTTGCGGGCGAACTCGGCGAAGAACCATTCGGTCCAGCGGTAGTAGCCCGGGTCCGAGGAGGCGACCTCTCGCTCCCAGTCGAACATGCAGCCCATGGTCCGCATCTGGGTCCGCATGCGCTCGATGTTCCCGGCCGTCCAGATCGCCGGGTGGATGTTGCGCTGGATCGCGGCGTTCTCGGCCGGCAGCCCGAACGAGTCGAAGCCCATCGGGAAGAGGACGTTGTAGCCCTGCATGCGCATGAACCGGGCCCGGGCGTCGGACGGGGTCATGGCGTACCAGTGGCCGATGTGCAGGTCGCCGGACGGGTAGGGCAGCATCGTCAGCGCGTAGTGCTTGGGTCGCGACCAGTCGACCTCCGAGCGGTACAGGCCCTCGGCCTCCCAGCGCTCCTGCCAGACCTGCTCGATCGATCGGTGGTCGTACTTCGCCATAGGGGCGGAAGGGTACCGGCCTCCCCTTGCTGCGCCGCCCCGAATTCCAACCCAGGGTTCTCCTTCCGCTTGCCACTCGAACCGCGGGCCGGCCGTCCGCTCCGAGCGGTCCCAGAACCCTGGGTTCAACCGGGAAAGTGGGAACGTTGGGACTCGAGGACGCCCATCGCTCCCTCGAGCAGAACACCCTCGGTCGCGGCCCCCTCGAACCGGGCGGCCGTGAGGTACGAGTGCGACAGGTTCGCGTCGGTGAGGTCGGCGCCGCTGAAGTCGGCTCCTTCGACATCGGCTCCCGAGAGGTCGGCACCTGAAAGGTCGGCTCCGGACAGGTTCGAGAGCGAGAGATTCGCCCGACGCAGGTCGGTTCCCGACAGGTCAACGCCCCGGAGGTCACAGTCCTTGAGAGCCAGCTCGCACAGGACCTTGGTGGCAGGCCTCCAGGCACGAAGGTCCAAGCCGATCAGCGGCCGGCGCCGGTACTTGGCGTAGTCATCGGCGGTCAGGAATCGCTCCTTCTGGCGGGGGTCGAGCGACCCGGTGGTGAACCGCTGCCGTCCCGTCGTCGGGTCGCCGACGTTGTGATAGGCCGACTCCCGCTCCCAGTGGCCCAGACGGTCCTCGGCGACGAGCTCGATCCGATGGACCCATTTGAGGCTCTTGTAGAAGTACCGACTCGGCAGCAGGGTGCGGAGGGGCCAACCGTGCTCGATCGAGAGCGGCTGCCCGTCGGCACCGTGGACGAGCCAGATCTCGTCGAGGAGCTCGATCGGTACCGACGTGTCGTGCAGGCGCGGGCTGTAGGCCTCGAATCGGAGGAAAGCTGCGCCGTCGGCCACGCCCGCTTCCGCCAGCAGGCCACCCAGGGGCAGGCCGGTGAACGTCATCCCCAGCCGCGACCAGGAGGTCACGCAATGGATGTCGGCGACGAGCTCGTGCCCGGCGCGGGCGATCAGTTCGTCGTATCCCAGGGACAGCGGGCACTCGACGAGGCCCCCGACCTCCAGCCGCCAGGCGTCCAGATCGAGCGCTTCCGGCGATGGGTGCCGCTCGCCGACCACCGGAAAGCGGCCTGTCTCGATCTGGCCGGGGTGGAGCCGGCCGGTCGACACATCGGCACGCATCAGGAGTCCTCGGGGACCCGGTACCGCTCCCCCGGCTTCACGACGTAGATGAGCGGTACCGAGAGCACCGATACGGCGAACTTCAGGATGACGTTGGCCCAGAAGATGGAGAACACGACCTCGGGCGGCAGGGCGCCGGCGAAGGCGATCACCACGAAGAGCGCCGAGTCGACGGGTATCGCCACGGCGTTCGAGACCAGCACCCGACCCCACTGGTGGCGCTCGCCCACCCGCCTGACCCAATGCCGGTAGGCCTCCGTGTCGAGCAGTTCGGCGACGACCTCGGCCACGATCGAAGCGATGACGATCCGCAGGACCGGCGACAGGAGGTCACCGAACTCCTCCTGCATCCCGACCGAGAGATCCGGCGGTAGGACGCCGACCAGCCAGAAGAGCCCGACCATCACGAGGTTCACGCCCGCACCGGTGAAGATCGCCATCCGGGCCGCACGAACGCCGCCGACCTTGTGGATGAGGTCGCGCAGCGTGAAGGTCAGCGGGTAGACGAGGGTCCCGCCGTCGACGCTGAAGCCGGCGACGTCGAGGATCCGCAGCGAGGTGATGTCCGCCAGCATCTGGGCAGCCACGTAGGCGGCCACGAGGAAGGCAAGGGTGAGGGCCCAGGTCGGGACCCGGCGGTCGGGGTCGACGGTCACGGGTGGGAGGCTAGAGGTGGGCATCCGACTCCGCCCGGGTGCGCAGTTCCGAATCCGGTACTAGCGTTTCAGCCCGACAGGGCTCCCTGTCCATACCCACTTCATGGAGGAATACAAGCGTGACTCGATTTACGCGCGTGGTCGCCCTTCTCGCCGTACTCGCCCTGGTCCTTGCGGCCTGCGGCGGCGACTCGGACGACACGACCACCACCGAGGCAGCGTCGGAGACGACCGAGGCCCCGGATGAGACCACCACGACCGAGGCAGCGTCGGAGACGACCGAGGCCCCGGGAGAGACCACGACCACCGAGGCCATGGGTGAGTTCACGGCCGTCGCCACCTGCTTCGTCACCGACGATGCCGGCGTGGACGACCGCAGCTTCAACGCCTCCGGCTGGAAGGGCGTCAATGATGCCCTCGCCACCGGTGCCGTCGCAGCCGACCCGATCGTGCTCGAGTCCACCAGCGCGGCCGACTACCAGCCGCACGTCGAGACCTGCCTCGCACAGGGTGCCGAGCACATCGTGACCTCGGGATTCAAGCTGGCCGACACGACCGCCCAGTTCGCAGCCGACAACCCCGACGTCCAGTGGACGATCATCGACTTCGGTTCGCTCGGCGACAACGTGACGGGCCTCGAGTACCAGACCGACGAAGGCGCGTTTGCTGCCGGCTACCTCGCCGCAGGCATGACGCAGACCGGCATCGTCGGCACGTACGGCGGTGTGAACATCCCGACCGTCTCCATCTTCCTGGATGGGTATGCCCGGGGCGTTGCGCACTACAACGAGGTCAAGGGCGCTGACGTCCGCGTGATCGGCTGGGATGTCGAGGCACAGGACGGCGCCTTCACCGGCACGTTCGACCCGGCCGACCCGCAGGTCCGCGCGACCTGTGAGAGCCAGCTCGACGAGGGTGCGGACATCATCCTCCCCGTCGGTGGCGCCATCAACCTGCCGTGCGGTACCGCCATCCAGGACCGCGGCATCGAAGGCGCTCTCATCGGCGTCGACGCCGACGCCGTCGAGGCCATGCCCGGCGAGTACATGGACCTTTGGCTGACGACGATCCTCAAGGGGATCGACATCCAGGTCCAGCGCTCGATCGAAGCCCACGCCTCCGGTGCCCCCACCGGCGGTTCCAGCTCGGTCGGCAACCTCGAGAACGGTGCGATCGGCCTGGCCCCGTACCACGCCTGGGAGGACCGGGTTCCAGCCGAGCTCGCCGCCGAGGTGGAGCAGATCCTCGTCGACATCGCCGAGGGAACCATCGACTGGGAGAAGTTCGTCGTCGGCGCCGGCTGATCACGAATCGAACCACTGACCCGAAGGGGCCCCTGCCACTGGCAGGGGCCCCTTCTCATGTAGGGTCCCGCCCATGGCTGAGAGGCAAGGCACCTAGGTGGCACTGGAACTGACCGGGATCACCAAACGGTTCCCCAACGTGCTTGCCAACGACGACGTGAGCCTCTCCGTCGGCGAGGGTGAGATCGTCGCGATGCTCGGCGAGAACGGAGCCGGCAAGACCACCCTCATGAACGTGCTGTTCGGTCTCTACACCCCCGATGAGGGGGAGGTCGTGATCGACGGCAAGCCGCTCGAGTTCGGCAGTCCCGGCGCATCGATCGCAGCCGGTCTGGGGATGGTCCACCAGCACTTCATGCTCGTGCCGGTCTTCTCCGTGGCGGAGAATGTCATCCTCGGGCTCGAGCCCACGAACGGTGTCGGCTGGATCAACCAGAAGGAAGCTCGTCGCCTGGTCAACGACATCTCGAACCGCTACAACCTCGCCGTCGACCCCGATGCCATGGTCGAGGACATCCCGGTGGGCGTCCAACAGCGGGTCGAGATCATCAAGGTCCTGATTCGCGACGCCAAGTACATCATCTTCGACGAGCCCACCGCAGTCCTCACTCCACCAGAGGTCGAGGAGTTCTTCGCGATCGTGCGTGGCTTGAAAGAGGATGGCCGGGGAGTCATCTTCATCACGCACAAGCTCAACGAGGTGATCGAGGTCGCCGACCGGATCGTCGTGCTCCGCGACGGCAAGTCCGTCGGTGAAGCAGACCCGAAGGCCACGACGCAGTCCCATTTGGCCGAGATGATGGTCGGTCGCCCGGTCGACCTGGTCGTGTCCAAGGACCCCGCAGAGCCAAAGGACGAGGTCCTGTCCGTCGATCGGCTCGTCGTCCTCGACGACCGGGGACAACGGACCGTCGAAGACCTTTCTCTCTCGGTACACGCCGGTGAGATCGTCGGGATCGCCGGTGTGCAGGGCAACGGGCAGACGGAGCTCGTCGAGGCGATCACCGGCATGCGCCCGGCGCTGATGGGAAACATCCGGGTGGGCGGCGTGGACGTCACCGAGTTCACCCCGAGGCAGATGCACCACCTCGGCGTGGCCCACGTTCCCGAGGATCGCCAGGAGAGCGGGCTCGTCATGGCCTTCACCATCGCCGAGAACATGGTCCTGGACTCCTACTACGACCACCCGTACTCCCGCGGCGTGCGGATGGACTGGGGTGTCGCCACCGACGCTGCGGAGCGCTTGGTACGCGAGTACGACGTGAAGGCGAAACGCGTCGACGCACCGGTCTCGACCTTGTCCGGCGGCAACCAACAGAAGGTGATCGTCGCCCGGGAGTTCGACCGGGGCGTCAAGCTCGTGATCGCCTCGCAACCGACCCGCGGCGTGGACGTCGGCTCCATCGAGTACATCCACGCCCGTATCGTCGAGGAGCGGGACGCCGGCGAGGCCATTCTCGTCGTCTCCTCCGAACTCGATGAGGTGATGGCGCTCTCGGATCGTGTCCTTGTGATGTTCGAGGGCCGGATCGTCGGGGAGTTCGACCCGACCACGACCTCGACCACCGAGATCGGCCTGGCGATGCTGGGTTCGGGAGGCAACGATGAGTGACCAGCCGGACGTCCCACCGGACGACGTCGGCGACCCCGGACCGAGCCTCATGCAGCGCATCACCGGTGTGGGCGAGAGCGCAAGACGGGCGCTCCTGCTTCCATCGCTCGCGCTCGTGCTCGCGCTCCTCGTGGGCGCCGTCATCATCATGCTCACCGACGTCGACGCCTGGCAGCTGATGGGAACCGACGCCGGTGCCGCGATCGGCGACATGTTCGAAGGCGTCTGGGTCGCCTACCGGGAGTTGTTCGCCGGGGCCTTCGGATCCGTTCGTGGCATCTCGGAGACCCTCTTCACCGCAACACCCCTCATCCTCGCCGGTCTCGCCGTCGCCATCGGCTTCCAGGCGGGCCTGTTCAACATCGGCGCAACCGGCCAGATGTTCGTCGGTGGCCTCTTCGCCACATGGATCGCCCTCCACGTGACCCTGCCGTCCTACCTCCACATACCCCTGGCGATCCTGGCCGCCATCGTCGGCGGCGGGTTGTGGGGCGGCCTCGCCGGGTTGCTGAAGGCCAAGACCGGCGCCCACGAGGTGATCACGACGATCATGCTCAACTTCATCGCGGGGTTCTTCGTCCTGTGGGCACTCAAGACCTCTGCGTTCCAGGACGAGGGGTCGAACATCCCCCAATCGAGTCCCCTCCCCGAATCGGTTCAGCTCCCGACCATCTTCGGCGATGAGTTCCGCGTCAACATCGGGCTCTTCATCGCGATCGGCGCCGTGTTCTTCATCCAGTGGCTCCTCTACCGATCGACCACCGGCTTCGAGTTCCGCGCGGTCGGCTCCTCACCCGGTGCCAGCCTCTATGCCGGGATGAACGTGGCGGTGCTCATCACGCTCGTCATGTTCGTGTCCGGGGCGCTGTCGGGCGTGGCCGGTTCCACGATGACCCTCGGGCTCCCGCCGTACCGGGTGAGCGAATCATTCCCCGGCACGATCGGCTTCGATGCCATCGCACTGGCACTGCTCGGCAGATCACACCCCTACGGCGTGCTCTGGTCGGGCCTGTTGTTCGGCGCCCTCATCGCCGGCGGACGCACGATGCAGGCGGCCGCCGGCGTCTCGGTCGACCTCGTGATCGTCATGCAGGCGCTCATCATCATGTTCATCGCTGCACCGGAGCTGGTCCGGGCCGTGTTCCGGGTCGAGCATGGCGGTGAGGCAGCCGACCAGGTGACGAGGGGCTGGGGCGCATGACCGCCACGGCGAACCCGAACGACATGATCCACGTCCGGGCGACCCCCGAGGAGAAGCGCTCGACCATCATCGGCGCGGTCCTCATCGCACTCGGCGCCTACATCTTCTGGCAGTTCGGCCTCGGCGTCGAGCCCGGTCTGCAGGCCACCTTCAACCTGTCACTCCAGACCGACACCGTGCAAGGCCTCGCCTGGGTCGTCGACCCGAGGCAGTTCTCCATGATCATCGGGGTGATCGTCGCCGGCCTCGGCGGCTGGCGGTTGACCCGTCGGGCGCTGCAGTACACGAACCTGTCGCTGGCGATCAGCTTCCTCCTCCTCGTCATGGCATTCCTCGCCTGGGCCGCCGCCGGCAGCCAGTTCTCGCTGGTCGGCATGCTCCGTTCCACGGTCGTCCTCTCCGTGGTGGTGGTATTCGGCGCCCTGACCGGGCTCATGTGCGAGCGGGTGGGCGTCGTCAACATCGGCATCGAGGGCCAGCTCCTCGCCGGAGCCTTCGCCGCAGTGGTCCTGAGCAGCGCTTTCGGGACGGCCGCCGGCGTCTTGGGTGGCGTGGCCGTCGGCGCCCTGCTCGGCTGGCTGCTCGCCTGGCTGTCGATCCGATTCCAGGTCGACCAGATCATCGCCGGTGTGGTCATCAACTTCCTGGCGCTGGGTCTCACCTCACTGATGTCGGCACGCATCCTGTCGGAGATCCAGACCCTCAACGCGCCCGAGCGCATCCCGGCCATCCGCATCCCCTTCCTCGCCGACATTCCCGTGCTGGGCGCCATGTTCTTCGACCACACCTACTTCGTGTACGGCATGTTCCTGCTCGTGTTCGGGATCCACTACGGACTCTTCTACAGCCGTTGGGGCCTCCGGTCCCGCTCGGTCGGCGAGCACCCGAAGGCAGCCGACACGGCAGGAATCAACGTCTACTGGGTGCGGTACCGCAACGTCATCCTCGGCGGCATGATCGCCGGGTTCGGCGGAGCCTTCCTCGGGCTGGCCCAGGTGGCACGCTTCGAGGAGAACATGACCGGCGGTATCGGTTTCATCGGCCTGGCAGCCATGATCTTCGGGCGCTGGCTACCCATCGGCGCGCTCGGCGCAGGCCTGGTGTTCGGGCTGTCGCGTGCGGTGCAACAGAAGGTTGCGATCCTGAACACCGGCATCCCGTCGGAGTTCCTGTTCATGGTCCCCTACATCGTCACGATCATCGTCGTGGCGGGCGTCGTCGGCCGCACGAGGCCACCGGCGGCCGACGGGATCCCGTACATCAAGGACTGAGGCGGACGCGCGCAGTAGCACCGCCCGACCTACGCTCGCCCGATGCCCGAACCGAGCCACCCCCTTCAACGCCTCCTCGACTATGCCTCCCCACACCGGGGCCGTATGTGGGCGGCGACGGTCTGGTCGATCCTCAACAAGCTCTTCGACCTCGCTCCCCCGTTCCTCATCGGCGCGGCCCTGGACGTGGTCGTCGCCGGCGATTCGGGACTCATGTCGCGGTGGCTCGGGGCGTTCGGCTGGGAGACCCAGCGTGAGCAGCTCGTGGCCCTCGTTGGCATCAGTGCAGCGATCTGGGCTGCGGAGTCCGCTTTCGAGTACCTCTTCAAGGTCGGCTGGCGGAACCTCGCCCAGACCATCCAACACGACATCCGCCAGGATGCCTACGCGAGCCTCCAGCACCTCGACCTCGAGTACTTCGAGGACCGTTCGACCGGTGACCTGCTCACGGTCCTGAACGACGACGTCAACCAGCTCGAGCGGTTCCTCGACATCGGTGCCAACGAGCTGCTGCAGCTCGTGACCACGGTGCTGGTCATCGGTGGCGGTTTCCTGATCATCGACCCGTCGGTGGCTTGGGTGGCGTTCCTGCCGATCCCGATCATCCTCTGGGGGTCGTTCCGGTTCCAGCGCCGCCTCGAACCGAGGTACGCCGCCGTCCGCGAGCGGGCTGCCGACGTCTCGGCACTCCTCGCCAACAACATCGGCGGCATCACGATCATCAAGGCATTCACCGGGGAGTCCCGGGAGGAAGAACGACTCGCCGACGTGAGCGAGGACTATCGCCAGTCGAACAGCTCCGCGATCAAGCTCTCGTCTGCGTTCACGCCGCTCATCAGGATCGCGATCCTCGTCGGATTCCTGGCCACCCTCGCTCTCGGCGGCCTGCGGGCGATCGACGGGGCGATCTCCCCGGGCACCTACGCCATGATGATGTACCTGGTCCAGCGCCTCCTCTGGCCGCTCACCCGATTGGGCGAGACGATGGACCTCTACCAGCGAGCCATGGCCTCGACCAACCGGACGCTGGATGTGGTCGACGCCCGACCGTCGATCGTCGGCGGCGACACGACATTGGGCAACGTCGTGGGCGCCGTGGAGTTCGACGACGTCCGCTTCGCCTACTCGTCCGGAACCGAAGTCCTGCACGGCGTCAGCCTGCGCGCCGATGCCGGGGACGAGATCGCCATCGTGGGACCAACCGGATCGGGGAAGTCGACGATCGTCAAGCTGCTGCTGCGGCTCTATGAGCCGGCGGCCGGCACCATCCGTCTCGACGGGACTCCGATCGAGGAAGCCTCGCTCCACGAGCTCCGGAGCCACCTCGGCCTGGTCAGCCAGGATGTCTTCCTGTTCCAGGGAACCGTCGAGGAGAACATCGCCTACGGCAGGCCGGGTGCGTCCCCGACCGAGATCGAGGCTGCCGCGAGGGCCGCCGAGGCACATGACTTCATCATCGGCCTACCCGATGGCTACGCCACGATCGTCGGCGAGCGGGGTCAGAAGCTCTCGGGCGGCCAACGCCAGCGCATCTCTATCGCCCGGGCGATCCTCGCCGATCCCGAGGTGCTCGTCCTCGACGAAGCCACCTCCTCGGTCGACAACGAGACCGAGGCCGCCATCCAACGGTCACTCGCCCGCATCACGAAGGACCGGACGACGATCGTCATCGCACATCGGCTCTCCACCATCAGGGATGCCGACCGGATCTACGTGGTCGAGGAGGGCGAGGTCGTCGAAGAGGGCACCCACGACGAGCTGGTCGCATCAAAGGGCACCTACGCGGACCTTTGGGCGGTCCAGACCGGCGAACTGGTCGAGGCATGAGCACCGCCGAGGTGCACGCCGCCCTCCGCGAGGAGGCGCTCGGGTGCACGGCGTGCGAGCTCGCCGAGACAAGGAACAGCGTCGTCTTCGGCGTCGGCACGGTCGATGCCCGGCTCATGTTCGTCGGCGAGGCTCCGGGTCGCGACGAGGACCTCGGCGGCGAGCCATTCATCGGTCGGGCAGGCAAGCTGCTCACCACCTTGATCGGGGATATCGGTCTGGAGCGCTCCGACGTCTACATCGCCAACGTTCTGAAGTGCCGCCCGCCGGGCAATCGCAACCCTCGAACGGCAGAGATCGACGCCTGCAAGGGATACCTTCGCAGCCAGATCGAGCTCGTCTCCCCCGAGGTGGTGATGACGCTCGGGAACTTCGCCACGAAGCTGCTGTTGCGGACCGAGACCGGGATCACCCGCATGCGCGGCACCGTCTACCCGTGGTGGCGCGGGACGCTCATCCCCACCTTTCATCCCGCAGCCGTCCTGCGC